>JBGAGR010000035.1:0-40282 GCA_044226645.1 Aggregatilineales bacterium
CAGTATGAACCCCGCTGGCAGGAATATTGGACGGACACCGCCAAGCTGTTAGTCATCGGATATGGCACAGCCGGACGGATTGCTTACAGCGCTGTCGAAATGGCGCGTGCCAAAGGGATGCGGGTCGGTCTGCTGCGTCCACAAACACTGTGGCCGTTTCCCGAAGAACGCCTTTCCCAATTAACCGATAATCTGCGCGGATGTCTGGTTGTGGAGATGAACGCCGGACAAATGCTGGACGATGTACGCCTGGCAATTGGCGGACAAATCCCTGTCGAGTTTTACGGGCGCATGGGTGGAATTGTCCCCATGCCGGATGACATCCTCAGCACGATTGAGAACCTTTACAGCCGTCTGGCAAGTCATCGCCTGATGCCCATTACCTATTAGGAGGCAAGCATGTCAACAGCACTTCTAAGCTCTGCGCCAACGATGCAGGTAGTTTATGAGCGTCCCCAGTCGTTGGCCAATGTTCATACGCATTATTGCCCTGGCTGCACACATGGAATCGCCCATCGCCTGCTGGCTGAAGCCATAGACGAGCTGGGGATTCGTGAGGAAACTATACTGGTCGCACCAGTGGGATGTTCGGTGTTTGCCTACGAGTATTTTGAGATGGATGGCTGCGAAGCGGCACATGGGCGTGCTCCGGCGATGGCTACTGGCATCAAGCGCCTTCAGCCTGACAAAATGGTCGTGACCTATCAGGGCGATGGAGATTTGGTTTCAATTGGCGCAGGCGAAATCTTACATGTCGCCGCCAGAGGCGAAAATATCACAACCATCTTCATCAACAACGCAGTCTATGGTATGACGGGCGGGCAAATGGCTCCTACCACCCTGCTCGGTCAGAAAACCACCTCATCGCCCAATGGACGAGATGCGGCCTCAACCGGCCAGCCCATTCGTATGAGCGAACTTTTGGCGACGCTGCCGGGTGCAGCATACGTTGTACGGCGTTCCCTGCATGATATCGCTAACATCCGCAAAGCGAAAAAAGCCATCTTAACCGCGCTTCAGGTCCAACGGCAGGGGTTAGGTTTCAGCATGGTCGAACTGCTCTCAAGCTGCCCTACGAATTGGGGAATCCAACCCGATCAAGCATTGAATTGGATCAAGGACAATATGCTGCCATATTACCCATTAGGCGATTTCAAAGTTCCGAACAAGATTGAAGGGATGTAACCAATCATGCAGCAGGAATTTCTATTCGCCGGGTTTGGGGGTCAGGGTGTGATGTTCGCCGGACAGCTTCTGGCCTATGCAGCGATGGATGAAGGCCTGGAAGTGACCTGGATTCCATCCTATGGCCCGGAAATGCGCGGTGGCACAGCACACTGCTTTGTCGTCATCAGCGATAGAGCTATCGGTTCACCCATCGTCAGGCATCCGAGCACCGTCATCGTATTCAATAACCCATCCTTCACCAAATACGAATCCGTTGTTGCAGCGGGGGGTATGCTGGTCTTAAATGCATCCTTGATTGCGGAAAAGCCCAGCCGGACGGATATCCTCTATCTCCCCGTAACTGCTTCCGAGATCGCCGATCAGTTGGGTAATGCAAAACTAACCAATGTCGTCTTACTGGGAGCGGCTCTGGAAAGCAGCGGCATCATCCCCATTGAAACTGTCCGCGCCGCCTTGAAACGCCATCTACCCGCTCGCCACCAACATCTTCTTGATCTGAACTATGCAGCACTCGAACAAGGCAGGAAGCTAGCGGCTAAACACGAAGCGCGATGAACACGCTATAATAAAACAAAATCTACAGGAACGAGGAGTATTCTGTGATCGCTGTTGAGAATATCATGACCCCAGACCCGATTACTGTCACCCTATCCACGCCGCTGGCTGAAATTCTGAAGTTGATGAAAACCAACGCCTGTCGTCAGATCATTGTAGCCAATGAGGGGAAAGTACTCGGCATTGTGACAGATCGGGATACTCGTCTGGCGATGAATTCACCCTTTGTCATGCATGAACGTTCACAGGATCGTGCACTGTTGAATACAGTGACAGCCGAAGCCTGTATGACGCGCGACCCACTTACTATAGAAGCCAGCGCTGCGGCTGTGGAAGCCGCCAACCTGCTCAGGAAGCACAAATTCGGTAGTTTACCCGTTGTACGGAATGGAAAATTAGTCGGTATCGTCACAGTCAGCGACATATTGGCCAGTTATGTCGGCCTGCTGAAAGCAGCCGAAAACGGCTAAGGCTGCTCTCAATCCAGTTTAGGCCGCTGGCATCTTAACCCAGAAGGTCGAACCCCCTTCGGGCGGGGAAATAACACCCACTTCACCGTTTTGAATCGTGACCAGATGTTTCACAATCCACAGCCCCAGACCAGTGCTGCTCTCCCCGCCTGTGGGACGTGGACTGAGCTTGCCAAACTGGGTGAATAAGCGATTCTGTTCGTCTGCTGGAATTCCAGGTCCCTGATCGGCCACGAATACACAAACACCATCATCCTGAGGTTCTGTCCACACGGTCACTTTTGCGCCGGGAGGACTGTATTTGACAGCATTACTGACCAGATTACCCAAAACCTGATGGAAGCGCGCAGGATCAGCCCAGACCGCTCCGTCCCAGCTATCCACCTCGAGGCAGATATTTTTCCGCTGAGCATTCAGGCTGTGTTCGGCCATTAGGTCACTGATGAGGTTGTTTAGCTCAACCCGGTCTGGATGTAAATTTTCGGCAGCGGTATCAGCAGCCGCACTATCCAGGAAATCATTAATCAACACTTGCATCGAATCAGCGGAGGCCTCCAGAATTTCCAACAGTTTCAAATTGGCCTCATCGCCAGCTAATGAGTCTTTGAGAAGACCTGTCCCCATCCGAAAATTCATGAGCGGCCCCTTTAAATCGTGCGAGGCGATTTTTAAAAAACGGCTTTTTAGTTCCTGCGCCGCCTGTAATTCAGCAATCGTTTGCTTACGGTGATCCTGAAGCTGCTTCAGCGCGACCTGGGTCTGCACACGCGCCAGCGTAACATCCATATCAATGGGCTTGGTAATGTAGTCATTCGCTCCGGCTTCCAATCCCTTTGCGATGCTATGAGTATCGTTCAGGGCGGAAATCAAAATGACAGGAATCTCAGCAGTTTCAGGATTACTACGAATCTGCTTGAGGACTTCCAGGCCATTCATCACAGGCATCATAATGTCCAGCAAAACTAAATCGAAAGACTGGCTGGCGAGCTTATCCAGCGCTTCCGCCCCGCTGTTAACACCTACAACTTCTAACTGCTTCACCCGCAAAATCCGCTCAATCAAAACCAGATTTGAAGGTTCATCGTCCACAGATAAAATGAGTGGTAGTTTTTGCTGATTCATCCGATATTTCTCGCTTTCGAGATCATACATAGAAAGTTATATTCCCAGCACTTCGCCAACGTGTTACAGTCATGGTGCGAGGGTTACTAAGCGACTCTTGAATGTATTTTCATTATAGATGCACAGTTGACGGATCATTGATTAATTTTGTGAGTTTTGAGGATCAATTCACACAAAATTTATTTATCAACAGGATAACACTCCCGGCACCAAGACAGTTGAGGGAAGTAGTTCCACAACTTCCCTTGTCGAACAATCAATTTTAGATAGGAATGATAAGGCTTTCGAGATCACGCGGATAGTAGGTCATCAATTCGACACCATCTTCAGTGATTACGGCGGTATCGGAATGACGGAATCCACCTACCCCAGCAGAATACAGTCCCGGTTCAACGGTGAAAATCATTCCTGGTTGCATAATGGTCTGGTCGCCTCGATCCAGAAATGGCCCTTCGTGATAGCGCAGCCCGATGCAGTGTCCGACATGATGCTTGCGATAAGCCATCAAATCATGCTTTTCGAAATAGGCCAACACCGCCTCTTCAACAACCGAACAAGGCTTCCCCGGAACCATCGCTTCGAAGGCCGTGTCTTGCAGCGCGACCATATGGTCAAAAAAGCGCCGCTGTTCATCCGTCGGCTGACCAATAATCATGGTACGTTCCAATTCGGAACCATACCCCCATACCGGCGCACCGGCACCCGTGACCAATACATCCCCTGCCTGAAAAACTATATTGTTACCCAGAGCATGTGGAATAGCCGAATTGCGCCCAATCTGTCCACGATACCCTGCGCTTGCCCCTTCGCTAAATGGATTTTGCCCTCTATAAACCGGGCCAATGGCATCCAGCATCGCCCGATTCGCTTCCGTGCTGGCGCGCTGACTCACTTCCGTCTCAGTCGCACCGACACAGGTGTAACGCTGCAAGAGCATATGTGCCAGATTGCCCCATCGAATGCTCTCGCGAATTAGCGCGATTTCCGCCGGGGATTTAATCGCCATCTGATCTTCAACAATCGCGCGAACCTGAATGACCTTCGCGCCGGTGAATTCCGATAATGCGGGACCGCGATAGCCAAATATCCAGGGATAGCCGTCACTATCCGCGCCGATTTTCCCGCTGATTTCCATATCCGCCAGCATGTTTTTCAGCACATTCATGGGATGTGGATCCGCTGGATACTCATCATAGTTATCCACTCGTTCAATCAGGGCATTAGCTTTGGCATGTTCCACTTCCAGACGCGGTACAAACATCGCCCGTTCACCTTTGTTGTTCATGACAAAGGCCATCGGTCTTTCAGTGGGGATAAAGGCGAATCCGGCATAATAGAGAATGTAATCGCGGTCAAAAAGGACGACCCCGGCGAGTTGTTCCGCCTGTAGATGGGACAAAAGTTGTTCGCAGCGCTGTCGGTATTCCACATCTGTAATCTTTAGTTGAGTAATCGAGACAGACATAATTGACCTTTCCGGATAAGAAGTTGTTTACCCGCGATTATATCGGCAATTGCGTAGCCACCCCATGCGGTGGAAATGAAAACAGGCATATGGTTTTCACGCCACATGCCCGCCTGTCAATTCACCTTATGTCCTCGTCGCTTACAAGGAGCGGGTTGAAATCCCTTGTTTGCCCGAATCGCTCAAATGCCTAAATACTAGAATTCGGGGTGATTGGAATCCGTCACCCCGAACTAACTCATCCGACTACTTTTCTTGCATACAGTATTTATCGAACCAGTTGATGATATGCGTCAAACTGCTGAGGCGGTGTTCCGGTTCGCCACTGCGAGTCATTTCATGACCGTCACGGGGGAAACGGACGAGCTGCACTGTGCCGCCGCTGCGCCGGACATAGGCAAATAACTGTTCCCCTTCCGCAATCGGGACGCGGTAATCATTCTCGCTGTGCATGATGAGCAGCGGGGTTTTGATCTTATGGGCATGTGCCAGCGGCGAATGCTCCCATAGGAACATGGGGTTATCCCAGAGTTCGACACCAAATTCAGTGGGAATGAAGCTGGGAATATCGGTAACACCGGAGAAGCCGAGCAGGTTGTAAACTCCACGCAGCGCAGCACCAGCGACAAAGCGATCTGAATGCCCCAGAATCCAGGCAGTCATATAGCCCCCGTATGAGCCACCTGTGACCGCCATGCGCTTGGAGTCCACAAAGCCTTTTTGGAGAAGTGTATCGACACCCGCCATGATGTCATCCATCGCGACATTGCCCCAATCGCCGTGCAGTGCCATCTGGAAGCCTTCGCCGTAGCCATCTGCGCCGCGCGGGTTGCAGTAAAAGACGACATAACCCCGCGCAGCATCGAACTGCCACTCGTGCCACATGGACTTCATACCCGGCCCCCACATGACGTGCGGCCCACCATGTATATTGAGTGCCAGCGGATAGGTTTTGCCCTGCTCATAATCCACTGGGAGCAGATACCAGCCCTGAATCTCGATTCCGCTGGGTGATTTCCAGCGAATCTCGTGCTGCTTCTGGATAATCACGCTGTCGAGGAATTTCTGGTTGACCTGCGTCATCTGCACAGGCTTATCAACGCTGGAAGCCTGCCAGTAAAGTTCAGAGGGATCGAAAGCCGTGCTGGATGTGAAGGCAATTCCGGCTTCGGCGTGAACATCGAAAGCTTCGATGTACTGGGTGCCACCGATTTCCTTTTCGACTTCACCTGTTGCAAGCGAGATACGGTAGAGTTCAATATCGCCTTCATTGAGCGCATTAATCAGCAAGCCGCTGCTATCAGGAATCCACTTGAACTCGTTAAAATTGCGGTCAAACTCAAGGTTCAGATCGCGAATCTCGCCGCCTGCGGCTGGCATAATCGCCAGACGGGCAATGCGCTCACTGAGCTGTTCGCGCGGGAAACGGACAAAGGCAATCCATTCGCCATCGGGTGAGGCCGTCGGATCGACACTGCTGTAGGTTTCGTCGGTCAACTGCTCATGCGAACCATCCGCGACATTGATGCGATATAGATTCGACCAGCGCCAGGGTTCGTCATCTTCAGGGTTGCCGATACGGGCAGTCAGAATATATTTGCCATCTGGTGTCCATTTGGGTGTGTTGTAATCCGCATCGACATTGGTTAAACGCACTGGACGCGCGGCTTCTTTTTCTAACCCTTCCGCTATCGGCATAACATAAATCTGGGCGAAATGGTCGCTGATAAAACTGGTTCCGGTGCGATAGGGCATTCGCCAGATGACGCGCGGGTCAACCCGTTTGGTTTCATCCTGCTCACGGCGTTCCTTGCGATGCTTGGCATCCAGCTTATCAATCGGCTTTGGGTCTTCTTCCTTCAGATCTTCTTTAGCCCGTTCAGCAGTGTTCATCCCCGCCAGAAAAGCCAACCGGGTTCCATCCGGCGACCATACCGGGCTGTTCGCGCCGTTGAGCATACTGGTCAGGGCACGAGCCTCGCCACCGGGTTCCCGGATTGGCAGGAGATAAATCTGCGGCTTATCATCTCGCGAGGACACAAAAGCCAGTGTGTCGCCATTGGGACTCCAGCGTGGTTGGGTATCCTTGCCGCTGCGAGTGAGTTGGAAAGGCTCGCCGCCGCTCGTGGGAACTAACCAGATATTACGTTTGTATCCGTTATCTAATTTGTCCACAGTCACTTGCACGTAGGCAATCCAGCGTCCATCCGGGCTGATACGCGGGTCTTCGACATGCGTGATGCGGTAAAGGTCTTCCGCCGTAATTTTTTGTTTTGGCTCGGTCACAGTTCATCCTTTATGCGAAATAGTGACTAAATGAATATGGCGCGATTATAACGCAGCTCATGAACCATTTGGACTTATGCTCGTAATGGGTGTTGTCAATCGAATATATCTGGTTAGACACAATGGCTTTTCTGACCGACGAGGATTTAGCGCAAGGTATTAAACAGGGTAATCGCCAGCATTTAGCGCTGCTGGTGGAGCGCCACCAGAGTTCCTTGATTGGATTCCTGTACCGGATGACCGATGGAGACCGCACATTAGCGGAAGATTTGGTACAGGAAGCCTTTCTGCGGGTGCTGCGTTCGATTCAACAGTATCAGCATCCGCGTCCGTTCAAGCCCTGGTTGTATCAGATTGCGACCAATCTGGTACGCGATCACTATAAGAAGGCGGAGACACAGCGGTCATTCGGCATGTCGGATGATGTTGATCGCATGAGTGACGAATTTCCGCTGCCGGAGGAAGCGCTGCTATTGGACGCGGAAACGCAGCAGGTGATTCTGGCGCTGCGCACACTGCCCGATCATCAACGGGAAGCGGTCATATTACGTTATTACCAGGAACTTTCGTTAGGCGAGATTGCCGAGATTTTGAACATCCCGGTGGGGACAGTCAAATCGCGTTTGAGTCTGGGGTTGGGACGTTTGCGGGAATGTCTACTGGAACGAGAAAAATAGTATGAACGAGCAAAATTTTCAGAACGATGAACAGCTTCGGGCGATGCTGCGTGAAGATACCGGAGCAGATGACGAAGCAGATGAATTATTACAGGTGGTGAGCCGTCTTAAAGACTGGAAAGCACCAGCGGCGGACACCAAACTGACCATACGCCTGCTGGAAGTGCTGGAACACGAAATGCCAGCAGTAGAGGCGAACATACCTCTATTATCAAAACACTGGTATGAGTGGTGGCCTCTCCTAATCATGCGCTCGCAGTTCCGGGTAGTGCGGCGGGAAATCTGGGCGGCATCGGCCTTGATTATGCTACTGGGAACGCTGGTGACGCTGGCAACCTACAACACAGCACTCGGTAGTGCGACCCCGATTGCGATTCTGGCTCCGCTGGTGGCAGCTTTCGGCGTGGCGCTGCTCTACGACTCGGATGTCGAACACATGCTGGAACTGGAAGATTCGACTCCGGCATCCACGCGGTTACTGCTGCTGGCACGGCTCACGCTGGTTTTCGGGTTTGATCTGCTACTATCGCTGATAGCAAGTATCGTGCTGGTGCTGGCTCATGCCGACGTGTCGCTGTGGCCTCTGGTGATGTCATGGTTAGCGCCGATGACATTCCTATCAGGACTGGCTTTCACGCTGAGTATTTTCAGCGGAGATGCGATTGCCGGTTCACTTGCAGGATTACTAATCTGGGGGATGCATGTACTGTTCCGCAGTGTAGCCTCATCGGAATGGCTGCCCTATCTGCTGTCACTGCCCGGATTATCCGCTTTGGAAACTCGTCCACTTTTGTTTGTTCTCGCCCCGCTGCTGGTGGTTCTATCCCTGTGGTGGGTTGGTCACAATGAGCGAAGAATAGGAGACTCGAATTGACTACGTTAGAAAAACGCCTGCCGCTGCTGCACCATCTGCCACAGCCGGTAATGGCGCTGTTAAAACTGGCGCTGATTATCCTCGTGACAGGGGCGGTGCTGTTCGGATTGGATCGCATTCAGCGCGATACAGTTCTCACACTCGACCAGACCCGTCCGGCTATTGTCGGACTGGCTGTGCTGCTAGGTGGTGTAGCACTCTGGGGTATTGTGCGCGTTGTGCGGATATTCCTGAGTCACCCGCGTGAATTTGCATGGCGGATGTCCTTCCGTGTGGTGGGATGGTTGGGTGTGTCAGGGGCGATAATCGGAATTATCCTGCTGCTGATTGGCAAAGATTCTGACCCGCGAAAATTCCCACTGGCAGGTGCGCTGCGCGCAGTCGAGTTTATCATTCCCCTGGCCGTTGGGATACAGGCGGCTTTCCTCTTCTCGCCGGATGATGAACCGGGTATGGAAGTCGTGCTAGCCTGTCCACGCCCGGTCTCATGGATACTGCTAGAACGACTTGTGATACTTGCGGCACTGCAAACCGTTATCGCGCTGGGTGGGACTGCTATCAGTCTGATGATTGCCGGAGATGGAGACGTGCTGCTGACCTTTGTTCGCTGGATTTCGCCTGCACTGTTTTTCGGCGGGTTAGGGGTCTATACCACGATTCGATCACGACAACCTGCTTTTGGAGTATCAATAGTGGGATTGATCTGGTTTGTATTCACCTTTCTGGGTACGACGATGCTGCCCGGAATGCCAACCTTTTGGCCTATGAATCTGGTGCAGCCATTTATCTGGTCGATTTATGGCTATTTGCAGCCAACCGATTTAGCAGCGGGTGATTATCTGCTGAATCGTATTGTGCTGGGAGCATTTGGGCTGGTGCTGGTAATGATGTCAGCGCGCCAGTTGAGCGATGAAGAAAGTATTTTGACCGGGGGCAAACTCGGCAAATCTTCGAAGGGAAATTAAAGAATGCAAATCTCACAAATTCTCGGTATGGCAGCCTATGAACTGCGGATGCATTGGCGGCGGCGTACTTTACAAGTCGCTACCCTGAGTCTGATCGCTCTTATCCTCTTGATTATGGTGGTATTGGGTAATTCTGTCGATCAATATCTTAACTCTGGGGGTGGAGATGTTCCGAATATTGTGCCGTTTTTCTGGGTGCCAGTTTACTTCGTCATCCTGGTACTGTATGGGCCAATGATGGCGGATGTTATTCCGCTTGACCATAACATCGGTGTACGCGAACTGCTGGATAGTCTGCCGCTGAAGCGTGAAACCTATCTGGAAGGCAAACTGCTTGGCATGTTCGCCGCACTGATTACCAGTCTGTTGATTGTGGCGCTGGTGGTTGGTGTGGCGGGGTGGTTTGTATTTGGCGGTTTCCAGATTATGCCCTATATACAAATGTGGCTGATTGGTGTGATTCCGCTGGCGCTGCTCAATCCTGGTTTGAGTCTATTTCTGGCAGCGGGTCAACCTACGCGGAGACGTGCAGCAGCCATTGGTGGTGGTCTGGCAGTTATTTGTATGGGACTCTTTGTCTCCACAATCACGACTATGCTTTACGGTCAGAATAACCTGCTGTTGGACAGCCTCAATCCCGCGCGTCCGGCGATCTTACGATATTTCATGCCTGCGGATACCAGCGGAGCGATGATCTCGAATGTTTACGGTCAAGCGAACAGCGATGTAGTGATGGCGCTCCTGGTTGGATTGGTGGAATTATTCGCAGCAGGACTGCTGATCTGGTGGTGGCAGCGCTGGCGTGAAAGCCGTGCATAAGGTGACACAGCCTATGAATAAGATGACTCTGATGCAGGTATGGGGTATGGCACGCTACGAGTTCCGAATGCACTGGCGGCGGCGCGGGTTGAAAATTCTGGCGATGAGTGTGTTGGGCGTTGTCGGAATCAGTATTCTGATTTCCGGCGACAGCTTCCAGCAGTTGAAAGCCCCTGAATTTGACTCTGCGGTGGCACGTCAGATTATCACCAGTTCGCTCATTCTCATCTCGTTTTCGCCCATTGGCATCAGCATGGTATTTGTCCTGCCGATAGTCGCAGCGGAAACAATACCTCTGGATCGTCAGTACGGGGTGCGAGACCTATTGGACGCGCTGCCCCTATCGCCGAATGCCTATTTGACAGGCAAACTGCTGGGACTCTGGCTGGCGATTCTGAGCGGGATGGGATTGGTTATGCTGCTGCTTGGCGCGTTATGGTGGCTAAAAGCTGGCGTATACAATTTCGGTGAGTATGCTGAGGCGTGGTTGGTCGGAATCGGATCGCTGGTGGTACTCAACGGAAGTCTTGGGGTACTGCTCCCCGCTACACAGCCCAGCCGTCGCATGGCAATCATTGTCACGATGATCGGTATGTTCATACTCGGCGGCTTATTCGGTGGAGTGATAAGCAATCTGGATACTAAAGGGCTGTTCAGTATTGTCCGCACACCTATCCTGAATTATTACCTCTTCTCAAAGGCCATGTTGGGAGGCGCACCACCGTCACTCTTGCTGACACCAACCTTTGAGACGGTATTACTCACGATTGGTGCGGGGTTAGCGCAGATTGTCGTCATTTTCGCCCTGATTCGTTTATGGATGAATTGGCAGTACGAACAGAATTGAACCAAATGAGATGTTGTTCGTATCAGGGACAATGCTTTTGCAAACAGGTAAATACCCGGCAAAGACGAGCCGGTGACAGGAGCTTTATGATGATTGACATTCAAAATCTGACCAAAACATATTCGGGGAACGTTCATGCATTGAACGGCATTGATCTGAATATCGGCAGTGGTATGTTCGGGTTGGTCGGCCCGAATGGCGCGGGGAAAACCTCGCTGATGCGTATTCTGGCTGGTTTGCTGCGCCCAACCAGTGGTGAAATCAATATATTCGGGAATGACATCAAGACAGGTCAGGGTAAGCAGGCGGCAAAATCCATGCTGGGTTATCTGCCGCAGGAACTCGGCTTGTATCCGAACCTGACCGGGCGCGAATTCCTGGACTACATCGCCATTCTTAAAGGTGTGACCGACAGCGTCACCCGTAAGAAGCAAATCGATCAACTGTTGGAAGAAGTTCGCCTGTCGGATGTGGCTGACCGCCGCCTGAAAACCTATTCGGGTGGTATGAAACGGCGTATTGGTGTGGCGCAGGCTTTGCTCGGCAGCCCAAAACTGCTGATTGTTGATGAGCCAACCGTTGGCCTCGACCCGGAGGAACGGGTACGCTTCCGCAATCTTCTATCGTCAATGGCGGCACGCTGCACGGTGATTTTGTCCACACATATCGTAGAAGACATCAGCCATAGCTGTAACGATCTGGCGGTGATCGATAAAGGCCGTGTGCTGTATCGTGGTTCACCGAGTGACTTGATTCAACGGGCACGCGATCATGTCTGGCACATCACGCTGAAGGGCGAACAGCCGAATGGTGGCCTATCGATTGTTTCGACGTTACAAGTCGCTGAAGGTGTGCAGTATCGGGTACTCGGAACGCCAGATGCACGTTATAACGCCATTCCCGTTGAGCCGAGTCTGGAAGATGCGTACATCTATCTGATGAAAAGCAGTCACAATTAAGTGCTGATGTTACGCATCACGGCTCCATTCTCGCCTCGAACAGTGGTTTTACGCAGATTGTGAAAGAACAGGAGCAAGTCCTGTGAACCATGCTGCCCTTAGTCAAGTCACCAGCAAACTCAGGAGCGAAATCGTCTTGCCCGCCCACAATTTTATGAAATCAGAATGCTGCCACAATCCTATTCGTCTCAATTCCGTAAAATTTCCCTGTCGCTGAAATACAAAAGTGGCATTCTACTTGGCGCGAAAACCGGGTAGAATACCACTTATCACCAACAGACTTAGATTACCGCTTTAGAAGCTAATCCCCCACAGAGGCGGCAGGATAGTCATGAATGCCGCGATATCCCGCAGATCATCTTCGCAGGGAGACTCAGCAGGTAGTACCACATAAATGCGCAGATTTTGTTCCTGCAATTGCTCCGCTAGTTCATTAGTGGGTCTGCCAACTGCCCCATCCGTCACCAGCAGTGCCCGTGTGACCATTGGTTTGACCGAAAGTACATGTTCCAGCACACAGTTGATATTCGTCCCACCAGTCGTTTGCAGATGCCCGTTTTGCAGCATCGAAGGCGGCAGCGGTTCGACAATCGTCGAAAATTGGAAAATATCGGCCTGTCCACCCAATACATAAGGCAGCAGAAGACCGAGCAAATGCGGTAGCACTTCCGCCATCGAGCCAGATACATCCAGATACACATGTGCTTTACGCGGTGTTTCCGGCACACGCGCTTTCACCGTTCCCTGCTGTGCCCATATAGTACCGGGAACCCCCAGCAACCGCCGCGCTGGAGCCAGCCGGTCACGCGCATTCGGCAAAACACTGTTACCGACCACTGCTGGAACAGGCGATTTCACCCGCTGGTAGCTGCGCCCATAACGTGGGCCGAGGCAGCGCCGCAGCACATTCGAAAAAGCCCGCCGGGTCGATTCGGCAGTTGGCACAATATCCTGCTGCCAATCATTGCGCGAGCCGCCTCGTCCAGGACGCTGACCGGGGCGCAGTTCAGCCGGCATCTTGCTGGCAAAACGGCGCATGGTTTCCCCTAGCACCGGGTCTACAAAAACCTGCCCCTCAGCATCAGGGTCATCATGATCACCCAGCAGAAATGGCTCCCCTTCTACCCATACCCAACCATTATCTTCAGCGTACTGCCGCAGCAGTTGTAGAATTTCTTCATAAAACGGGACTGAAACGGATTTAGCATTATGTGGCGGATAGAGCCGTTCCAGAATTTGCCGCGTTCCCGCTGGCCCCCCTTCCGGGTACACGGGCTGATGAGGCCATCCTTCCGGCGGACGCAGCAGCATACTCGGGAATTTGTCTGCTGGATTCAGCGCTTCGAAAAACCCGCGATACTCTGGCTTGTTGTAATACTGACGCGCCAATCCCGCGTTGATGATGGCATCGAATGCCACGTTATGCGCGGCAGTCACACGCGGATACAGTCGTGTATGCGCCAGAATGATATGCCACAGTTCATGCATCACCAGCAGGAAAAGGTGCTGATCGCGCTGGCAGTATTTCGCGGCAAAATCCGGGTTAATCAGCAAACGCGGACGGCGCACACATTCCACCGCCGCCGTTGGAATCGCCTTACTGACCTTGATTCCCGCCATCCGGCACAGCGTTTCCAATTCCATCGTCGCGGCAGGCACACATCCCACCAGCCGAGCAGCCAAACGGGTACTGCCGTCGGAATGTCCAAAGTTGTACTTGTTCGGAGTCATGAAAGTGCGGACTCCTCAATGCATCCGGTAGCCTGTGCCAGAGCGAGCAGGCGCGGGTCATTGCTGTACAGCGAGCGCCCCAGATATTGCGCTTCCAGAGCGAGCGGTGCATCTGGCAGCAGCAGGTTCGCGCGGGTTCGCGCCAACACATTAATCACCAGCCACAAATCCAACACCCGCAAAATCGTCGGCGCAGGGCGTTTATCATCTTCATAGTCTTCAGGTTCGGTATTCTCAGCCAAAGGAATGCGTCCCATCAACACCGAGCGCGTGTCCTTATTCCAATTGTAGAGCAGCAGCGCCCCTTTAAAATCGTATTCTTTCCAGCTTTCATCCAAACGCGCCGCCATCTCCGCCACCTGCTCCCCACCCGCTTCCATCGCCTTGATGGCAGCAGGAGTTTCACCCATCTCAACCGAAAGCTTTGTACCCAGCATCCGGTGGAAAGGGTCGCCCAAACCTGTCAGATCAAAGCGAACCAGCGGAGAAACCAGCGGGATAATCCTCCACTGTGTTTTCGGCGGCCCCAGCCGTGAAGTCAGTGGATTCGGGCGCGGAGCGGGTGTTGGCTGCTGTGCAGGCTGTGAAGCGCCGGGTGCAGGCTGCTGCGCATTGCCACCCAATCGTGCAAATGGACTCGGACGAGCCGGTTGAGCAGGCTGCTGTGCATTCGCGTTTGAGCCAAATCCCCCAAACGATGATGGGCGAGCCGGTTGGGCTGGCTGTTCGGTCACGATGCATCCTCCTCATCCTTAATATCAAACAGTGCCAAATCGGTCGTGAACCGCCCTAGTGCCTCGCGCCAGTTTTCGCGCCGCCACATGTCGGGAAATCCCCCCAAAACAAAGTTCCGCTCTAAACGTGACATCACACTGTCCACGATGTCTTCGCTGGTTATCCAATCTTTGATTTCCTGCCATGCCACTGCATCCCCACCAGGACGAATAATTGTCCACATCGGACGTGGCTCCATCACACGCGCCGCAAACTGCGCCAGTGGTTCCCACGCTGCCGGAGCCAGATTGCGCCGTTCCCGAAAAGCCAGAAACATCGCTACGCCCAACCCCATCCGCCGTGCATCAGAAGTTTGCGCACCAAGCGCCTGTGTAATCAGGCGCGAAATATCCACATCACTAAATTCCAGTTCATCCGCCAAAATAACCCGCTGAATGGCATCCGGTTCTTCCAAAACCTGCCGCCACGCATCATTTTCCATCAGATCAGCGATTTCCCAGGCTTGCTTGTGTACCGCTACCACTGTCGCCACCGAAGGCGGAACTTCAGAGGCATTTTGCGGCAGTCCGAAGCCAAGCGCGATTTCGGCGCTGTCCTGCAATTCACTACCATCGCCTTCCAGTACCATCCGAGCGGCGTGCAGTGCCACTACCGAACGCGCCAACATACCCGCGCGTCGGGGACTCTGCGGAAGTTGTGCCTTTTCCAGTAAATCCACAACCAGCACAATATAATCCGAAATCCACTCGCTCAGTTCTTCTTCCACCCGGGGGATCAATTCGGCGCACTGCTGCACCAGTTCCGGCAGAAGCAAATCATTGCCCGTGTCGTGGTTTCCGTGCCCATTTTCATCCTGACGCGACACCAGCCGGCGGCGGTCTTCCTTACTCAACTGTTTCCAGTCCGGCACAGGCACGACGAACGGAAAGCGATCGGTCAGCGCAGGATCGAGCGCCTCTGAACCGAGATAATAAGTCACAGACTGGTTCTTGCTGTCCAGTTCATCCGGTGCAGGCGGGTTCATCGCTGCCCAACGATGCTGAAGACAGTCAAGCTGGATACCCGCAATACGCCGCTCATGGATGATCGGGAACATCTTGTTCTGCAAATCCGGGCGGCAGCGGGAAATTTCGTCGAAAAACACAAACTCGGCATCCCAGATTGACCCTGGTGTAGCAATAAATTTCAGACTGTTATTGCCTTCTTCAGGAATCGGAATACCCACCAGATCATCGTAATTCAATAATGAAGCGTTGTAATGACGCATGGACAGCCCTAATGCGCCAGCGATCCGCTCAATCAGTAGCGACTTCGCCGTACCATGCGGCCCGACCAGGAGCAAAGGGGATTGCGTGGCTAATGCAGCCAACAACACCGGATCAAGATGACCCCATCCCTGAATACCCAATGAACGGGTAATTCCTAATTGAATTGACTGCTTTTCGTCAACGATCATATCTTTTTTCCGAGGTTAAGCCCGGCGTGGTTGATGCCCAGGCGATTGACGATCTTATGATTGCTGTTCGGGGCGAACACGACTTATACACACACAGACGCATCTGCGCGCACCGAGATCGTTGTGATAGAGGAAATGTTTTGCGTGAGCAACGCAGGTATAGTTTTCGTAGCTCTAACTACTCCCCAAAAACTGACTTTTGATAGAATCATTATACTGTGTTTCGGCAATACTAGGATTAGAGGTCATTACATTCTGTTTGAACATTCAAACCTTTTATAGACTTACAATCACGCCGCCCCCACCAACCTCATGTGAAATACCTTACCATAGTCGATAAAGTAATAATCCCCCACAAAATAGGGGAAACCACTGACATATTCAATCCCTCCACCTGACATAATATGTCGGGACAAAGAAATTTCTTGAAATAATCTTTGTGCAACTTCTGACGATTCTCCACAAGCCATTATTCGGTACTAACAACTAACCACTAAAAACTAACAACCAATAACTCCGTTCACTGGGTATAATCGCCTCCACAAAAACAATCGATACAAGGAGAGCCATGATGGAACTGGCAGGAATGCTGGAAAAAGCGCGCGCCATGCAGGACACATTAGTCGCGTGGCGGCGTGATATTCATATGCACCCCGAACTCAGTTTTCAGGAATTCCGCACCGCCCGGCTGGTCGCAGATAACCTGCGCGAGATGGGCATTGAGTTCGAAACCGGAATCGCCAAAACTGGAATCGTCGCCCGTATCGGTGAAGGCCATCCAGCCATCGGCATCCGCGCGGATATGGACGCGCTGCCGATTCAGGAAGCCAACGATGTCGTCTATAAATCGGAAAATCCGGGTGTCATGCACGCCTGTGGTCACGATGCTCACACCGCCATCCTGCTGACTGTCGCCAAACTCCTAAATGAGATGGAAGATCGTCCGCCGGGAGAAATCCGCCTGTTGTTCCAACCGTCTGAAGAAGATGAGGATGATGAACGCAAAAGCGGTGGTCTGCGCATGACGGAAGAAGGTGCCTTAAACGGACTGGATGCAGTCATCGCGCTGCACGTCGCCAGCGGGATGCCCAGTGGAAAAATCGGCATTATGAACGGCCCGAACGCAGCCGCAGTTGATTCGTTTGAAGCCACCATCATTGGTGAAGGCTGTCACGGAGCATACCCGCAGTATGGCATCGACCCGATTTACCTTTTCGCGCAGGTCGTCAATGCGGTTCATGGTAATCGCGCACGTCGTATTAGCCCTACTCGCCCTTCGATGATCTCTTTCGGAGCGGTGCATGGCGGTGATGCCAATAACGTCATCCCTGCCGAAATCAAATGCAATGGCACAATTCGCAGCTACGACGATGAAACCCGCCAGAAACTCTGGGAGGAACTGGAAAAAGCTTTCAGTGTCACACGGGCACTCGGTGGGGATTACAAGCTGGAAATCTTCAAAGGCTATCCGTCTCAGTATAATGACCCCGGCGTTGCCAGCACCATCCGTGAAATCGGGCGCACTATACTTGGCGATGAAGGAATTTATCCAGAAGAACAGCACATGGGGGCGGAAGATTTCGCCTATATGACCAAAGCAGCACCCGGAGCCATGTTCAGTCTGGGCGCACAGTTCGATGAGGTCAATCGTCCGCACCACAGCCCGATCTTCGATCTGGATGAAGACTCGTTCCCGCTGGGTGCGGCCATTCTGGCAGAAACTACGCTCAATCTTTTGAAAAACGGCGTTAACAAGGTCTAAGGTCTAACCGTCAGGTTTTAGATATAAACACTCCATCTGTAAAATTGGTCGTCATCTCATAGGTAAGGGCGCTGCGTGAAGCGCTCTTTTTTGTCTCGGTGTTGCGATGTCTAATTGACAGGGCTATACTTATTCCCTGAGCCTTAAAAGCCCTTTGTAATTTCGCAAAGTGCATTGTGCTGTTTTATTCACCCATCGTGGAGAAGGAGATATTTTACCGTGAGTACCATACGAACAACCCTAATCAACAGGAGATACACATATTTTGAAAATTCAAGTGATTATCGGCAGCACCCGTCAGAATCGTATCAGCGATAAACCCGCCCAGTGGATTTATGAGTACACCAGAACCAGACCAGAGTTAGAAGCTGAACTCCTCGACCTGCGTGACTATCCCCTCCCCCTGTTTGACGAGCCAACCGCTCCCCTGCACCTCCAAGGCAAATATTCCGACGAACGCGTGCAAATGTGGTCAAAGAAAATCGCAGAAGCAGATGGGTACATCGTCGTTTCCCCGGAATACAATCACGGTTATCCAGCCGTATTGAAAAATGCCATTGATGTCATTTACCCCGAATGGAATAACAAACCAATTGGATTTATGAGCTACGGTACCCTCGGTGGCGGGCGTGTCGTCGAGCAGTTACGCCTCGTAGCCGTCGAACTCCAGATGGTTCCAATTCAACGGGCATTACACATCCCCGGCCAGATACTGATGACGCTCATGAAGCCGCAGGACAATGCTGCGTCAAACCCCTTGAACGCGATAACCTGGCAAGCCGATGCGTTCCTTGACCAGCTCATCTGGTGGATGAAAGCCTTAAAGGCCGCCAGAGAGCAACAGGAACCCATTAAGCCGATCATTCCACCTGTCTCTCGTCAGCCTTCGTAACGGGAATTTGACCGTTAACGTAAAATTGATAACCTGATTGGTACCAAAGGGCGTACTGCCGTGACGTATGCCCTTTGGCGATAGAGCGTATTTAAGTTACTCATCAAAAAGTATCGATAGTTGGTTGATGACATCTCAATTATGAGTAAATGATGAGAGCGCGTGTCGGTCTGTCATTTTGACGATTCGCTCCACGACGTTTGTATAGAAAGGCAAAAACAGCCAATCGTCTATACAATCAGAATGAGGAGTAAATCATGAATCAGGGAATCAAGACCATCGTCTATCCGGTTAACGACCTTGCCAAAGCCAAAGCGCTGTATAAAACACTGCTGGGCATTGAGCCTTATGCGGATGCCCCCTACTATGTGGGCTTCAAAGTCAACGGTCAGGACATCGGTCTCGACCCCAATGGTCATCGAGAGGGGGCGACACCCTACTACGGCGTAGACAATCTCAAAGAGACTCTGCAATCGCTGCTGAATGCTGGCGCACAGCTCATTCAGGATGCCAAGGATGTGGGCGGTGGCACACTGATTGCCTCCGTAAAAGACACGGATGGGAACATCATCGGGCTGCGGCAAACTCCGTAATATTCACCACATGAGATGCTGTGACTTTGAATACGACGTAAGTTGTACACCGCAAAATAGGTCACAGCATCACCCTGCATGAAGTCCCGGAAGTAGTGATTAATGAACGATAGAAGGAGAAACACCATGAAAAAAGCAGAGAACACTGTAACCAACAAGAAGACCAAGGGATTCACAAGCGAAGAAAAAGCCGCGATGAAGGAACGCGCCAAAGAGATGAAGGCGCAGGAGTTGAAGGCAGAAGGGGAAAGCGACCTGCTCGCGAAAATCGCCGAGATGCCCGAACATGATCGCGTCATGGCTGAGCGACTTCACAAGATCATGAAAGCCACCGCGCCGGAACTCTCGCCGAAAACCTGGTATGGGCAGCCCGCCTACGCCAACAAGGACGGGAAGATTATCTGTTTCTTCCAGGCTGCGGCCAAGTTCAACACACGCTATGCGACATTAGGCTTCAATCATGACGCACATCTCGACGACGGCGATATGTGGCCGGTCGCCTTCGCGCTGAAGGATTTGACTGCCGCCGAAGAAAAACGAATCATCACGCTCGTAAAAAAAGCAGTTAGCTAGAACGCACCACAAAGGAGGCTAAGCCTATGAAATATATGCTGCTGATGTACGCCAGTGAAGCAGAAGCGCCCCAATACACCCCAGAAGAATTTCAGGCTTCAGTGCGTGAGTGGAAAACCTTCGAATCGGAGGTCAAAGCCGCCGGGGTATGGGTGGATTTTATTGGACTCACCCCTTTTACAGATGCGACCAGCCTGCGCGTTCGGGACGGCAAAACACTCATCACGGATGGCCCTTTTGCGGAAACGCATGAGCATCTGGGCGGTGCCTACCTGCTGGACTGCAAAGACCTGGATGAAGTGCTGATGTGGGCATCCAAGATTCCCGGTGCCAGATACGGCACCATTGAGGTACGACCACTCAATCAATGGTCGCAGTAATAGCAGCAAGGCAGGGAATGACCGCTTCTGCGCAGATCGAAAAAACTTTTCGTGCGGAACATGGACGGGTTCTGGCAGCACTCATCAGTCAGCTTGGCGATTTCGAACTGGCAGAAGATGCTTTACAGGATGCCTTGGTCAACGCTCTTGAACGATGGGCGATTGATGGTATTCCACGTAATCCCGGTGCATGGTTGACCACCGCCGCCAAGCGCCGCGCCATTGACCGACTGCGCCGCGTTTCGACACAGGAACGCAATGCTGCTTTCCTCGATACCCCTGCTGGCGATGAGGAGGAAACCGAGATGGACTCCATCCCGGATGATCGGCTCAAATTGATGTTCACCTGCTGTCATCCATCGCTCGCGCTGGAATCGCAGGTCGCGCTGACGCTGCATACTTTAGGTGGGCTTTCTACGCCGGAGATCGCGCGGGCATTTCTCGTCCCTGTCCCGACAATGGCGCAGCGACTCGCGCGAGCGCGGGCGAAAATCCGCAACGCGGGCATCCCTTACCGTGTGCCGCCTGCTGATTTGCTGCCGCAGCGTCTCGACGCACTGCTGGCGGTAATTTATCTCATCTTCAACGAGGGCTATGTCACTACCGCAGGCGATTCACTCACCCGCAGTGATCTCTCAGCCGAAGCAATTCGCCTCTGTCGAGTGCTTGTCGATCTCCTCCCCGAAAGCGCCGAATCACGCGGCTTGCTGGCGCTCATGCTCCTGCACGATTCGCGCCGCGAAACACGCCTTGATGCCGATGGCAATCTGGTTCTGCTCGAAGATCAGGATCGGACATGCTGGAATCACGCCAAAATTACCGAAGGAATCGCCATTCTCGATGAGGCGATGACTTTACGTTCTCCCGGCCCTTATCAGGTACAGGCCGCCATTAGCGCCCTCCATACCGAAGCCCCAACACCCGATCAAACCGACTGGCAGCAAATCGCGGCACTCTATGGCATATTAGCGAAGATGATTTCCTCACCCGTCGTCGAGGTCAACCGCGCGGTAGCCGTAGGCATGGCACAGGGAGCACAAACGGGATTAAATATGCTGCTGCGCCTTGAAAGTCAGGCCAGTAACTTCTATCCCTATCATGTCGCCCGTGCTGACCTACTCCGTCGCACGAATCAGCGTGAAGCCGCCGCCGATGCCTATGAACGAGCGCTTGCCCTGTGTGGCAACAACGCCGAACGCGCTTATCTTCAGCGTCGCCTGAACGAATTGAAAAGGTCTTTCCATTAGCAGCAGAACCGACCCACTAACCGGTTGATTAGCCTAACGTTCAAAACGAGACTACAATTTCCCATGAACATTAGTTTTGCGCTGAGATAAGGGAATATTCCTCACTTTTGACTATCAATCGGAGCAGATTGTGACCGTTACGCAGGAATTTACCTTCGAAACCGATTCGCTGGATGATTTCCAGCGAATGCTGGTCACTGCCTGCCCCCTATTGTTCACCTGGACAAAAGTGACGGATTTGGGCTTTACGCAAAAACCCTATCGCAACGATCCGCCCTACAGCTTTGGCGGTCAGGCTTATCACTACCCCTCGCACACCACCGCTTTTTTTCTGGAACACGACGCAAGGATCAATACAGCCCTAATTGAGGGTAAAGCGCCGCTCTATTGGCTGGTAGGCGAAATCCGTACCCGTGAACAAAATGCTCGGCAGTTTGAATCCTATGAGGCTTTAGCAGCATACGCCATCGAATGCCTGAAAGTAGTCGATACAGCCGAGTTTGACCAGTTCACCAATGGTAACGGCTCCTTTATCGCAGCCGAGGGAATCGCAAAGATTGGCTATCGGGCACATTGGACAAGCAAGAATGGTCATACACTGACCATAGCCTTGTGTCACATCTATCTTTCGAAATAAGCGAGGAAATGTAAACTTATGGACTCCAATAAACCCGGTTTTTCATCCATCGACGAATACATTGCGACATTTCCACCCGATATTCAGGAAATCTTGCAGCAGCTTCGCGCCACCATCAAAGCCGCCGCGCCAGATGCGACAGAAAAGATCAGCTACCAGATGCCCACCTTCTTCCTGAAAGGCAATCTGGTCTACTTTGCCGCCCATAAAAGTCACATTGGGTTTTATCCAGCCCCACGAGGCATTGAGGCTTTCAAAGAGGAACTATCCGCTTACAAAGGCTCGAAAGGCACAGTTCAATTCCCCTATAGCGAACCCCTGCCCCTCGATCTCATCACCCGCATTGTACAATTCCGCGCCGCCGAAAATCGCCAAAAAGCCGCATCGAAGTCGGGCAAAAAGAAGTAATATAGGAATGTTTATCTAAGAGCGACAGATTCGAAACCCATTGAAGTAGTAACGTTCCTCAGGAGGTTTGCCATAACGAAAATCAGTGCGAAAATTTATAGGAAAGTTGGAATCCCAGGCACCGCCACGTTGTACCCGATTATCAAAGGATTCGACCTCATTTACTCCTGAATAGTATCCTGTCATACACCACTCCCAAACATTTCCACTCATATCTACTGCGCCGTATGGGCTACTACCTTTGCTATCAAACAGATTCACCGCTGTAGTATGGTCAATTCCCTTGCCACCAACATTATTATTACATGCACTTGCATTCCAATCTGATCCCCAGGGATATTCGCGACCATCATCACCCTGCGCTGCTCGTTGCCATTGCTGTTCCGTAGGTAACAAAATGGATTCACTCGAAGCATCACTCAACCAACGACAAAACGCTATGCTTTCATACCACGAAATACCAACCACTGGACTATCAGCCTGATGCCATTTCCTATTCGTCCAAAAGAGCGGTTCTACCCATTTCCCTTGTTCTTTCGCCCTCCATCCTCCTTCAGTCCACCATTTTTGCTGTTGATAACCTTTCGCTTCAATAAATTTCGCGAACTGTGCATTCGTCACTGGGTATTTGGCAATAGCAAAAGCGGGTAACTTGAATTCATGTGGTTGATTTTTCTTCAGATATACTTTGTCGTTATCATCCCACATATTTACCAATGTCACTTTACCAGCCGGAACCTCTATCCACCCAAATAGTGTAGGGAACATCTCATGCACACGACTGCGACTGCTTTCCCTACGAGGATGAGGGTTATCCTTTGACGGGGCTGAACGCTTAGTTGAAATGGGAGGAGTAGTCTTGCTTCGCAGTGCAACAAGCTGTTCAACAGCCTTCTTACCCCACCACTGCGGGTCTTTCAGGATGACTTGCTGAAACAATTTCTCTGCCAGCGAGTCATTTTGCTGTGCAGCGGCCTCTTCTGCCAATCGAAACGTTTCTTCAATCTGTTGGGCATTAGCCTGTGGTTCTGCGGGTCGAGTAGCGACCTTCGGCTTATATTTCCCACTCACCTGCTCCTGTACGACATTCACTAGACTCCGCGAAATAATTCCCGTGACACGCTCCAGACTCATCCGGTCATCTATCGTCTGAAACTGTACCCGACGCTTACTGAGAGAATCTGGAGGCGTGCAGCTTTTCAGCATCAGCGGCAGAACGGGCTTATTCAACGCCAATGCATGTTCCACTTCGGCACGACAGTAAATCGACTCCACCGATTTGGGTGTCATCACGTAAATAAAGCAGTCGCACCCCTCGATCTCTGCCAGAATCGTCTCCCACCAGTCAGCAGCCGCGATAATACGTCTATCCATCCAAGCATCATAATCCTCCCGCAGTGCTCGATACAATTCGCTAACCCAGGCTTTATCGTCGCGGGAATAACTGATAAACAATCGTCGCATTTTCAATCCATTTATAGCGCATCATCAAAATCTATCGATGATTATGCTCAATTCAAACCATATTAGCAACTTACACTTACGAACTTTTGTGCTACACTTAGGGATATTTATATGGGAGGCAGTATTACCCTGGATGGTGGAGCTAGGCAACAAGGGGAACATCAATCCAATCAACTTTCGACATCATATTCTAAAATGGCGGCCACGGCAGCCGTCACACCCCTCCGGCAGCCGCCGCTTTTCGGCAGCCATTTCCATTTTTTGTCATCCACTACTTAATGTAGTTCTATCGATGGGAGGCACACAAGGTATGAATCCATATGTAATGGGGAAGATTGGAATTTCACCTGCTGTCCAAACTCATGCTCTACATCCTGCTAATGCCACCGGCGGCAAAAACGAGCGAGAATTTGCTACCGCCACCCCCACCAACATCGGCGGCAAAAACTGGAATTTGAAGTTGCAGCAAAGTTTGCAGCGACCAAAGGAAGTCCCGTGGGGCAGCACACCCTGCCTCCGCCGCTGCAATTTCACTTCCCTCAAAAATACTCAAAACTGTCAACAAAACCTGTTTCCGCCGCAACAAGAAATTATTCAGACTTCTTTTCTACGAAATCGAGTGCCGGAGTCGGGCTAATGGCTGACCATCCACCATCCACAATCAATGTCTGCCCAGTAATTTGGGAGGCCGCTGGTGATAGTAAAAATAACGCCGCGTTTGCAATATCTTCCGGCTGACCGGATCGCCCCGTCGGGATCAAATTCCCCCACACAGTCTCGTAATTCGGGTCATCCGCCAGATTACGGGGTGTCACCGTCGCCCCTGGAGCCACACAGTTAATCGTAATGTGATAAGGAGAAAGCTCAACCACCAGATTACGCGCCAGCATCTCTAATGCCGCCTTCGTCATCCCGTAAACTGACAGGTATCGAATTGCCTGATGCCCTGTCACCGATGACATCAGGAGTATCCGCCCACCCTGCCCTTGCTCACGCATCTGTCGCGCTGCCGCCTGTGTCAAAAAATATGTACCCCGCAGGTTAACCGAAACTACACGCTCAAACATCTCCGGTGTGTATTCAAAAAAATCGCCCCAGATGGTCAATCCCGCGTTCGCCACCAGCATATCCAGATTCCCGAACGCACTGACCGCCACCTCAACCATTTTTCGCACCGTGTCCACATTCGCTACATCCCCCGCGAATGCTTGACATACACCTCCTTGCTCGACAATCGCCTCGGTAGCTTTCCCTGCCAAAGCCTCATCCACATCATTCAAAATCACTTGTGCGCCCTGTAATGTCAACTGCCGTGCGATCTCAAAACCGATGCCTACACCAGCCCCGGTTACAATAGCCACCTGCTTGTCAAAAGGTTTTGGGTTCATTGGTAAATTGCTCCTTCTGTGATGAACGGTTATTATAGCCAGCCAATCATCACCTCTGAAAGAAAGCGATTCTGCTCTTATGGTCGAAAAATCATCCATTCCCTCAGTAGATGAAATTCTGGGTTCGCATACCCCCACCAACCATGTCCGCACGTATGGGGAAGGTCATGAAGGCAAACTCCCTCTCACTGAAGACATGCTCCTCAATGAACCGAGTGGCAACCTCTTTGGCATGACATTGAACGTCGCAATGGGCTGGAATCCTGAAGAAGTCGGGCGCGAGCAGTACATGATTGTCAGCACACATGGTGGAATGCGTGCCGAAGACGGTCATCCCATCGCACTCGGCCTGCATACCGGACATTGGGAAGTCAACCTGCTCGTAAAAGCCGCCGCTGAAAAGCTCCGTGAGCGGAATGCCATCCCTTTTGCAGCCTACTGTACTGACCCATGCGATGGACGTTCTCAGGGCACCGAAGGCATGATGGACAGCCTGCCCTATCGCAATGATGCTGCCATCGTTATACGCCGCCAAATACGTTCACTGCCTACCCGCGATGGAGTCATGGGCGTAGCAACTTGCGATAAAGGACTTCCCGCCATGATGGTCGCGCTGGCTGGAGTCAGTGACTTACCCGGCATCATCGTCCCCGGCGGTGTCACCTTACCCACCGAAGGCGCGGAAGATGCTGGCATGATTCAAACTATTGGGGCGCGCTTTTCACGCGGGATTATCACCCTGGATTATGCTGCTGAAATGGGTTGTAAAGCCTGTGGTTCCAGTGGTGGTGGCTGTCAATTCCTGGGCACAGCCGCAACTTCACAGGTCGTCGCGGAAGGTTTCGGGCTAACCCTACCCCACAGCGCTCTAAGTCCGTCTGGTGAACCCATCTGGCTAGACATGGCCAGCCGTTCTGCACTGGCGCTGCTGCGTCTGAAATCCGAAAACATTCCACTTTCCTCGATTATCACCCAGAAGTCGCTGGAAAACGCTATGCTGGTTCATGCGGCTTTCGGTGGATCGACCAATTTACTGCTCCATATCCCGGCGATCGCTCACGCTGCTGGTCTAAAACCGCCAACAGTGCAGGATTGGAATCGTATCAACAAAAGCACACCTCGTCTGGTAGATTCACTACCCAACGGCCCGCGTTTCTTCACCACGGTTCAAATCTTCATGGCTGGCGGTGTTCCAGAAGTCATGCTCCACTTACGCAATATGGGCTTACTCCATCTAGACGTACTGACTGCCAGCGGAGAAACACTTGGAACCGTGTTGGACTGGTGGGAACACAGTCCACGCCGCCAACAGGTTCGCCAACAGCTCTCTGAAAGTGACGGCGTAAATCCTGATCTGGTTATTATGGATGCCGATAGCGCAAGGCGCGAAGGACTAACCAGCACGGTCATTTTCCCAACTGGCAACATAGCCCCTGAGGGCGCTGTCATTAAGGCTACAGCGATTGATCCGTCCGTTGTCGATAACGACCAGGTTTACCGTCATCGGGCACAAGCACGTGTATTTACATCGGAACGTGCTGCTATCCAGGCAGTCAAAGGTCAGACCTCTAATCCCGTGAAACCGGGCGACATTATGATATTAATCGGTAACGGCCCTCTGGGGACAGGCATGATCGAAACGGCACAAATCACCTCGGCGCTCAAATATCTGGATTGGGGCAAAAAAGTTGCGCTGCTGACTGATGGTCGATTCTCAGGCTTTTCCAGTGGCGCATGTATCGGTCATATCGGGCCGGAAGCGCTGGCAGGTGGAGCAATTGGTAAAGTTCGTGACGGTGACGTGATTGAAATCATCCTTGATCGCAAATCACTGGAAGGCTCAATCAATCTAGTAGGTGTAGGTGACAAAACTTTGTCCCTAGATGAGGCAGAATCTTTACTATCCTCGCGTGAATTGCATCCCGATTTAAGACCCCATCCGCATTTGCCACAGGATACTCGCCTCTGGGCGGCGCTTCAGGCTGCCAGTGGAGGAACATGGGCAGGCTGTATCTATGACACAGATCGTATCATCGAAGTGCTGCAAGCTGGAATGAAAGCCCTTGAAGCCGAGAAGCCAGTAGTAATCCATTAAACATATTCCAATTATTGAAATTTTCGTTCGCTCAATGGAGATCGTATTCAATGTATGCTTTAGGCGGAGAATTAGTCGCTCGTGCGCTGGCTGCACAAGGGGTTTCGACTCTGTATACCCTGTGCGGTGGACATGTGATGGCGATTTACGATGGTTGCCTTAATAACAACATCGCCGTGATCGACTTCCGGCACGAGCAGGCGGCTGCTCACGCGGCGGATGCCCATGCGCGGCTAACACGCAATGTCGGTGTAGCGGTTGTGACGGCTGGCCCCGGCGTGACTGATGCAGTGACCGGAGTTGCCAACGCTTATGAAGCACGTAGCCCGATGATTCTGATTGGTGGCGCTGCTCCGCTGAAAACAAAAGGGATGGGCGCGTTACAGGAAATGCCTCAGCTCAACATGTTCAAGGACATCACCAAAGCTGCCTTCACGATCACAAAAACGGAAGATATTCCCGCAAAAATGCACGAGGCTTTCCAGATCGCATTGAGCGGCAGGCCGGGGCCAGTATTCATCGAAATCCCGTTTGACGTTTTATTCAACGCGGTTGAGCCGCCCGAAATTCTTCCGAGAGTCACCATTGAACCCAAAGCGCCGGAAGTAAGCGATGTAGCCCGCATGTTTGAGATTCTACGGGCAGCGCAAAAGCCCATCATCGTTGCCGGAACACAAGTCTATTGGGACGAAGGGCATACTGCTCTCCGTGAATTAACCGAACAGACCGGGATTCCTGTATTCACGAATGGCATGGGGCGTGGAACCCTTTCAATGACTCATCCGAACTGCTTCAAATCTGCACGGAGTTCCGCGCTGCGCGAAGCGGATGCAGTTGTTCTGCTGGGCACACCACTGGATTTCCGGCTCAAATATGGGCAGGAAGGTTGGAATCCAGATGCAAAACTCATCCAGATTGAAGATGACCCCGCTGAACTCAATCGAAATCGTAAAGCTGATATAGCTGTTTCGGCAAATGCGCGATTGGTCTTGGAGGCACTTTCAGAAGGATTGCAGGGGTTCGAATTCAATGACTGGCTCAAGCATATACAGGAAATTGAGGCAAAGAAAAATGCCGAGCAGGAAAAATGGCAATCGTTGGATGATTCTCCCGTAAATCATTTCCGGTTTGGCGCAGAACTAAACCAATTTCTAGATGAAAATACGATTTTCATCGGTGACGGGGGGGATATTGTCACGGCCTGTGCCAGAGTGATAGATGTTACGCTACCCGGTCAATGGCTCGATCCCGGCCCATTAGGGTGCTTAGGAGTCGGGATGCCGTTCGCTATTGCCGCGAAACATCTTTACCCAGAGAAAAAAGTGCTCGTAATCAATGGAGATGGAGCATTTGGCTTAAACGGTTTCGAGTTCGACACGGCAGTGCGCTTCAACCTGCCAATCGTGAGCATTGTTGGGAATGATGCCGGATGGGGAAACATTCGCGTGATTCAGCACCAGATGATTGGGGAAGATCGGGCAGTTGCCACTTCCCTCGCGCCAACACGTTACGACAAAATCGTGGAAGCGATGGGTGGCTATGGCGAATTGGTTGAGCAACCGGGGGAAATTCAGGTCGCGCTGCGACGCGCTTTTGCCAGCGGTTTACCAGCCTGCGTGAATGTCACCCTTGACCCCAAAGGACTAGCAAAAACAGCACCGAACATGGCCTATATCATGTAGAGGCTACGGTTTTTTGACATGCTCGGTCACGATCTGGTCGAGCATGTTTTCTTCCACGCCGTTGCAAACTACGCCTTCTGGATAAATAACGAGATTTGGTCCCGCCCCACACATATCCAAACAGGAAGCGATTTCTAGTTTGACTGGCTTTGGATACTGGTCGCCGTTTAACTCAATAACCATTGCTTCAAGACGAGTGTAAAGTTTGTCTGCACGACGACTCATATTGCAGTATTGGCCTCGACAAAGGACTATACGGGTACGACGCGAAAATTCATTCATTACCGACAAACTCAAATGGTTGATAAATCTCAGTATACCAAAGATACAATCCTAGATGCTGCCATAAACTCTAGCTGTGGCAGTGAAGAGTGCAGTTATGACTGCCATTCCCAGCCGTACAAAGGCAGAGATGGGGGCAGTAAGCCGAGGGAAGGTTTCCCTCAGAATTATGGCAGAAACGACAGCAGTCACATGAGTGCCAAGTTATGGAAGCAATTGGCAGTCGTTGACAGGCATTCGCCGCCGTGAAATGGTGGAAATGGTGGAGAAACAGTGAGGGAAGCATTTCCCTCAAAAAGCGATGGCGGTGATTGACAGCCATTTCATCGTTGCTGGGATAGATTCCTGGCCCAGGCTATTGAAGTTGTTAATATGCAACCCGATGGGAGCGATGCGACCATACAGGCAGTTTCAGGGTACTACAGAACATAAGTCCTTGTCAAGTTATAATAAATTAACCAATCTTGCACAGGAACTTGAGAGAACTATCCCATTTTTGAGTTTGCTATTCCCTCCACTAGAAATACGTAACACGCTCCAGAAACGACAGGCCATAAAATGAAACAGGAGCCAGTTTCGAAAACTGACTCCTGCTCGCACAGGTTCCTCTAAATTTAGCATTCACTAGTTAAGCGTTGGTCCCCTTCGCCCGAAGATTAGGGAGAGCACGAACAAAACCACAAAGACGACGAACAGGAACTGAGCAATACCAGCGGCTGCACCAGCGATACCACCAAAACCGAAAATCGCGGCAACAATGGCGACGACCAGGAAAAGCAAAGCCCAACTTAACATTTTGCATCCTCTTTCTCTAGTTTAGTAACGATTCACATCGTGTATCAGTGAACATAGAGCCAGTATACGATGCAAGTGTTATGCTCTTATCAGCCGAAGGATGCTTTTTCGAATAGCCCATGTGTAGGATTTGACCACAGGAAAACCAGACAATGGCGGTGATTGACAGCCATTTCATCGTTGCTGGGATAGATTCCTGGCCCAGGCTATTGAAGTTGTTAATATGCAACCCGATGGGAGCGATGCGACCATACAGGCAGTTTCAGGGTACTACAGAACATAAGTCCTTGTCGAGTTATAATAAATTAACCAATCTTGCACAGGAACTTGAGAGAACTATCCCATTTTTGAGTTTGCTATTCCCTCCACTAGAAATACGTAACACGCTCCAGAAACGACAGGCCATAAAATGAAACAGGAGCCAGTTTCGAAAACTGACTCCTGCTCGCACAGGTTCCTCTAAATTTAGCATTCACTAGTTAAGCGTTGGTCCCCTTCGCCCGAAGATTAGGGAGAGCACGAACAAAACCACAAAGACGACGAACAGGAACTGAGCAATACCAGCGGCTGCACCAGCGATACCACCAAAACCGAAAATCGCGGCAACAATGGCGACGACCAGGAAAAGCAAAGCCCAACTTAACATTTTGCATCCTCTTTCTCTAGTTTAGTAACGATTCACATCGTGTATCAGTGAACATAGAGCCAGTATACGATGCAAGTGTTATGCTCTTATCAGCCGAAGGATGCTTTTTCGAATAGCCCATGTGTAGGATTTGACCACAGGAAAACCAGACAAATCCACGACAATGAATCATCTCAGAAAGCGGCTACTAATCCATCCTTGCGGGGGTCACTCCCACCGAAGAGAAAGTTATAATAAATTAACCAATCTTGCACAGGAACTTGAGAGAACTATCCCATTTTTTAGTTTGCTATTCCCTCCACTAGAAATGCGTAACACGCTCCAGAAACTACGGGACATAAAATGAAACAGGAGCCAGTTTCGAAAACTGACTCCTGCTTGCACAGGTTCCTCTAAATTTAGCATTCGCTAGTTAAGCGTGGGCGGCCTCCGTCCGAAAATGAGCGAAATCACGAACAGGATGACGAAAACCACGAACAGGAACTGAGCAATACCAGCGGCTGCACCAGCAATGCCACCAAAACCGAAAATCGCGGCAACAATGGCGACGACCAGGAAAAGCAAAGCCTTATCAGCCGAAGGATGCTTTTTCGAATAGCCCATGTGTAGGATTTGACCACAGGAAAACCAGACAAATCCACGACAATGAATCATCTCAGAAAGCGGCTACTAATCCATCCTTGCGGGGGTCACTCCCACCGAAGAGAACGCCACTTTCGGGATCACGACGAATAATTTGACCATCGCCGAATAATCCTCGCCCCCTGCCAGACACTGGACGCACATGATGACCGAGTTCGCCTAACCGCGCCATTGTCTGCACGGGAATACCATCCTCAAGCGCCAAAACACTGTCTGACGTTCCCGCTTCCAAGCAAAAGCGAGGACGATTGAGTGATTCTTGCGGATTCAATTCATCATCCACCATCGCACTCATCACCTGAAAGTGTCCCTGCGGCTGCATGAAACCACCCATCACGCCGAAACTTGCCCACAATTCACCATCCTTCAGTGCCATGCCGGGAATGATGGTGTGATAAGGACGCTTGCCGGGTGCAAGCGCATTCGGATGGCCGGGCTGCAAGGTAAAACAAGCACCACGATTTTGCAGGAAAACGCCTGTGCCCTTTGCAACGATACCCGTTCCAAAACCCATATACAGACTGTTGATAAAGGAACAAGCATTTCCTTGTCCATCCACGACGCTGAAATAGACCGTGTTTGATCCCGGCGTTGGCATCCCGTAGGAAGGCGGCTGCATAGCTCTATCTGGCGACACCAGTGCGCGACGTTGCGCAGCATATCCCGAACTGAGCAGCCCATCCAACGGCGCAGGATTGGTTTCCAAATCAGCAATATATTGACGAGCATCCGCAAAGGCCAGCCGCATGGCCTCGACCATCATATGCAAGCGTTCGGGCGAGTCCCATGCCAGTTTGCCGAGTTCCCAACCAGAGGCGATGTTCAGCGCTTGCAAAGCCGCCAAACCTTGCCCATTCGGTGGATGCTCACAAACGATTACGCCACGATAATTGGTCGAAATCGGTTCTCCCCATGTAGAGGTATGATTTCTTAAATCATCATGACTCATCAAACCACCTTGTCCTTGCAGAGTCGAGACAATCGCATCGGCGACTGAACCTGCATAAAAGGCATCAGGGCCACCATCCGCAATCGCTTGCAGTGTACGAGCAAGACCGGGAAGCTGAACAATTTGTCCAACCTGAGGGGCATGTCCGCCGGGTAAATAATCTTCCGTATTCGGACTCTGATGCAAAAAGGTTTCGGAAGCCTGCCAGCCTGCACCAAAAACAGGGTGTACTGGATACCCTTCTCGCGCATGATAAATTGCTTCGGCAAGGACATCTTTGAGAGTCATTGTGCCATGCCGTTGAAGCAAATCATACCAACCACGCACCGCGCCGGGAACCGTCGCCGCATGAGGACTGCGATCAGGAACTTCGGTGTATCCCTGCGACAACAAATCCTCCAACTTGAGAGCGGCTGGAGCACGACCACTTCCATTTAAGGCGGTCATCTGTTTGGTCTTGGCATCAAAAAACAGGGCGAAGCAATCTCCACCAATGCCTGTTGATGCGGGTTCGGTCACATTGAGCATAGCGGCTGTAGCGATTGCAGCATCAGCAGCATTGCCACCCTGACGCAGAATATTTAACCCTGCCTGCGATGCCAATGGATTGCTGGATGCGACCATTCCACGACGCGCCACTACCATTGAACGACGCGAATGAAAATCGAAAGACATGGGTTTCATAACAATTAGCTTTCCAAGATTCACGTTTATGAAAAGACGATTATTTGCTGAAAATCGTCGTTCATAACCGACTGGAATTAGAACATTTTCTGATGGATAAGCTGACCCCTATACCGGGTGTCGCACGAATATCGACCAGTCTCGTCCTGAATGAAGTTAAAAATACGACAGCCCTGGCTATCGAATAGAGTTCTGAAGGGTAATGCAAAGCAATGGTCGCTTTAAGACTGAGTCATGAAGCAGATTATTTGAAGCGTTCAGTTATTCGTGATCTATTAAGCGTCACTTCAAAGCCCGGAATAATCTCGCTGGCGGGTGGACTGCCTGCCAGTGAATGCCTCCCGATTGAACAATATACGGAGTGCCTCAATACTGTTCTGAAACGCGATGGCAGCCGAATACTGCAATACAACCCTCAGCATTATCCACTGCGGATATGGATTGCAGACTACATGCAAAAACGCGGTGTAAGCTGTTCACCGGAAGAGATTTTCATCACCAATGGCGCACAACAGGGATTATCGATTCTCTCGCGACTACTGATGGACGCTGGCGATAAAGCAGTCATTGAACAAATCACATTTACGGGCATTCAACAGATCACCGCCGGACGAGGTGCGCAGGTCTTGACTGTACCAACCGATTTACAAACAGGCGTTGATGTTGATGCATTAGAGATCGCTTTTAAACAGCAGCCTCGATTGGCGATCATCATCCCCGATTTTCATAATCCACTGGGTGTAAGTCTCAGCGCGGAAAAGCGCAGGCAAATCGCGGATTTATCGGCGCGATACAGCGTTCCGGTCATCGAAGACGATCCCTACTCTGCTCTCCGTTTTGAAGGTGAAGGGCTCCCTGCCATCAAAGCCTATGATGATGCTGATTCTATTTTCTATCTCGGTTCTTTCTCCAAAATACTTGCTCCAGCCATACGATTAGGTTGGATTGTCGCGCCGTTAGAACTCATGCCGCGCATCACTGTTTTCCGTGAGTCGATTGACCTCGAATCATCCATTTTGACGCAAGCGGCTGTTTATGAATTCCTCTCGAAGGGTTGGCTAGATGAACATCTAGAATCGTTCAATGCCGCCAATCGAATCCGGCGCGATGCGCTGATTGAAGCACTTCAAACGCATTTCGGTGGAATGGTTAACTGGACAACGCCACAAGGTGGGTTGTTTATGTGGGTCGCGCTGCCGGAAAATATAGACACTTGGGCACTATTCGATGAGGCAATTGCCAAGCAGGTAGCTTATGTTCCTGGTGGAGCATTCGCGCTTGAAGGCGGATACCGGAACACAATGCGTCTGAACTTCAGCAATGCACGACCTGAGCAAATTCAGGAAGCCATTTCTCGACTGGCTGAAGTTATTCAGATCAGCCATCCTGTTTGACCACTGCGTTGGAGATGCAGGATGTGTCTCCATTAAAAATCGTATCTTAAGTTCAAGGAGTGTGTATCATGGTCGTGTCCGCAAATGCCCCTGCCCGACCTATGACGGAAGAAGCCGATTTCCTCAAGATCAACTCTATCGACCACATTCACTGGTGGGTCGGGAATGCCAAGCAAGCCATGTATTTCTGGTGGAAAGGCTTTGGATTCAAACCTGTAGCCTATTCAGGATTGGAAACGGGCAATCGGAATTTTGCTTCCTACGTACTGGAAGCAGGCACGATGCGATTTGTGATTTCTGCGCCGTATAAGCCGAGCAGCGAAATGTCAGCTCATCATATGCTGCATGGCGATGGTGTGAAATATGTGGCACTCGGCGTGGATGATGTGGAATCGGCCTACCGGGAGACGACGAAACGTGGTGGGATTGGTGTATGGGAAGCGCGTGAAGAAAGTGACGAACATGGTGTCATTCGCACTTCGGCTATCAAAACCTATGGTGAAGTCGTGCATGTGTTCGTTGATCGGGCAGAATACGATGGCGCATTTATGCCTGGATACAAACCGCTCGACCTACCCTATGAAAGTGCTGGACTCGCCGCAGTCGATCATATCGTCGGGAATGTCGAACTGGGCAAGATGAATTACTGGGTGAATTTCTATCATCAGGTCATGGGTTTCCGCCAACTGCTACACTTCGATGACAAGGACATCAGTACAGAATATTCAGCGCTGATGTCGAAGGTGATGCAGAATGGAAATGGTCGAGTGAAACTCCCCATCAATGAACCAGCCGAAGGTAAGAAGAAGAGCCAGATTGAAGAATATCTGGATTATTATCTGACACCGGGCGTTCAGCATATCGCGATGTCGTGCAAGGATATTCTGTTTACGGTGCGCGAATTGAAATCGCGAGGAGTCGAATTCTTGCGTGTGCCGGAGAGCTATTATGAAGTCCTGCCCGAACGATTGAAGGACATTAAAATTAAGGAAGATATGGAGCAGATCAAAGAACTCGGCATTCTGGTTGACCATGATGACGAAGGCTATCTTCTGCAAATTTTCAGCCGTCCATTACAAGACCGCCCAACCGCGTTTATCGAAGTGATTGAACGGCATGGGAGTCAAGGTTTTGGAAAAGGTAACTTCAAGGCGCTGTTCGAAGCGTTGGAGATGGAACAGGAAAAACGAGGTAATTTGTAAAATATGCGACTCGTCAGCATCGATTCCAATCGAAATAGGAATACACCGAGTCAGCAAGCTGATTATGGATACATTGCAATTGTACGCGATGAAAAGGTTCTAAATCTCTTTTCGGGGGCGATGTTCTCTGGACAACTTGCAGTACCAGAACCATATGATGAATTTCTGAAGCGCATTTGGGATCACCGAACTCCAAAATCTAGTAGAACGGATAGAATATGCTCTAGGAATAGAATATGCCCTTAGGGATACTAGAACCACGGAGTAATGAAAAGGACGAAATAGAAAGCCTCCGGAAGAGCTATCGCGAAAATCGAACAAAAACTCGATGATGTGACATTAAAACACCCGTGCATATTGGAAGCCTTCGTGACTTCTATGCTTTCGAGCAGCATGTGAAAACGGCGAATGAAAATCGCGGACGCGATGTGCCGAAAGAATGGTATGAGTTCCCGGTGTTTACTTCTCGAATGCCAGCGCGATTTATGGACCGGAAGATATGATCCCCTACCCCAGTTACACTGAAAAGCTGGACTACGAATTGGAAGTCGCGTGTGTGATTGGAATAGAAGGTCGTGATATTCCAGCAGAAAAGGCCGAGGAGCATATCTTCGGCTATATGATTTACAACGACTGGTCAGCACGCGATGTTCAACGGAAAGAAATGGCTGTTGGACTTGGGCCAGCGAAGGGAAAAGATTTCGCCAATTCGTTTGGGCCGTATCTCGTGACACCGGATGAACTACAAGATCGACATACCGGAAGACCGGGCGTATATGATCTGGAAATGGTCGCGCGGGTAAATGGAGTCGAGCGTTCACGAGGAAACTGGAAAGACATCCATTGGTCATTTGGGCAGATGATTGAACGGGCTTCACAGGATGTGACGTTGCAACCGGGCGATGTAATTGGAAGCGGGACGGTTGGAACAGGTTGTTTACTGAAGTGACCAAAGGAGAAGGCCCGTGGTTAAATCGATGTGGGCGATGTGGTCGAACTGGAAATTGAGCGATTGGGTATGCGACAATGATTTCTGATGAGAAATATTGTAGGAATGATAAACTAAAACACAGAAGAAAAAGAGATTTAGTAACGCAATCCCAATCAGGAGTATTCAACCGAGGCTACGCACAGGCGCAAAGGGGCATTGGATATAAGACGCAAAGAAATTCAGGAGAAAAGACATGCCGTTTTATCATAAATTGGGTGAAATTCCCCATAAGCGACATACACAGTTTCGCAAACCTGATGGGAATTTGTACCGTGAAGAAGTGATGGGACTGGAAGGCTTTCACGGGATTGAGTCGATTCTGTATCATCATTTTCTGCCTCCGCGTGTACTCAAAGTGGAAGACCTCGGCGCGACATGCGTGGAATATGTCGATTTTGGAGCGCTGCGTCACCGAGCATTTGAGACGGCTGATGTTCCAGCAGGAGGCGATCCTGTTTCGGCTCGGCGTGTTTTGTTGGGCAATAACGATGTGACGATGAGTGTGAGCAGACCAACACAGAGCATGAATTACTTTTACCGTAACGCGCAGGCGTATGAAGTCTGGTTCACGCATGAAGGTAACGGAACCCTCCGGACTCAATTTGGAAATCTGCAATTTGTTCCGGGCGATTACATCATTATCCCTTACGGAACGACATGGCAGATGGAACTGGATACGCCCGAAGCACGTTTCCTCGTGATTGAATCACCTTCGCAGATTGACCCACCGAAACGCTACCGAAATGAATGGGGTCAACTGTTAGAGCATTCGCCATACTGTGAGCGCGATATTCGTGTACCGGAAGCCATCGAGACGCATACCGAAAAAGGCGAATTTGAGACGCAGGTAAAAGTTCGTGACCGGATGACTCGTCATATCCTCGATCATCATCCGCTGGATGTTGTCGGTTGGGATGGATATTTGTACCCCTGGATCTTCAGTATTCACGATTTCGAGCCGATCACCGGACGGGTTCATCAACCGCCTCCTGTTCACCAGACCTTTCAAGGCTGGAATTTCGTGGTGTGTTCGTTCGTGCCGCGCCTGTTTGATTATCATCCGCAGGGTATCCCTGCCCCGTATAATCACTCGAATGTGAATTCGGATGAAGTGATTTACTACTGCGATGGTAATTTCATGTCGCGCAAGGGCATCAAGCAATATGACATCACTTTACATCCGAGCGGTTTACCTCACGGCCCACAACCGGGCGCTACAGAAGGCTCAATCGGGAAAGAGAAGACTGAAGAACTGGCTGTCATGGTCGATACCTTTCATCCGTTGAACATTTCAGTACAAGCGCTGGAATTCGAGAAACCGGAATATATGGACTCGTGGCTGGAAGGTAATGGAGAGTAACGAGTCTAAAGTTCAAAGTGAAAAGTATAAAGTAAGAAGGTCATCGCATTTCAAATAGCTGCCGAAATGGACGGCGGGAAACAGGGGAAACGGCTGCCACCGGGAAATAAATGGACGATAGGAAGCTCCCTCACGGCAGCCGATGATGGCGAGAAGACAGGGAGCAAGCGCCGCCGCTAGGTGGGGGGGTGACGGCAGCATCAACAAGGCGGGTTTCTGCCAAGCGGCGGCCATAGATGGCTGCCGATCTTTTCCAGAGTTGAGATACAATAGCATAGTATTCAGATAACAATACATGAATACCCCCAGACAAAAAAGATTGCAAAAACGGCAGGGAGGGGGTGTGCTGCAATGCTACGGGGAAAGTGTGCAATCTTTGCAATCTCGACGGGAAGCAATTTATTGCAATGTTTGCAACTTGATCCTTCTGAACAGGAATTTATTGGGAATTCTTTTCTGCGATTTGCATACACCGTTAGGGCGTCCCATCAACATTTTAGCACCGCATTAAATGACGCTATTTTGGTGAGAAGTGATGGAATTATTTAGTCATAAGAGGGCGCTTCGCGTACTCGCTGCTACGGTTGGTTTATTTGCGGTGTTGCATTTGAGACGATCATCACTTGCAGTCCTACCTACTAGTTGATCTTAATTTTAGAACACATTTTCTGTTTTGTCAACAGTGAGCGAGTAAGGATAGATTATGCGTGAAGCGGTAATTGTCGCCGGGACGCGGACGGCAGTAGGAAAATCTCATAGAGGGATAACGCGCAATGCCCGCGCGGATGAAATGGCGGCGACGGTGATTCAAGAGGTGATGCGACAAACCGATGGAAAACTTGACCCGGCAGAAATCGATGATGTGATTATCGGATGTGCATATCCTGAAGGTTCGCAGGGCTTGAACTTCGCGCGGGTGATTGGTCTACGCGCCGGACTACCCGTAGACGTGCCCGGTATGACGGTCAACCGATTTTGTTCGAGCGGTTTGCAGACGATTGCGATAGCGGCAGAGCGAATCATCGCCAACGGAGCGGATGTTATCATCGCAGGCGGGGCAGAGAGTATGTCCCTCGTGCCGCGCGGCGGGGCAAGACGCAGCCCGAATCCGTACCTGATGGAAAATGAGGCGGATACATTTATCGCGATGGGACATACGGCTGAACAAGTGGCGGATGAATTCAACGTGAGCCGCGAGGATATGGACGTATTCGCCTATCACAGCCATCGCAAAGCATCGGAGGCATTGGACGCACGGAAATTTGCTGAAGAAATTGTGCCATTTGTGGTGGAAGAAACAGAAGTCGGTAAGGACGGCACGCCTCACAACTATACAGTAACTTTCGATCAGGATGAACATCTACGGCGGGAAACAACGATTCAGGGTCTCGCCAAACTGAAGCCTGCTTTTAAGGAAGGTGGGCGCGTCACGGCGGGAAATTCGAGTCCCTTGAGCGATGGCGCGGCGGCGGTGATTGTCATGGAGGCGAGTAAAGCGGCACAACTGGGACTCAGGCCACTGGTGCGATTCGTGGGATTCAGCGTGGCGGGTGTGCGCCCGGAAGTGATGGGCGTGGGGCCGATCAATGCTGTTCCCAAATTGATGAAGCGACTCAATATGCCTCTGGATGACATCGACATCATTGAGCTAAACGAGGCTTTCGCTTCACAAGCACTGGCGGTAATCCGCACACTGGAAATGAATCCCGACAAGGTGAACGTCAACGGTGGCGCGATTGCGCTGGGACATCCACTGGGCTGCACCGGGGCGAAACTGACCGTTCAGATTATGCATGAGATGAAGCGGCGAAACTCACGTTACGGCATGGTGACGATGTGCGTGGGCGGCGGTATGGGCGCGGCGGGCATATTTGAGAACGTGAACTAATAAGCTTACTCCGCGTCAAGATAGTAATGGGTGAGTGGATTGAATTCGCTGTCAAATTCATACACGAGCGGAATTCCGGTGGGGATATTCAACTCAACAATGGCTTCATCCGACATGTTATCGAGTACCTTGACTAATGCCCGGATGCTATTGCCGTGAGCGGCGACAAGCACTCGCTG
>JBGAGR010000036.1:0-40046 GCA_044226645.1 Aggregatilineales bacterium
TCCATCCCCCGGCAGAGGAGTTTTCTGTGGATTTACGGTTCAATAGTCAATAGGATTACATTCGATTTTCCAATATAGTCAAGGGACTCGACGATGATGACAAGACTGACACGCGCGGCTGTAATAACCCACCTGGTTCCTGGCTTAAGGGGTCGCGCTATTGTGACAGCCCGTAATCAACATCTGGTGGTTGATGCACCACTGCTGCTGGGTGGCCCCAACGAGGAGATGAACCCCGTTGATCTGATGCTGGCATCGCTGACCAGTCACGCGGTTTTCGTCTGCGAACACACGGCTCGGCAGGAAGGGGTTCCGTTATTATCGGTTCATGGTACGGCTCAGGTTGACCTTGACCCCTTGGGGGTAGTTGGTGAACCCGTGTATTCCGGTCTGCAAGCCCTGCGTTTGAAACTAACGTTTTCTGGCCCAACCGAAGAACAGGCACAACGACTGTCTGACGCGGTGCGAAAGCGCTGCTCGATTTTTGTCACGCTGGCGCGTGCCCTGTCTATCGAACTTGAAGTGGTCACTACACCCGTCGCTTCACGATAATACTTCTAAATGACTGACTCCCCGATTAAATTGATTTCCGGGGAGCCGTTTTGGGTAATGTCTATATCTCGTTCGCTCATAGCGAAAGCAAATAGGCAATCAGGTCATTAACCTGTTCCTCTGTGAAAACCTGTCCCCAATTCTTGGGCATGATGTCCATGTACCCATCCACGATATATGCCTTCGGGTCAACAATGGACGTGTGGATGTAAGTAACTTGGTCTTCCCCTGCGACGCGAGTTTTCGCCCGATCAGCCACATGCAAAAGCCCCGGCCCCACTAAACGATCATCTGAATCGACCCTGTGACAGGTCGAACAGGCTATTCCCGCCGCTGGTTGAAAGGTCTTGAATAGCTGCTCACCCTCAACCGGATCGCCGACCAAATTATCAGTTGAAGAAGCCGATTCTTGTGTCGATTCCTTTGTGGGTGGAACAGCAGTGGGTATAAGGGTCACAGTTGGTGCCGCCATAGGGGTATTTTGCGCCACCGTTCCGCAGGCTGCCAGCATCAGTGACAATATCCCAATAATCCACCAGCGCATTATGCACTACCTTTCAAAATCTGCTCAATTCCCGCGACCATTGTTTCTGGCTGCGTCCCATAAAAGTAGACCATCCGCAGTAAGCCGTTCGGATCAATCAGGAAGGATGGTGAGGTGTGCTGCACGAAATACTCAAGAGTGTCGCTTGGTGCATCGTCATGCCCATTTCCGACATTTACTTTGTCAGCAGTGAAGCTTAAGCCATAATCCACCCCGATTTTCCGTACCGCGTCTTCTGCCCCTGTCAGACCTACGAAAGAGCTATCGAACTGTGCCAGATAATCCGCCATTACGTTGGGAGTATCACGTCCACCATCCACGCTGACGAAGACGAAATCGACACTGCCAGCATATTCTTTCAACATGCTCTTGACGCGGGTGTAATCCGCCAGAGTTGTCGGGCAAACATCGGGGCAGTGGGTGTAGCCGAAGAACATCAGCACTGAATGTCCGCGAAAATCAGCGAGACTCATGGGATCGCCCGTTTGACTGGTCAATGTGAAATTCGGCAGTGGGAAGGGCGGGTTAACCACCGCCGCCCCGGACGAAGATGCTTTTGCTGGATCAAGAGCGATGGGCTTATTGGCAATCGTCCGGCTGACGAAAAAGCTGACCGCAAATGTAGCGACAACCAGCCCGATCAGAACAAGGCTGGCGAAGGTGCGATTAACGGGATTGGATTTGGTAACCATATGGATAACTCCTCTGAAATACTTCAGGAGCGCCTTATCTGCGCCCCTGAAACATATGTTGCTGTGATCTTAGCTGGCAGCCTCAACGACAATGGTGCCGTTCATACCAGCATGAATATTGCAGGTGTAGGAATACACACCGGGTTCAGCGAAGGTGAGTGTGTAGGACTGTCCGGGCATCAGTAAACCGCTGCCGAAAGCATCACCTTGCTTGATGGTTGAGCCATCCGCTGTGATTTGCATCAGCGTTGGGCCGATGGCGAGAACGGGAAGCTGCTGACCATCAATCATCGTGGGGACAACATCCTGACCCCGAACCGGAGGCCATGCCACGATGTGCGGTTCGACGCTGCTTTCTGGATTCGTCCAGGTCACACTTTCACCGACCTTAATCACGGTAGTGAAGGGGAAGTACTGGTTAACTGTCGCGCGTCCAGTATTGGCACTGCCCATGATAACCTGAGCCGTACCGCTGTCGGCAGGCTGTAAGGATTGGGCTTCCTGTTCTAATCCTACGCTGTATGCCGCGCCCAATGACGCGCTGAACTCAGCAGATGCCTGTAAACTGACTTCCTGTGGGCTGGGGATGGCTGTCTCGTCATCAACAACGGTCAATGTACCCACCATACCCGGATGAATATCGCACAGGAACGAGTAGGTTCCGGGCGCGAGATCAATCACCAGTGAATAGACTGCATCTTCGGGTGACATGGGCAGACCGCTGTTAGCATCGCCGCCTGTGTAGGTGGAACCGTTTGGAAGGGTACGGAAAGCGACGGCAGGATTAACTTGAGGCAATGGTTTTCCATCAACTTCCGGCGCGACGACGAACGGAATCGGAGCGCTGGCGAAATGGATATTGTGGAAGCCATTGTTGACCCAGGTCACCGAATCGCCCTGGTGAACCTGAAGTGCCTGTGGAGCAAATGCCAGGGCATCAATATTTCCCGGTGCGCTGGCACCGACCTGAACTGTGAATGATTGTGGTTGAGCATCAGCGGCCTGAACGGTTGAGTGTCCGCTCAGGATTCCGGCGACGCTGGCAGTGAGGATCAATACCCCGACTGCTCCCCACTTCAATAAACGTTTGTACATTTCATTCTCCTTGAAATCGTGATGACGTGAAGCAAATCGTTTCACAGGGCAAAGAATACGGCATCCATCAGTGGCAGTTCATTAAGCTAAAGGTCGATTTGTTGTCCGACTTTGGGCTGAGGATGGATATACGGATTTAGACGGTGTGAAGGTTTTGCAGTTGGTTTTGTATGGATTTGAGACCCATTGGCTTTTTTGTACTTAAGGAAGAGGGTGTCGTTTTGGGAAAACGCTGGACAGCAGAAGATGATTCCGCAAAATCATCAACTTCTTATCAATATAGGGCTGCGTAAGGGAATATGTAATCATTGCTCCGACTTTAGACGGAGATCAGTCCGCCTAAAGGAGCGCTGAAAATTGCATCATCCGCTAGAGGTTTGGAATGCATTCAAGGCGTATCGTTATGACAAATCTCAACATATGCGAAGACGCAAAGAATTACGGAGTTCCTGCGATGGAAATGCTTAACACAGCTCAATCAGCTTTGGAAACTTTACAAGATAAACTTCAGCACAAGGTCGTTCTTCCCGGCGACGCAGACTACGATGCGCTGCGGATGGCCTGGAATCTGTCTTTCGACCAGCATCCTGCGGTCATCCTGGTAGCCGAAAATGCCGAGGATATTATGGGTGGATTGCGCTATGCCCGTCGGGAAGGACTGGGGGTCGCCATTCAGGCTACTGGACATGGCGTTGCCCGTCCGGCAGATGACTGTCTGCTGATTGTAACCTCGAAAATGGTCGACGTGCAGATTGATGCGGCCAATCAAACGGCCTGGGTCAGCGCCGGTGCAAAATGGGGGCGTGTTCTGGCAGCCGCACAGTCTCACGGACTTGCTCCGCTGCTGGGTTCATCACCCGATGTCGGCGCAGTGGGCTACACGCTCGGCGGTGGGCTGGGATGGCTGGCGCGAAAATTCGGTTTGGCGGCTGATAGTGTCATCTATTTTGAACTTGTCACCGCTGATGGTCATTTCCTGCGCGTCAGCCCAACGGAAAACCCCGAATTGTTCTGGGGGCTGCGCGGTGGTGGTGGAAATTTTGGAGTGATTACTGGAATGAAAATTCAACTTTATCCCGTAACAACGGTCTATGGTGGTAATCTGATCTATCCGATCAGCCTTGCTAAGGAAGTTTTGACCCGCTACCGCGCGTGGATTGCTACCGCGCCGGAAGAACTGACTTCTTCTGTTCTGATTATGAATTACCCGCCGCTGCCTATGGTGCCGGAACCGCTGCGTGGACAGTCGGTGATACAGGTACGTGGATGCTATGCTGGCCCGGTAGAAAAGGGCGCTGAACTGGTGCAGCAGTGGCGTGACTGGATGCCGCCCATGATGGATATGTTCGGTGAGATGCCTTTCAGCCAGGTTGCCATGATTAGCAACGAACCGGAAGACCCGATGCCTGGAAAAAGCACCAGTGTCTGGCTGCGCGAATTGAACGACGAAACGATTGACATCCTGATTCGCTATGGTGTCACCCATAATGGCTTAATGGTAACGGAAGTTCGCCATATTGGTGGAGCCGTCGCTAAAGTGAATACGCAGGCCAATGCGTATAGCAACCGTGATGCTTCCCTGCTGCTGCAAATGGTGAGCATGGCTCCTACTTCCGAGGCTGGTCAGATGGCTGAAGAATATACGGATCAGATTAAGGACGAACTGCGTCCTTACTCGATGGCTGGTGTCTACATCAACTTCCTGGAAGGTAAAGAACGCCGCGAACGCACTCAGCAGGCTTATTCAGCGGAAACGTATGATCGCCTGCGTGCACTAAAGGCACAATACGACCCGGATAACCTCTTCCGCTACGGTTTCAGAATCCCACCAGCAGGCGCAGCAGACTAAGACCTGAAGTAGTTGATAAGCCTCCTCAGAAAGTTTCTGGGGAGGTTTCATGATTGTCCGACATACCAGATTTTAATCGAAGAAAAGGATAAACTCGAAATGGCAAAGGTTCGCAGAATCCCTCTGCTGATTATTTTGATGTTGTGTATTGGCATCAACGCTGTAATGGCGCAGGACTGCCCCTCGATTGTCGAACGGGCTTTGCAGGCTGCCGATAACGCTTGTTCGGCTATCGGACGGAATCAGGCCTGCTATGGCAATATTCATCTGGATGCAGTGGTTCGCCCCGATGGTGGCGATGTTCAATTTGAAAAACCCGGTGACATACTGGATTTGGTGCGCATCAATTCGCTGCACCTGAGTCCGCTGGATGAAAGTAACAGTGAATGGGGTGTGGCACTTTTGAAAGTCCAGGCCAATCTCCCGGATACGCTTCCCGGTCAGAATGTCACCATGCTCATGTTCGGTGATGTTCAATTGACCGAGGCTGAAGTAGTTGGCGATTCATCGACAACACCCTTGCAAGCCTTCTATTTCCAATCGGGCATTGCGGATACGGGCTGTCTGGAAGCGCCCAATGGGATTTTGTTGCAATCACCTCCCGGCGGCCCGGCTGCCACTTTGAATATCAATGGTGCATCGGTATCGTTTGGTTCGACAGTGTTTGTTCAGGCTCCATCGGGTGGCGGTCAGATGACCGTCAGCACATTGGCGGGTATGGCACAGGTGCAGTCAATGGGGCAGGCTAAGACTATTGTGCAGGGTGCGCAGACCAGTTTGCAACTGGATACTGCTGGCAATGCATCGAGTGTTCCCAGCCAGCCCGTACCAGTTGTGGATGGCCTGCTTGAACCGTTGATGAGCAACGTCAACGGTACTCATCTGATGACACCGACTTATGAAGACGCAGCAGCTAACACCACCATTCAGAATCTAACGTCACAAAACGTTCTAACACCGCTCTCGCCAGAGCAGCCAGTTCAGGCAGCATCGCAGGAGGTAATTGAACTTACTGAGGACGATTTGCCACCTATCCCGTCATCCAATACGACTATTACTCCGGTGAAATGCAGCACTTGTATAACTGTGCCGCCACGTCCGACTCAAGACCCGGATGAAGTCCCCGAAAGCCGGTTGGATTTGATTGCTGGAATCTGGACGCGCAAATACGGGGAAACCACGCAATCAGGGGATTGTTCTGGTTACGACGCTGGCGACAATGGCGGCCCCGATCATGATTATGGCCCTGATGACCCAAGCACTCAAGCACAGATGTGTGTCTGGTACACGGGGGGTGTGGTTTTTCTGGATAACCAAACCTATCGCTGGAGTGGCACAGGAATACCACTGAACACCTATACCACAGATATTTCAATTGACAGCTACGACAACAGCAGCCATCAGAAAATCATGACGGTTATCGATGAAGGTAATGTCGATGTTGCCTATACCAGCACTACTGGAACCTGCACCGTCACGACAGTAATTCACTATACACTTTATATACCTGGTTCTCCATTTGGATGCCGCGCTAATTCAGTCCAGATCACGCCCGGAGATGACAACGCTACGCCCGACCCAATATCAACGCCAGTACCAGAAGAAGTCATCGTTGACCCGGTTATCGCCGGACAATACACCATGACCTGGCTGCCTTTCGACCAATACTGTGATGCCGATTACGCGCCGACATTCACAGAAGCGATGGTCAAACCCAGGAGTTTTGATAGCATTTCGCTGGAAGTGGACGGTGGCGGCTACTTGCTGAATGGTGATGGACTGCGCGGTGAATTCTCGGACTATGGCGACAGCCTCAATATCACACTGACTCGCCGTTTCAACGATGATTTCAATGTAACGTGGCAGCAGGGGAATGAAAATTATTCAAAATCCTGCTCTGCACAAGGGGTATTGAAATTAGCGACAGCGGACGCTGAACAGCCTGTGTTTACACCGCCAGTTAACTCGTCAGGGAATAATACGTCGGATACCTCGAATAGCGGCGATTCTTCATCGCAACCTGTCGGAGAAGCGACTCCACCGACTCCCGGTACTTATAGCGCTACATGGTCGCCAATGGCTGGACTGGAATGCCCGGAAGCGATGAAACCGCTGCTGCCGAACTTCTCGCAGGCTGTTATCACCACCACATCAGACACCTCCTTCACGCTGGATAGCGGGACGGACACCTATCAGGTTGATCTGGTACCGTATGGTGCGCAGTGGATGTATATGGCGTTCAACAATGACAATTCGGGTGTCACCATGAACTTTATCGATATCCAGGACGGTCAGTTGACCGGAAGCTACACCTATTTCGCGGCAGACGGTTCATTCTGTATCATGACGCTTGAGCTAAAGAAATAGCGAAAACGGCATAGCAACTGGCGAAGCAGAGGGCACAATCATGCGCCCTCTGTTTTTATGAAGCCAATACTGGACAGGCCGCGTTTTCTTGATTGACCAACACATCATTTTTAGGAATAGTCACCGTTACATAGCCTTGCTCGTTGGTGCAGTCGGTTGGCAGCAGTTGTGTCTCAGCCGAAGCAGGGAGGGCTGAATAAAATTGATAGTGAATCTCAGTTCCCGGCATGAATCGACCTGACAACGTATAAGCACCGTCTTCCAATGAAATCGGCAGAACGCGCCTCCCAAGTCCAGTAAAATCGCCGCGAAAGTAAACCTGATCGGGCAGCGTATCGCTGTCTAGCGTGAGCTTGAGCAATACCTCAACCGGGAATTGATAATCATAATTCAGGAATTCGATCCCTGGCAGCACCTCATTACCGTTGTGGAAATCAAAAAATGTCGCGTTATCGCGCGATGAACCGCGCCCCCAGGGTGTCCGGCAGTTGGTAGAAACCCACGCAGGCTCCCAGTACACCAACCCAACACCGCCGCTGGTAAAGATGTTTTGCGCCAGATTGACCAGAAATTGCTTCTGTCCATCCGGCGTGGCTGGATAACTCTTTTCCAGCGAATCGCTGCCCAGATCGTTGGGCATACTTCCAGCGACATCATCGGTTGTCCAGGGATAATCCGTCTCCACAACCATGACATCCTTGCCGAATTCATAATGCACCTGATTAATGATTTTGCCAACTGTGTCAAGCGAGTAAGTTGACCACTTTGGATAATAGGAAATCCCAATCAGGTCATAATCCGTCACGCCAGCGTCCGTTGCTGCTAAAAACCAGCCTTCGACATTTTCCGGTTGGGCGATGTGCAGCATGATGCGCGGCGAAATGCTCCCTTGAGCGCCTGCATCGCGGACTGCTTGTATAGCCCTGTTAATCAGGAGGGCATTACGTTCCCAATTGATTGGATAACCAGAGGCATTTTCAGGCCGCAGAATTTCCGTATTAATCTCATTCCCAACCTGCACCATTTCGGGCATCAGTCCCAGCGAATCGAGCTTCATCAAGGTATCGTAAGTGTATCGATACAATGATTGTCCCAATTCATCTAAATCGGCGATTTTTTCCCACGCTGCTGGAATAATCTGCTTGCTGGGGTCAGCCCATGTATCCGAGTAATGGAAGTCGAGCAGAACGCCCATTCCCAAATCTTTCGCGCGTTTGGATGAGCGGATTACATCATTGAGATTGCTGTAGTCTGTCCACGTTGGGTCATTCCACAACCGCAGCCGGATTAAATTTGCGCCGTAATCGTGAAAAATCTGATATGGGTCACGCACTTCACCGTTCACGCGATACTCCGCGCCGCAGTCTTCCATCTCATTGACGTAGGACAAATCCGCGCCGAGGTAAAATGCTTTGGGCGGCTCACCTGCTGCCACGCGAACGATCATGAACGATACGAAAACGATTGACAGTGCAAATACTCTAAATTTAAAGCCGACTCTTGAAGAACGATTTTTCATCATGCACCAGCCTGACTCAAAATGCGTGTGTCGTAAGGTTGTAAAATCATCGTTTGTTCCACTGCTGTATGGGTGAGCATGTCCTGAAACTCGCCCTGAAGTTCGACGCGCTGCTCGTGATCGGTAAAGTTAATCAGGAAAACGTAATTGCAATCCTGACTGCTGCGCGTCTGAATCGACACTCCCTTCGGCGCGGAAATACGAATTCCGTTGGTTATACCCGCATATTCGATGATTCGACTGTAGAAATCAGTCAGGAAATTGTCATCCGTCCGCGCGGCGATGTAATAAGCCTGCCCTTTGCCATGAGCATTCACGGTCAGCGCGGGATAGCCTTCGTAAAAATCTGAGTTGTAAGTGGCGAGAATCTGTGCATTTTCCGTGTGAACCAGTTCAGCATAGTGGTGAATGGGATAGATGCCGCCCAGTTGGAGTGAGTTGTCATCACGAAAAATAATTTCTCCGTTTTGTTGATCGGTCAGCGTATCCAGTTCTTCTGAGTAAATCCCCAGTGTCCGCCGCAGAGGTGCAGGGTACCCTCCGTTAAAGCACAGGTCAGATTCATTCACGATACCGGAGAGGTAAGTGGTAACAAAAATCCCCCCCGCTTTTACAAAACCCTCGATGCGTTCTGCCACCCCCGGACGCAGCATATACAGCATCGGGGCAGTCACAATGCGATAATGACTGAAATCAGCATCGGCGCTGATAACATCAGTCGCAATGCCGTGTTCCCAGAACGTTCTGTAGTGCTGCTGGCATGTTTCCTGATAATTCTTGCCGATGCTGCGTGGCAGTTGCGCCAGATTGAGCGCCCATTCGTTTTCGAAGTCATAAATCACGGCGGCTTGCGCATTGACAGTTGCCCCGACCAATTCCGGAATACGTTCCAGTGTTTCCCCAACTTCGACCACATCTCGATAAACTCGCGTATCTTTTGAATTGAGATGTCCTACGACCGCGCCGTGAAATTTCTCCTCACCGCCCCGGCTCTGCCGCCACTGAAAATACTGGACACTGTTCGCGCCATGCGCGATGGCTTGCAGCGAGCTGGCTTTATGTGCGCGTGGTTTTTTCAGACGGCTGATGCCCTGCCAATTGGTCACGCTGGGCGATGACTCGATGAGCAAAAAAGGCTGCCCATGTTTATACGAGCGATGCAAATCGTGGTAAAAGGCGGTTTGCATCGCGGTAGTCACGTCATTGGTTTGATGCCAGCGCGGATAGCTGTCCCATGAAACCACATCCAGATGTTCAGCGAAATTCCAGTAATTTAAGCCCACATCTGGGCGCATGAAATTGGTTGTGATCGGGATTTCTGGCGTGATCTCCCGCAGTGGATTCGATTCCGCCTGAAAAAAGTCGAGTACCTGATCGCTGTTAAAACGCTGCCAATCAAGCATCAAAGCGTGCATCGAACGGTCACACGGTTCAATCTGTTCCCAGGCCGTATAGCGATGCCCCCAGAATGTTGCCCACCATGCCCGATTCAGCGTATCCAGATCGCCATAGCGATTCTTCAGCCATTCCCGAAACGCTTGATAGCAGTCTGCACAGTGGCAGGGGGTAGAAACATACTCATTCGAAACATGCCACAGCAGCAGTGCGGGGTGATGCTGATAGCGCTCCGCGAGGCGCGTGTTGAGATGGACGATTTTTTCGCGATAGAGGGGTGAAGTATAGCAAAAATTCTGGCGGCGTTGATGCGGTTCACGCCTTCCTTGTTCATTAACCCGCCGTGTCTCCGGGTATTTGTGCGATAACCACGCGGGAGGGGCAGCACTCGGTGTCGCTAATGCGGCGGAAAGGTCATGCTCCGCTAGCTTATTCATCAGTTGATCGAGCCATGCAAAATCATATTGGCCTTCTTCTGGTTCCAGCATCACCCATGAAAAGATGCCCACACTCATGATGTTGCAGTGTGCTTCGCGCATCAACCGGAAATCCTGCTCCAGAATGTCTGGCGTATCCAGCCATTGTTCGTAGTTATAGTCGGCACCGTGCCAGAGCTTCTGAAAGAGTAGGGAACGTTGTTGAGATTGCATGGTCGCTTCGGTTCTAGATCTTCACAGCGCCGGTTGTTAATCCGCCGATGATATAATTTTGCAGCAGCATATAGATGAACAGAATCGGGATGGTGGCGATGATTGCGCCCGCCGTGAAGATGCCCCAATTCTTGGCGTAATCCGCTGATTGGAACAAATACAAACCCACCATAATCGTCAATTGATCGGAACTTTGCATCAGGACGCGCGGCAGTACAAAGTCCCCGTAAATGCCCAGAAATGTCAGGACACTAATCGTCACAATGATTGGTTTTGCGAGCGGCAGCGTAATGTGGCGGAATATCTGCCAGTGCGTCGCGCCATCCACCAACGCGGATTCATCAATTTCGGTAGGGATAGTGTCGAGGAAGCCTTTCACCAGAAATACATTGATGCTCAACGCGCCAGAGGTGTAGATTAGAATCAGCGTGGCGTGCGAATCAAGCCCCAGAAAAGAGATATGTTCTCCCAACTGCTGCACCATACGATAGATGGCGATGAGCGAGAGGATGCCGGGGAAAACGTTGATAATCAGGATGGCGCGGAGCAGTGATTTACGCCCATAAAAGCGAAAACGCGAAAGCGCATAAGCCGCCAGCGTTGTCGTCATGACGCTGAGAAACGTCGAAATCGCAGCGACTTTGAAGGAATTCAGCAGCCAGGTCAGGAAGGGGTAATACTGGTTGTTAAAAACACTCTCGTAATTACTCAGACTTGGATGCTGAGGAATAATTTCAATTGAAACCAGCGAGCCAGTTGGATTGAATGAAGCGGATACCACCCACACTACGGGGATAAAAGCGAACACAATCAACACTGCCGCGATGACATAACGTATCGCATAACTGAGCAGCTTCTGCTGGCGATAGGTGAGGTTTAGACCAGAATTATAATAAAGCTTCTCATCTGATGTGAGGATTGCCTTGTCAGTCATCGGTTGTCATCCTCCAAAATCCGGGTTGAACGGAACTGCACCCAGGTGATAATCGCCACGAATGCGAACAATACAATGGATATAGTTCCCGCCAATCCATAATCCGACTGTGCGGAATTGAACGCCAGTTTATAGACAAATGAAATCAGGATGTCAGTGTTACCCGCCGGAATCGGAGAACCGGGAATCGGCGGGTTGCCCTGATTGAAGATATAGATCAGATTGAAGTTGTTAAAATTGAAAGCGAATGATGCAACCAGTAATGGACTCACAATCTGGAGCAGTAGTGGTAGGGTGATGTTTCTGAAACGCTGCCATTGATTGGCACCATCGACGGCGGCAGCATCCTGAATTTCGCTTGGAATCGCCTGTAATGCGCCGCTCGATACGATGTAGAAATAGGGATATGACAGCCACATGTTGATGATGATAATCGCCGTGCGTGTCCAGAACGGGTCGCCGAGCCAGTTCGGCGCAGTGCCAAAAAGCGATTTTTGCAGCGCGACCAACGCCCCAATATCCGGGTTCAGCAAATTGCGCCAGATCAGAATCGATACCAGTGCTGGTATTGGATAGGGGATGATGAGCAGCGCGCGGATAATATTCTTGCCGGGAAGACGGTCAAACAGCACCGCGATGAACAGCCCCAGAGCGAAGCTGAAAAAGACACTCAACGCGGCATAGGTGAAATTCCAGACGACGATATTGGTAAGAGGCCCACGCAGCGCAGCACTGGCGAAGAATCGGTCAAAGTTTTCCAATCCCACGCCGACGAAAAATCCGGGACGGAGTTCCTCTCCCGCATCTGAAAAGAACGAACCTTTCTGGGCGTGATAGACAATGCCGGTCTGATGATCGGTGATCGAATCCTGCTGCGCGTCGTAGCTATAAAGTGGTTCCGTTGCGGCAGCGGTGGTGAGATTGACGATTTTAATCGTGTTGGGCGGTGTACCAAATTCCAGCGCGCCGAGCTTGTCGATAATGCTGACGACATCGCGCTTTTCCAGCCGTTGATAACCATCAAGCGTAGTAGGGATGCCCTTATCATCCAATTCCCCTATGCCGTTTGCCCCGGCTTGTGGGTTGTCAGCGATGCTGTCCGCTTTTGCCAATTGGATGCTGCCATCTTTCCCCTGCAACCACAGCGCATAACTGCCATCCGGCGCTTGATACGCTGTCCACTTGTACTGCGTGCTGTTTTCCGGAACATATTCCTGCCGTTCCAAATATTCAACGACCTGCTGTTCCGTCAGCACATGACCGTAGCTGGTGTTGGTCGTCGATATGTAGAAGGTATAGAGAATAGGGTACAGCACAAAGAGGATGGTCAGCGATAACCCCACCGAAAGCCATCTGTAAGCTTTCAAACGTTCAACTGTGAAACTCATTGTCACGAGTAGGGTTACAGCAAGAAAGACCCCTGCCAGCGGCAGATTGCCATCCCGCAGGAATTGTAGAATCAGGTACAGCATTCCCGCGTCAAAAAGCGCCACAAAAATCAGTAATTTCGATGTCAGTGGGATGAATGTTCGTGTTTGATCTTTTGCAATAACCATAAGTGAGTTTCTTTTTATAAATGTAATTCGGCAGCAGGTGCCCGAACGCATGGGACACCTGCTTGTTCCGATAGGAGACTAAGAACTAGCCGCTTGATTCTTTGATTTTGGTGCGAATTTGTTCAGCAGCATCCTTAAGCGCCTGCTCAGGGGTTTCCTGTCCCTGTGCGATCAAAGTGCCTGCGCTGCCCCATGCATCCCACACCGAACCCATTTCGGGAATGGCCGGCATCGCCTGACCGGTCAGGCCTGCTTCGGCAAAACCCTTCATAATCGGGTCGTCGGTGGCGCTGGAAATCGCAGCCCATGCAGAGGGACGCGGGTCATTATCGAAAATATACTGCATCGATTCATCGGTGGCGATAAATTCAGTCAGGTAAGTCTGCGCCAGCAGTAGATTCGCGCTGTTTGCATTCACCATGAAGCCCTGTACGCCAATGAAGGGCGAGCCGGGTGTGCCATCTTCGGTGGCAGCCGGGAAGGCGCTGATGGCATACGGAATGCCGCTGTCATTGAAATCATTGATTTCCCAGGGGCCGGTCAGGATGAACGGAGCCTTGCCGCTCTTGAACAGCAGATAGGCAGCGTTTCCATCCAGATTGTTAGAGGCATATCCATCCTTAATCAGATCACTGGCCCACTGCGCTCCGGCAATCATGCCTTCACTGTCCATGCCCAGATCATCAGGGGTGTAATTGCCATCTGCGTCGCGTCCGAAGATGTATCCGCCGAACGCCGTGTAAACCGGATAGTAATTGTAGCCCAGATCGGGCAGGGCGATTGCATACTGCACTTTGCCTTCATCTACCAACTGCTTACCAATGGTCGCGACCTCATCCCATGTCTTGGGTGCATCGGGAACCAGATCAGTGTTGCGGAAGAAGCCGATGTTTTCGATAGCAAACGGTACACCATACAGCTTACCTTCGTAGGTGAAGGCTTGAACGGCATTGGGCAGGAAATCTTCCGCCTTATCGCCCAGATCGATAGGAGCAGCAACGCCGCTGTCTACCAGTGCGCCGATGTTGTCATGTGGCAGGATGAACAGGTCGGGGCCATCACTGGAGCCAGCACCCTGAATGAGCGAATCCTTGATGTCCTGAATACCCTTCGCCGTAACGGTCACATCTACCCCGAATTCATCTGTGAATTGTTTGGATAGTTCAGTGATGACGGGCAAACGCTGGTCATCCGTCCAGATGGTCAAACTCGACGTTTGTGCCAACGCAGCGGACGATATGGAGAGGATACATAAGGCGATGAAAAAAAGAAGTAAACGTTTCATTTTGCAGTCCCTTTCTATTCAATAGTTTTGCTTTATTTCTGTGTACAGCCTAATAGCTGTGCGACAGAAATTCGATCCCTTCATGAACGTTATGCTGGTAATCAAACAGAGCCGCGTTTTCCCATATCGATGGGCTTTGCGGAGTTGAAATCCAGGCCGGTTCCCAATAAATTACGCCGTTCCCGCCATTGTCATGTGTCGTTCGAGTCAGATCAATCAGGAATTGGCGCTGTCCCTGTGGTGTCGCGGGATAATCCGGCAAAAGTGCATCTTCGGCGAGGAGATGCGAATCGGCTGTTCCTGGTTCATTTGTCCAGGGGTAAGCCGTTTCCACAACCATCAGGTCTTTTTTAAAGCGTTCCCGCGCTTTCCCGATGAGTTCCCCCGCTTGTTGCAGTGAGTACACGCTCCATTTCGGATAGTACGACATCCCGATCACATCAAAATCCGAGATTCCAGCGGCAAGCGCATCATCAAACCAGGGGATGATATTTTCCGGTTGCGCGATATGCAGCATAACCTGTGGCTGGATATTTGCTTTTACTCCGGCTTCTCGGACAGCTTTGATACCCGCCTGAAGCAAAACCGCGTTGCGCTCCCAATGGATTTCTCCACCTGCATACGGCTCCGGCATAATCAACTCTGTATTGATCTCGTTGCCGACCTGCACAAAATCGGGCATGAGATGCTGCTGATCCAGTTCAACTAGAGTATTGAATGTGTAATCGTAGAGCGCCTGTCCAAGTGAGGGTAAATCGTCGATTTCAGCCCACGCTTTGGGGATAATTTGCTTTGCCGGGTCTGCCCATGTATCCGAGTAGTGGAAATCCAGCAGCACAGCCATGCCTGCTGTTTTAGCGCGTCTGATCGTTTTCTGGACATCAGCGAAGTTGCTATACGTTGTCCATAAGGGTGTATGCCAGAGGCGAACACGGGCGATAGTCGCGCCATGTGCTTTCAGGATGGCGAAGACATCTTTCGGCTGACCTTTATCGAAAAAGCTGCCGCCTTTGTCCTCAACCTCATTTACGTAAGAAAGATCGCCGCCTAAATACATCAAAAAACACTTTGGTTAAAAAATAAATAGTCTCAACGCGAGATGTCAACGCGCGTTGATCGTAACATGAAATGCGGAAAATTGTCAAATCCTTGCTTCGTTTTATTCTTGTGGGGAGATTAAACTGCTAACTGGTGAAACTTGATTCGCGGATAATCAGTTGAGTCGGCAGTGTGACGACGAACGAAGAGGAATTTCTATGTGGATTGTCGGCTAAAAGCGTTTCAATGGCGTGCAGGCCAATTTCCCGCTTGGGTACATCGACAGTGGTGAGTGATGGAATCACGAAACCCGAAATATCGAGGTTGTCGATGCTGGCGATGGCAATATCATCCGGTACACGCAAGTGATGCTGATGCAAACACTTGAGGATACCGATAGCAACTTCGTCCGTTCCGGCACAAATTGCGTTTACCGATGCGCCCGATTGAATAAGCTGCTCACAACCATCAAAGCCGGATTGCGCGTCAGCCGCTTCATAGATGAAGCTGTCACCGAGTGTGATGCCATTTTCCCACAGTGCCTGCTGATAACCGGGAATGCGCTTGTCATTCGGGCCAATATAAGCGATGCGATTGCGCTTCGATTGAAGTAAATGCTGTGTCGCCTGATACGCTGCGTTATGACGGTCAAATTGGATAGAAGGGGTTCCCGGCCATTCCCATTCGATACACACCACCCGCTCGACCCGCTTCACAATCTCCTGAATCAATGCCTGATCTTCCGCCGAATGAAGCACCTGATCCAGTCCCACCAGAATCACACCGCGAATTTCATCCGGGTGGATGAGTTCGTTGAACAGGGTAGGGTTGCTGAAGTCATCAAAGACACGGATGAAGCGAATGTGCCAATCCCTCATGTGCGCATGTTCGTGAATGCTGGCGAGGATGCTGCCATAGTACGGACGCTTGAACATGTAATTACCCGCCAGGATGATGCCGATGTATTTGTCGGCAATGCTTTCTTCCGTGCTGGAAAGCATCTGTGCATGTTTGTTCGGGCGGTACCCCAGTTCCTTGATCGCTTCGAGGACACGTGTACGGGTTTCTTCGGAGACCTTACGCGGCCCGTTATTGATGACGTAGGAAACGATGGAACGGGTTACGCCTGCCCGTCGGGCAACATCATCCTGTGTCACGGTCTTATTGTTATTGGAGTCAATCATGCCTTTGCGCCTAGTCCAACCCCTATTTTGGATGAATCTGCTGTAAAAATATGAATATAGTCAACTTTGGTAATCTATTGTCGTTTGAGGATAGTCCAATTCTCATCGAAAAACGAGCATGAATCGCTACGAAGACTTTTGTATGGTTATAAAATTCCTACCGAAAAGTTTACCAAAAAGTAGCCCTTTTTCAGACTGTTTATGTTACGCTTTCTGTTGCTAGGTGTACGTGTTTTATATCGTGTAGAGGAATTCACCCGGATTGTTATGCTTGTTGTCGTCCTTCCTGCTGTTGAAATTTGTGTCGGCGGATACTCGTTCAAGCTATTCGCCGCCGTTCTCGCCGTTTCTCCCGTCATCGCCGCCGCCGACCCCCTCGGCGGGGCAGCGATCAGGGGAACTGTCGCACAGGATGCGGCGGTTGGCAATTGGAACAGGTTGACTTTAGAGGTACTATGGCAGGGATGAAGTGTCTCTGTAGGTAAAGGAGTTCATAATGGCATCGAATAACCAGAACGAAAACAATGAGCTGAAGAAGCGCTTTGACAATTTTCATCGTCAGGCACGCTATGATTCCAAACCCTATCGGCTGTTGGGCAGACCGCAAATCGCCAACAAGCATGTAAGCGTACTCATTGGCTATCCTGCCTTGGAAAATGTCAGCGATAGAGCAGGTTTTGCTAATGTGGTGAGCAGTCAGTTAAAGGAATATGGTCTGGAACCTGCTGAAATCGTTCAGCAAAAAACTGGCCTGCGTGTACAGGCGCGTATACTCGTTGTCCCGGCACCGGCTGCCGAAAAGCCCGAAACCGCCTGAATCGATACGTGATAAGTGGAATCCGAGTGCATAGCCTCACTCGGATTCGCATATGATTATCAATGATGATGGTGTTCGTGATGATGATGATGATCGTCATGATGTTCATGCAGGCGTGGATTTTCGATCCGGTTTTTCAGCCGTTCCTCAATCCAGTTGATAACATCCTGTGTGCCTGTTCCGCGGCGTAAATCGGTAAACACATACGGACGCTCACCTCGCATCCTTAAGGTGTCTTCCTTCATGACATCCAGACTTGCACCAACATGGGGCGCGAGGTCGATTTTGTTAATCAGCAGCAGATCGGAACGGGTAATTCCCGGCCCACCTTTGCGCGGGATTTTTTCGCCTCCCGCCACATCTATGACATAGAATTCGACTTCAACCAATTCCGGGCTGAAACTGGCGGCAAGGTTATCGCCACCACTTTCCAGAAAAATAATGTCCAAATCATCGTTGAAGCGCTCCATCATCAGGTCAATCGCATCCTGATTAGCAGAGATGTCGTCACGCACCGCTGTATGGGGACAACCACCCGTCTCCACACCAACGATGCGCTCTGGCTCAAGCGCACTCAACCGGGTGAGAATCGCTGCATCTTCTTTGGTGTAGATGTCGTTGGTGATAACAGCGATATGGTGATCTTTCGACATCGCTTTGCACAACTTCTCGACCAGTGTCGTTTTGCCCGACCCAACCGGCCCTCCCACACCAATAATGAGCGGCTTGGTGTCATGGACGTGACGGACAAATGAGTCTTCCGTATAGTCAACGTTACACATAGTTACTCCCTCAGGAAATAAATAACCGTCTGAATAAATGCTCGTGCTGTATCGAACGTATATCGAGTCCCGGCGTAAAATTGCTGAAATCGTCCAGTGTTCGGGCGAGCGCCGTATCAACCGCAGCGCTAATCAAATCGCCGACTTCATGCAGTACCGCTTGTGACTGCGTTTGCCCGATACGCATCAGTTTGAGCGATGCAGCCGTTTGATTAGCAGCTATTCCATAGGCAAACGCCAGCATCACGATTTGTGGTTGGATGTTCATGGCCGCGCCAACAAGTCCATGTGCAACTGCATGATGCCCGGAACAGCGCCGCGCTGTAATTTCTGCCCGATAAAAAGTTAATGCCTCATCATCAATGAGGTTAAGAACACTGCCTAACATGCGCCAGCCGATTTTCTCACTGGCTTCGCGCGTTTCCCGTGATAACTTGGATGCCGCGCATAGTTTGTCGAGATAGGCAATCTGGGCACGGTCATTTGTCGAGTAGGCGGACATTGCGCAGTGAACGACAATCAAATCGTTTTGGGCGGCGCTTTCCAGCTTGACTGCAATCAGCCTCGCTAAATCATTCGGTGACGTGATCTTTTCTGCCTGCGCATATGTTTCCAATCCGCCTGAGTGAGCGAACGCGCCTGTCGGAAAGGCGGAGTCCATCCACTGAAGCATCATGAGGAGCTGAGATGACTCAATCTGCATGATTAGAACAGGAAATAGCGCTGTGCCAGTGGCAGAGTCGCAGCAGGTTCGCAGGTAATGATTTCGCCGTTGACTCGTACCTCATACGTTTCCGGGTCAACCGCGATATTGGGTAGGAAGTCGTTATGAATCATGTCTTTTTTCGTCAACCCACGACAATTCGCTACGGGTGCGACCTGCTTCAGTAAGCCCAATTCTTTATGCACACCAGCCTCAAAACCCGCTTTCGATACAAAGGTATAGGATGTGCTGGTCAGGGCGCGTCCAAAACTGCCGAACATGTAGCGTCCGTGAACAGGCTGCGGTGTTGGAATGGATGCATTTGGGTCGCCCATCTGCGCGTAAGCGATAAAACCACCCTTCAGAATCATCTCTGGCTTTACGCCAAAGAAGGCTGGTCTCCACAGTACCAAATCTGCCACTTTTCCAGCTTCGATGGAGCCAACATAAGAGGATATGCCGTGTGCGATAGCTGGATTAATCGTGTATTTGGCGACATAACGTTTCACCCGGAAATTGTCGTTGCGGGCACTATCGGGCGAGAGTTTTCCGCGCTGAACTTTCATTTTGTGTGCTGTCTGCCAGGTGCGCATAATCACCTCGCCTACACGTCCCATCGCCTGTGAATCCGATGACATCATGCTGAGTGCGCCCATATCGTGCAGAATATCTTCAGCGGCAATCGTTTCCGGACGGATACGCGATTCAGCGAAGGCCAAATCTTCAGGAATGGATGGGCTAAGATGATGGCAGACCATCAGCATGTCCAGATGCTCATCAATCGTATTCACGGTAAACGGGCGTGTCGGATTAGTCGAAGAGGGGAGGACATTAAGTTCACCGCACACTTTGATGATGTCCGGTGCGTGTCCACCACCTGCGCCTTCAGTATGAAACGTATGAATGGTGCGGCCTTTAAACGCCGCTATCGAATCATCGACGAATCCAGCTTCATTGAGCGTGTCGGTATGTATAGCGACCTGAATATCAAATTCCTCTGCAACGCTCAGACAGTTATCAATTGCGGCTGGCGTGGTTCCCCAGTCTTCGTGCAGCTTCAGACCCAATGCCCCGGCGCGGATTTGTTCTCGCAGCGGGTCGGGCAGGGAAGCATTCCCTTTGCCCATGAAGCCCAGATTCATCGGGAAGCCTTCTGCTGCCTCCAGCATCTTGTAGATATTCCATGCGCCCGGGGTACAGGTGGTCGCGTTGGTGCCTGTCGCGGGGCCAGTTCCCCCGCCAAACATGGTCGTAATGCCGGAAGCCAGTGCTTCTTCGATTTGCTGGGGCGAAATGAAATGGATATGCGTATCAATTCCGCCCGGTGTCAGAATCATCCCTTCGCCAGCGATGACTTCGGTGGACGCACCAACAATCAAATCAGGCATAACACAGTCCATAACCCCCGGATTGCCGGATTTGCCGATGCCAACGATTTTGCCATCGCGAATGCCAACATCGGCCTTCACAACGCCCCAGTGGTCGATAATCAATGCATTGGTGATGACCAGATCGAGTGCGCCGTCTGCGCGGGTGCTGACTGCATCCTGCCCCATGCCATCACGCAGGGTTTTACCCCCGCCAAATTTAGCTTCATCGCCATAGAGCGTAAAATCCTTTTCAATTTCAATAATCAGGTCGGTATCGGCTAACCGCACCCGATCTCCGACTGTTGGGCCGTAAAGATCGGCATAAACAGCGCGTGGAATGCGTAGTGACATGCTAAGTCTCCTTGTCGAGCTTGCCGTTCACACGGCTGTTTAATCCGTAAATCGTTCTTGTTCCGGCGATGCTCGTGAGTTCCACCGTTTTTTCATCGCCTGGTTCAAAGCGTACCGTTAGCCCGGAGGCAATATTCAGACGCATTCCGTAAGCCTGCTCACGATTAAACTGTAAGGCGTTATTGACTTCATAAAAATGGAAATGTGAGCCAACCTGAATTGGGCGATCTCCCGTGTTCGCGACCAGCAGTGAGATCACCGGTCTGCCTGCATTAGCAATAATGTCTTCATCTTCCAGAAAATATTCACCGGGTATCATCGCTTTTCCTTAGGGTATCGGTTGATGTATGGTGACGAGCTTGGTGCCATCGGGAAACGTGCCTTCCACTTGAATATCATGAATCATCTCTGGCACACCCTCCATCACGTCGAAACGGGTCAGAATTGTGCGACCATACTGCATTAAATCCGCCACGCCGCGCCCATCACGAATGCCTTCCAGGACTTCGGCGGTAATCAGGGCAATCGCTTCGGGATAATTGAGCTTGAGTCCACGTGCTTTTCGGTCACGGGCGACCATCGCCGCCATATAAATCATCAATTTGTCTTTTTCTCTTGGTGTCAGGTTCATTTTCACCCCTTCAGAATGTTATTTTCGCAGCGGGACGTGCTTCAGTCCCATGTATTCCGTTCGGATAATGCCGCGCAAATCATGGAAAGCTTTGTAAATGGTTTCCAAGCGGGAACTCAGCATCCGAATACAGATGCCATTCCGGTAAAGTGGCGATAATCCGCCCATTGCGCCTTCGTGTTCAAACAGTCCGCGATGTGCTTCGCAGAAGGCTGCTGGATTGATTCGATGTGCTTCCAAATCACCGACCAGATACGCGCTACCCCAGCAGGTAAACCCCTCTAACCGACCTAACTCGTTCAGATCAGATTGCAAAGGTTGAATATCTGCTACCTCGTATAACAGCAAGCCGTCTGCATCATTCACAATCAATCGGTTGGTATAGCGCCGGAAACGCAAATGTTCACCTCGTGCGAACCTCCCTGGCAGGACAATTTCAAAAATTAATGCCAATGCGCCCGGATGCAGTGTCACTTCGATGTGCTGGGTTAGATCGGCCTCCGCAAACAAAATGACCGCATCGGGAACATATTCGAAGATGGCATTTCGCCCGACCTCAATTCGAACGATTTGTTCGGCGCAGTCGTCCGGCATCCGGTAAACTTTGGTGGCGGACTGTGTAGTGAATAGGGCGTGAGTCCCGTCACCAACATGCAAGTCGATGTTGTAACGATCCCCTTGTACGACTCCGCCTGTAGGACTGAGCAGATAAACACATAGACAGCCTGCTGCATCCCGAATCGCACGCATGACTTGCAGCGGCGGACGCGAGTAATTTTCGATGAGGGTTGTGCTGCCAGCCCGCTGTGCGATGGTTAAACGCAGTTCACCATTTCGACCTACAATGCTCATGGTTATACTGACAGATGCTCTCGGATGGTTTCAGGATCAAGCTCCTTCGCATTTCCCTTCGAGACAATCTGCCCTTTTTCCATCACATAACAGTAATCGGCGATGCCTAGCGCGAAATCCAAAAATTGTTCGATCAGTAATATGGCAATGCTCTTTTGTTCACGCAAGCCATGAATAACGTCTTCAATTTCCTGCACAATATTCGGTTGGATGCCCTCGGTTGGCTCATCCAGCAGGAGTAGCTGTGGACGGCGAACCAGAACTCGCCCAATTGCCAACTGCTGCTGTTGTCCACCGCTTAAGGTTCCCGCAATCCGTTTTCCCATCTGGTTAAGAACCGGGAAAACTTTGTAGACGACTTCAATCGTTTCCTGTCCGGTTTTTTGTCCCTGACTGTCCAGCGCTTCTAAACCCATGAGCAGATTTTCGTAAACGGTAAGATGCGGGAAAATACCGCGCCCCTGTGGAACATAGCCAATCCCGGCACGTGCACGTTTATAGGATGGTGTTTGGGTAATGTTTATGCCATCGTATAGAATGCTGCCTTTTTGCGCTTTCAGGATGCCCATGATGGCTTTTAGCAGGGTGGTTTTCCCCACGCCATTACGTCCCATGAGACAAACCACCTGACCGGGGGAGACCTCAATATCCACGTTATTAATCACGCGGCTTTGACCATAAAATACTTGTAATCCGGTTACTGACAGCATTTTGATGCCCCTTGAATTAGTTAGGCTGCTTTGCGGTGAACCCGCCCTAAATAGACTTCAACGACCTGTGGATCAGTCTGAATGCTTTCGACCAATCCTTCACACAGCAGTTTGCCCATGTGCAGTACCGATACCGTTGTCGCAAACTGTCGCACGAATACCATGTCATGTTCGACCACCAGTACAGAGCGATTCTGCGCGATACGTTGCAGCAGTTCGCCTGTATGGTCGCGTTCCTTGCGGGTCATCCCGGCGACAGGCTCATCCAGCAAAATCAGCTTGGGGTCCTGTACCAGCAGCATCCCGATTTCCAACCACTGCTTCTGACCATGCGCCAGAATACCTGCTTGCATATTCCGTTGGTCTTTCAGACTGATGATTTCCAGGATTTCCTCGATTTTCCTGGATTGTTCCGGGGAAAGCCGTCTGGTTAATTTGTGAATGGTGGTCTTAAAACCAATAGCCGCTTCCAGATTTTCGAAGACACTCAGGCTGCTGAATACAGAAGGCGTTTGAAACTTGCGTCCGATGCCATGCCGAACCAATTGATGCTCCGAAACACGGAGAACATTGACATGACCATCGAATGTCACTTTTCCAGCATCAGGACGGGTTTTTGCTGTCATGATGTCTAGCAGTGTGGATTTTCCAGCACCATTCGGGCCGATGAGGAAGCGCAGTTCGTTATAACCAATGGAAAAGTTCAGATTATCCAGCACTTTGAAACCGTCAAAACTGACACTGACACCACTCATGTCCATAATTGCGTTCATCGTGATTCGCCTCCTGCTAGTGAGGTCGCTTCGACCTCGATGCTGGCTGATTCGAGAGATGGAATTGCTCCGGACTTGTTTCCCCTCACTTTAACTCGCTGGAAACCATCTTGAAGGGATCCTACGATGCCTTTGGGGAATAAAACCACAACCCCAACGAATAGACCTCCCATGATGAACTGCCATATATCCGGGCGGGCGCTGCTGATAACACTTTTCCCCGTATTGACCAGTATTGCGCCGAGGATTGCGCCGAAAAGTGTCCCGCGTCCGCCAACAGCAACCCATATAACAATCTCAATAGAGGCGATAATGTCCAGCTGCTTAGGCGCAATGATGCCTACCTGCGGTACGAACAATGCTCCCGCCAAGCCAGCAATGCCGGCTGACAACGCAAACACACACACCTTGATGACAACCGGGTTGTAACCAACGAAACGCACACGGTTTTCGTCGTCACGGACTGCAATAAGCAGTCGTCCAAAACGCGAGCGAATGAGAAATCGGCACAATAAGAAAACTGCGCCGAGTGTAATAGCCGTTGCAAGATACAGCCCCATCTTAGTATCCGGTGCAGCTAACTTATAGCCGAAAATAGTTTTCATTTCGGTGATGCCATTCGTGCCATTAATAAGCTGTTGCTGACCAATGAGCAGAAGGGCTACAATGGCCGTTAAGGCTTGCGTGATAATGGAGAAATAGACCCCTTGTACCCGGCTGCGGAAGACCATATAGCCGAGCAGTGCTGCGACCACCATTGGGAAAATGATAGCCAGCGCAATAGCTACTATCGGTGAGTGAAAGGGCTGCCAGAGCCACGGCAGTTCATTGACCCCATACAAGCCCATAAATTCCGGCAAGTTTTTCCCGGCGGCTTCGAGATTGAGATACATTCCAAAACAATAGGCACCCAGACCGAAAAATAGTCCTTGTCCGAGGCTTAACATTCCCGTGTAGCCCCAGATTAAATCCAATCCCAATGCGACGATTGCGTAGGTCAGGAAACGACCCAGCAGGTTAATTTGAAAAGTGGACAGCGTTTGTGGTAACACGAAAAGCAGAAGTACGCCGATTACCAGAAAGGGCAGCCAATCACCCATTAACCGGCTTCTACGCTGTGTAGAAAGGGTAGTCATAAAACTTGTCCCCTAGTTACGACTGCGAACGCTCACAAGACCGTTCGGTTTCCATTGTAAGAACGCGATAATCAAGACAAAGACCAGCACTTTCCCAAGCGTGGCGGTGGTGCTCATTTCCAGGAAAGTATTGAATAGACCAATGGTGAATGCGGCCAGGATAGTTCCGGGCAGGCTGCCAACGCCCCCTAATACCACTACCATGAAGGCATCAACAATGTAGCCTGTACCAAGCTGCGGCCCGATTTGCCCAAGCAGAGTCAGAGCGGAACCTGCTACACCTGCCAAACCCGCGCCTAGTGCAAATGTCAGCACATCCACACGGCGCGTGGCAACCCCTAGTGCTGAGGCCATTTCGCGGTTTTGCATTACAGCGCGTGTGCGCCGCCCTTGCGACGAACGGTACATGTAGAAATAGATGCCGATGATACACACAATGACCAGACCGATAATAAACAGGCGCTTGTAGGGTAGGGAGAGCGTATCTGAAATCATCAGACCCCCGGATAACCACTCCGGTGACGTAACCGGGACGTTACGTGGGTCGTAGCTGCGCGCAAGCTGCTGCAACATCAGCCCAATGCCCCATGTTGCCAGGAGCGTGTCCAGTGGTCGTCCGTATAATCTCCGAATGAGTGTAATTTCCAGTAAATAACCCACCGCGCCGGTAATCAGAAATGCAGCGGGGATGGATAGTAGAAAGAAAATACCCTCTTTTGCACCATTGTCCCCGCGAAAAGCAGGCGCGAGAAATGCCTGAAAGAAATAGCTGACATATGCCCCAATCATGATGAATTCGCCATGTGCCATGTTGATGACTTTCATCAGACCGAATGAGAAGGCGAGTCCGAGCGCCGCCAGCAATAAAATTGAGCCGAGGCTCAACCCATTAAAGATTTGCGAGAGAATGACTTCCACACTTCACCTCAATTCAGCAGTCGCTATATAATGTGGAAAGATAGTGCTTCGTGAATGCGATGGCACAATCTAGGGGTGTAAACCCTGCCAAGCCATCCAATTGCAGGCAGGGCTTACGCCTTCCTCCAAACAAGTTAGCTGCTTGGTGTGCAGCCTGCTTCCGGTTTCGGTAGTTCAGCCGCCCAGTCGTAGGTGCAGAGATACGGGTCTGGTTTAACAGGTTCTGCTGTCGACCAGATTGTGTCAATCAAGCCATCTTCACGAACCTTGCCAATACGCACTGTTTTGTATGTGTGTTGATTGTCGCCGTCAACGGTGACGGTTCCTTCCGGTGCGGCAAAGGTTATGCCACCCGCTGCGGCGCGTACTGCGTCCACGTCAGTTGTACCAGCGGCTTCAACTGCGGCTTTCCACAGATATACACCGAAATATCCAGCTTCCATCGGATCACTGGTGACACGATCCGCACCATATTTGGCTTGGAACGCTTCGACAAACGTTTTGTTTTCAGGAGTATCGACGGTTTCGTAGTAATTCCAGGCGACTAGATGATTGAGAAGATATTCTGTGCCGATGGCTTTTACTTCTTCTTCGGCGATACTGACCGACATGGTGGGAAGAGTCTCGGCCGTAAAGCCAGCGTCCTTGTACTGCTTGAAGAACGCCACATTGCTGTCGCCATTGAGTGTGTTGAAGATCACATCAGGGGCAGCCGCGCGGATTTTCTCAATGATGGTGCTGAATTCAGTTCCACCCAGCGGAACATACTCTTCACCGACAGTTTCGCCGCCACTCGCCGCCAGTTGTGCTTTGATGATGGTGTTCGATGTGCGGGGGAACACGTAATCCGATCCGAGTAGGAACACTTTCTTCATACCTTGTTCGAGGAGATATTCGACAGCTGGCACAATTTGTTGGTTGGTGGTTGCGCCGGTGTAGAAAATGTTTGGTGATTGCTCCAATCCTTCATATTGAACAGGGTAGAACAACAGACCGTTATTTTCCTCGAACACGGGTTTAACTGCCTTGCGGCTGGCGCTTGTCCAACAGCCGAAAACAACCGCGACCTGATCTTCCAGGAGCAGCTTCTGGGCTTTCTCTGCGAAAGTAGGCCAGTCGCTTGCCCCATCCTCAATGATGACTTCAATCTGGCGACCCAGGATACCACCGGCGGCGTTAATCTCATCAATCGCCATCATTTCCGAGTCTTTGACGGTCACTTCGCTGATTGACATGGTGCCGCTCAAGGAATGCAGAATACCAACCTTGATTGGCTCAGTGTCCTGCGCTCTGACTGCCGGAACAATACCGACAACGAAGACCACAATAAGAATTAGTATCTTCGCTCGTCTCACTAACATCTTACGAGAAACATCTAACATATAGCCCCCTTTTAAAGGTATTTGCGATGGAAGGGGAAGATACCGTTGGCATGTTCTGCAAGACATATAAGATGAGTACAAGGTTTGTTAAAGAAAATTATGACAAAACGATAGTTAATTTGGTGGGAATAGCTGGGAATGAGTCTGATAAGGGAAAAATGGAGATGGGAGTCCAGTAGACCCATTGTGCAGATTAACACAAGATGAGTTATGCGAAATGAGTACAAAAAAAGCTGAATTATGAAAAATGAATCTTGCGATGGTGTCTATATTGCCTAAATTGGGAAAAGACCTTTACTGAGGATTAGCAGTATCCTTGTATAGAGTTACTAATTTTGCGCTGTACAACGGAACGTGGATTGTTTGCCGATTAGTAGCAAGCTGATGTGGATTTGGCTTTATCCCTGCGTAATTGTTTGCTCGGCTTCCAGAACCTTCTCCTATCTGTTTTCAAACAATTATTAACAATAGCTCAATGCAGTATTTCATGAAATCCCTATATATTACATTAATGAAGTGTTCACGCAAAAGATGAACAAAAGTGGAATTCACGGCAAGAACATGGACGATTACAATGCGAGTCTCCAAAGATCATCTTTATCTCCTATTGATTAGCTTGTTAGCTTTACTAACCATCGCAGCCAGCGGTACGGTCGTATCCCTCACAGTTTCGGGTGGCGGTAACTACAGTGAAACCATCACCATCAATGCTACAGTTCAAGCGCAAGGGAAAATTAATAACAGCAACATCTATTTCGAAATCCGCGATCCAAACGGCACGGTGGTTGCTACCAACAGCGCTTCGCCGCCAGCGATGAATGATGGTGATACCTTCTCCTACAGTTGGAACTCTAATAATGGGGGTTATCCATCGATGGGGGATTACACCGTGTCTTTGTGCTGGAGTACTGGGAATTCACACAACTGTAATATCAGTAGTGCTACCACTGGCTTTTATTCTGTGCCGACCCTGGGTACTCCGTTGACCGTCGTGGCCGTGTTGTTAGTTGGGGGCTGGTTCTGGCATGTTAGGGGCAAACTTGCTATACAGAAAGCCTTGCCAGCATGACCTGGACTATGATGCAAGTTTCAGCCGTTGTTTATTTAGGCGGTTTAACCTGGATACAGCGTCGACATTGGCAGCTACTACTCTACATATGGGGCGTTTTTGGATTCATCTTCCTGTTTATCCATCTGGCGATCCTGCAACAATGGCATATCGCTTTTGCAAGCCTTGAGGCGCAGCATGTTCAGACGCTTTTGTCACCATTTGGTATTCATCTGCAATTCATTGATGCGACAACCTTTCTCGTGCCGGACTCGAGCGGCTGGTCAGGGCTGAATATCGGCATTGAATGCTCAACCATTATTGAGATGGCGATTTTTGTGGGACTGGTTCTCTTCTATCCGAAACTGCCTGCGCGAAAGCGCTGGTTATCTTTGACTGTCGGGGTCGCAGGCACCTATCTGCTCAATGTGCTGCGAATCGTCATCATTGTGTTGATGATTGTGATCTGGGGCAAACCGGCGGTGCCCATTGCGCATACGGTTGTTGGTCGTTTGGTCTATTTCATCGGTGTAGTTGGCCTTTTCTGGTTTTTACTAACTAAACCGACACTCCATATAGTCAAACGCAACATTGAAACATCCGGTCGGGCGGTGCATTGATGATTAACAACGATGTATTGTTTGTACTACTGTTCTGGGGTGTGTGGCTTCTGATACCACTCGTCACCGACGGTTTTTCGTCATTGTGGCATATGATAATTGCTATATGGTCGTTCTATCGTTTTAAACTTGCTTCACTCCCTGCAAGCGATCTGCCACGTGTATCAATTGTGATTCCGGCCTACAACGAAGAATCAAACATTGGACGCTGCCTTGTGAGCTTAAAAGCTCAGACCTACCCGCAGTATCTTATGGAGATTGTAGTCGTTGATGATGGTTCACAGGACAAAACAGTCGATTCAATCCTGGAGCAAATCGGGCCTGCGAATGGTTCCAGTGCCTATTTAAGGACAAATAGCTTTATCGCTGCGTCTGAAATATTTGGAGGGACTATCAATGTTGTCAGACGCAAACGGGGTTCATTGTGGGAAAATGGTAAACCTGCGGCTATTAATGCTGCGCTGAAATTGATCTCTGGCGACATCGTGGTTGCTATTGACAGTGACATCGTACTTGAACCTGATGCCATAGAACAAGCGATTCGTGCCTTTATGGCTGACGACAAATTGATTGCTGCCACTGGTCATCTGATTGTTGACCCATACTTGGTTAACGAAACAGGCAAGAACGGCAATGTCTTAGTGGATAAGAATGGATTGCCCGTCCCCAAACAGCTTACACTATCTCAACGATTTCTCACCGCCTGTCAGTTTATCGAGTACGCGACTGCGTTTCATCTGGGCAGACGCTCAGAAGGCATGGTTGACACTCTGTTCACGGTATCGGGTGCTTGTGCCGTGTACCGCCGGTCGGTTTTCAATCAGTTTGATGGCTACCGGGGACGTACTGTGTCTGAAGATACCGACATGACCCTGATGTTGCATCAGATACCCGGCAGCCATGTCGGTTACCTCTCGAATATGCGGGTGCATCTCGCACCGGTTCTCTCCTGGGCTACGCTCTATTCTCAGCGGACACGCTGGCAGCGCGGCGCGTTGGAAGTCGCAGCTGTCCATACAACGTACCACTCGCAGCGCCACAGCAAGCAGTTTTTCTGGCGTGTTGCCTTACCGATGCGCTTGCAGGTTGATCATACTCTCGCTCTACCGCGACTGGCATGGACTTTAATGATTTTCATGATGCCACTTTTCGGTTATTCGTGGAATACGATTGGTTCAGCACTTTCACTTCTGATGGTATTCTATGTGGTTATTAATGTGATGCGGGTGTTCACTAGCTACTTATTCAGTATGCCGCCTGAAAAAGTGCTTATACGTGAATATTTACGTTATATACCGTTTCTTCCCCTTTACAACACATTCCTATTCTGGGTGCGTATGAGCGCCCTTATGAGGACTTTAACCGAGGATGCTACATGGACGGTACAAAGCCCGCTCCTTCAGAACCTGGAAAACGGCAATTTGCAACGCCGCCTGATACACATAGCCACAAGTTTTCTCAACCTGTTCTCCTAAACTTACCACTACTGATCCTGGTTGCAGGAATTCTTGTCATACTACTTCCTATCTGGCAATCGGGATACCCCTGGGGCACGGATATTTGGGGACACTTGCAGCGTGCCACTTATATGGGCCGAACCATCCGTGAAAACGGGCTGTTGGCGGGTATGGCGCAAACTGAATGGATGCCAGGATGGTACATGGGTGATCCGATGCGCGTCTACTATCCACCACTCACCGCATGGATACTGGGGCCGCTAACGGCGATTGTGGACGATGTTACTGGGGCCTATCGCATATTTGTCACCAGCATGTTTATGATTCTGGGCTTGAGTGTTTATAGGATTGGAATAGGGTGGGGACGCAACCGTTGGTTGGCTCTGGGGGGAGCCATGTTGAGTGTGACTGCACCCTACACATTGCACACAATTTTTGCCGAAGGCAATCTCCCACGTGGATTGGCTCTGCTCGCGCTACCCTGGTTAGTCTGGTATACCGACCGCATCCTCGTCAAAAAAGACTCCCACATCCTATTCGCTATACTGTCTGGATTGTGGGCTTTTGCTATTCTCGCTCATGTCATGCAGGCCGCGATGTTTGCGGTTGCCATCGGATTGTACATTCTTTTGCGTGTCTTAGGTCAGGTTCATATCCCGTTAAGACGAGCCTTTCTGGCGTTACTCCCTATCCTGTTTGGAGCAGGTATCGCTGCTGCTTATATTATCCCGGCTTATAGCCATATCGAGTTAAAAAATGTCCCGTCTCTGCCGGGTATCAAGATCGATCTTTTTTCGATTACACCCGCGGCAGTGTTGCCTTACCACACCAGCATTGAAGCAATTAGCATTGGTTTGGCAGGTCTGATCCTGGCATTCCTTGTTACTTTCTCCGTTGCCAGGACACATCAAAAAGCCCTACTCTGGGCTGGACTGCTGTGTGTTGCGCTGGCTTTTGGGCCTGCCAGCGGAATTTTTCAGCTTATACCGCTCAGCCAGTCACTGCTGCCAGAGCGTTTCCTGAATGTGAGTGCGGTTCTTTTCCCGTTAGTTGTGGCCTCCATACCACTTAATCAACAAAGACGGGGTTGGCTATTGGCTGGGGTCGCACTGGTTCTGATAGTTGATTTCATACCTGCGATGCGCGTTATCCAGATGCGCGAAGCCGACCCGAATCAGGTTGCACTGGCTGAGACATTGGCGCAGGGGCAAGGGTCTGGGCGTATTGCTCCGCTCACTTTTCCCGACCCTACCGCTCAACAAATCTATTTGACCGGGGAAATCGGGAACCATGAAAATGTATCAGGCTGGGCATTGGAAAATACCCCCCACCAGGATATGATCCGTCGATTGCTCGCTGCTGTAACGCGCTCCCCCGCTTATTTGCAGCGTGTCTTGTCATTGTGGAACACAGATTATCTCCTAACGCGATTTGATAATTCTGCTCAAGAAGAATCGATAGACTCCCAACTAATCTATCAACCTATCGCCGATGCGGGTGAATATGGCCTGTGGCAGCGCACTAAAGCATCGTCTTTCGGGCAGGTGCTGCCAGACAACCGAATGCTCATCATAGGAGACAACCCTACCTCATGGTTGTTTGCCTTTCCGTTTGCAAGTGAGGGCGAATCCGCTAATCCAGCCACCTATACTCCGGACTATTTGAAGCATTATTCGGTTATCGGACTGAATCGCATCCCCGACAATGCACAGGTGGAAGCGAGCCTTGGGGACTGGGTACGTCAGGGTAACACATTAATTGTCGATCTCAGTGGAATGGGAGCCATTTACCAGCAGGGGTTCACCCTTTTTGATGTCCATGCCCTATCGCTGGCGCTCAATGGCAGTTATAGCATCGACTGGAACTCGGAATTGAAAGCTATGCCCGCTTCACTGACATTCCAAACGTCGGAAGGGTCATGGACGGGCGCAACCTATTACGGATTGGACAAAATCATTGCCAGCCTCACGCATCAGGGGCAAAGTTATCCTCTCCTGGGTTATCGGGATGTTGGTCAGGGGCGGGTGTGGTATGTGAGCTTCAACCTGTTTTACCTGCTGGATGACACAGGACAGAAGGAGGCGACTCAAACCCTGGTGGATTACTTGCTGGCAGGAAACCCGGTTAACCGCGATTTGAATTTACCCCCACTCAATATGCATTTGCTGCAACGTCAGCCTGACCATTTGGTTTTAGACTACACCAGTGATAGCGATGTCAATGCAGTATTGAGTATGACCTATTTTCCGCGCTGGCAGGTTCGTATTGACGATCAACCAGCAGCGCTAAGCAGTCACGAGCATCTGATGCTATTGGCACTTCCAGCGGGTGCACACACCGTAACCTTGAATTATTATCCTTATAGCGGCACCGCATTCTGGATTGGCTGGATGCTATCCGTATTATTCCTTGTCACCACAGGTATCACTAGCCTGGCTCTGAAGCGCTATACACTCCTCTCACTGGACGAGCGATCGGTTATATTCGATGACCGCTTGCCACTGGTGAAGCCTAATCCGCGAACCGAATATGTGTTTTCTCCTTGCCCAAATTGTGAATTTCCCTTTGCCGCTGAAGGTCCACCTAATGATAAAACTTACCCGTTTTTTTCACTGGAATGCCCGATTTGCGGTTTCTCTCTGAATAATGAAGATATTATTCATGCCGAAAAGGAGCATACTATGGACAAGCATGAGATGATTACAGCGTGGTTGAAGAAATCCAATATTTCTGAGGAACAGCTTATCCAATTTCTTGGTGTCGATGAACTGGGTGACTTGTTTCAACGAATGGGCACAGCGCAAAATAGGCAAGATTTGCCTGAAGATTTTCTCCAGAAAGGCGGCAATTCTGATAGTCTACGATGAGAAATCGAGGGTCTGTGTCCGGTGGTTTTTATGTTGAGGCATGAAATAAAAAAGGCTTCCTGGTTTCTACCAAGAAGTCTTTTATCCTATAGTTCTTTCGGGAGCGTAGGTCATTGGTCACTTACTGGGATGGAGATTGGCTCCTCTGCGTGGTATTTGGCGTTTGATGTTGTGACAAGTATGAGTGATGGTGGCAACCTAATGAGTCTAAGTGTTAAATCAGTTCAGAAAAAAGTCGCTGAACCTGCTATTGCCCTCCGGAAGTAATTTAATTGTTATCTGTGATGATACCATTCAAATCGAGATCTTCCGCAAAATGACACTTCGCAATACGAAATGAGCCTGCCCCTTCTATGCGCTTGGTAACAGGTTCATCGGTCGAACATTGTGTTTCAACATATTGGCAGCGAGGATGGAAGTAACAACCTTTGGGCGGGCTGGATGGATCAGCGACCTCTCCAGTAAGGCGAATACGATCGTGTTTTCCTCTGTCCAGTGGATTATTTATAGGGACTGCTGAGAGTAGAGCTTCAGTATAGGGGTGTTTCGGCTTACGGAATAAGTCATCACTTGTTGCCGTCTCGACTAATTTCCCGACATACATCACATCGATACGTTCACAGATGTGGCGAATTACACTCAAATCATGTGAAATGAAAAGATATGTTAACTGGAACTCTTGTTGCAGTTCTTTGAGTAGATTTAAGATTTTTCCGCGAACCGATACATCTAAAGCCGAGGCAGGTTCATCTGCAACAATAAGACGCGGGTTGGTAATAAATGACAGCGCAATCACAATCCGCTGACTTTCACCACCACTAAAAGCATGAGGATAACGTGACATATATTCAGATCGTAACCCGACACGTCGCAGCATTGCATTAACCCGATCCTGCCATAACCAGTGGTCTGCGAAAACAAGCCTGAACCAACAGGGAAGTGCATTTTCAAATCACGAACTTCCAGCATGTTTTCAAAACTATTCAACGAATATCCTGTTTGTGCTGCTTCTAGCGCCACCGTTTTAGATTGCTTTCCCTTCCGCTTTGGATTCTGCTTCATAGAGCAGGCATCGTACTAAGTACAACCAAATTGATTTCGCGGGATTATGTGGGCGAAGCGGTGCTTCGCCCCTACAAAACATCCCGCACTTTCTTTGTGGTCGTACTTAGATGATTGTCGTTCAGTTGGGTCATTTGAAGCACGCTACGCTTACATTGTTCTACTCGTTCCCTACAACGTGGGTTAAAGGCGCAACCAGTTAGGCGGCGGAAAGGACTGGGAACCATGCCTTCAATTGGGTTAAGTTCTGTTCGCTGGGCTGCAATATGGGGGATGCTCTCTAATAGAGCTTTAGTATATGGATGTCTTGGGTGATGAAAAATGGTGTTCACATAACTCTTCTCGACAATGCGACCCAATAACACAGGATTACCGCTGCCTTTGATCTTGAGCCTCTGGTAAGATTAATATGAGACTATCTTTTGCAGAAAATTGTTTTCCTTGAAAAATCAGTTTCTAACATCGTTGAAATCACTTCCTTGTCTTTCTAATATAGGGTTTCGCTGATGTCCGCTCATGTTAAACGTGTTTTGCCACGTACTTCACCTGAAAAGCAGGGAATTGCTTCATCCGCAATCCTAAGATTCATTGATGCAATCGAAAACTGTGAACAAGAACTTCATAGCTTTATGCTGTTGCGGCATGGTTGCATTGTCGCAGAAGGGTGGTGGTCACCCTATGGTAGGGACATCCCGCATATGATGTTTTCACTGAGTAAAAGTTTTACTTCAACGGCTGTGGGGATTGCGGTAGCTGAAGGGTATTTCACTGTTGACGATCTGGTTATCTCATTTTTCCCCGATGATCTTCCCGCTCGTGCACCCGCGTATCTTGCGGAAATGCGCGTCTGGCATTTGTTAACCATGTCTACTGGGCATGATGTCCGCACATTTCCATTCATGTATGGGCAAAGCTCGGGCAACTGGGCAAGAGGCTTCTTTGAAGTGCCACTGGCACACAAACCGGGAAAGCAGTTCTTCTACAATACAGGCGCAACTTATATGTTGTCCGAGATTATGCAGCGAACAACGGGCATGAAGTTAATGGATTTTTTGACACCGCGCCTGTTCGAACCGCTTGGCATCGAAAATCCAGCGTGGCTGGAGTCGCCACATGGGGCAAATCTGGGCGGGATTGGTCTCAGCCTTAAGACAGAAGACATCGCCCGTTTTGGTCAGCTCTACTTACAAAAAGGTGTGTGGGATGGAAAGCGTATTTTGAGTGAAGCATGGATTCAGGAAGCGACATCCCCACAGGTATCGAATGGGAATGATCCAAATAGTGATTGGGCACAAGGCTATGGTTATCAATTCTGGCGCTGTCAACATGGGCTTTATCGTGCTGATGGATCATTCGGACAATTTTGTATTGTAATGGATGAATTTGATGCAGTGCTGGTTATCACAGCAGCAGTTAAGGATATGCAACAGGTTATGAATCTGGCATGGGATATTTTATTGCCTGCGATGAAATCAGAAGCTCTTGCAGAAGATCATACTGTCAATGACCTGCTCGTAGAAAAATCATCTCAGCTTAAGCTTGCTCCTGTATCGGGGCAGGGTACCTCATCAAATGTTTCACAAGTCTCTGGCAAATCTTACATTGCTCAGGCGAATACGTTAGGTATTAGGAGCCTCACACTCGATTTTACGGATTCGGATGCTACGTTCAAAGCGCAGACAACGTGGGGTGAAGCCTCTATAACTGCCGCTTTTGGACGATGGCATAGAGGGCAGTCTTCTCTGTTTAATGAGATTTGGCTTGCTGGCACACTTCCCCTTGTTGCCAGTGGTGCATGGGTTGATGAGAACCACTATGTTATGATCGTTCGACTGTATGAGACTCCCTATGTTTACACCCTACACTTTCAATTTGAAGGTGATGCGCTAACCACTACTGTACAAATAAATGTTTCTTTGGGGACAGGAGAAACACAGACTGTTAAGGCGCAGCTAAGCCAATCTTAACCAGCATACGGCAGAGGATACCCCGTAAACTGAAAGGTTATGTGACATCAACCGCTCTAAAAGGCCCTCTAATTGTCTCGTTGGCAAATTCTCATTAGGGTGTAGTTAATAATTTGGGTTCCATACGAGTTTTTTGTAGCTACTCTGAACACTCACTTAAGAAAGATGAAGTATGCAATTCCGCGCAAAACCGTCTGAGAATGTGTGGGACTTTAGACAATCCCGACGAAGCACGAAAACAGCTAATCACTGAAATTGCTGACCGTGTATTTGTCTACGATCAGCGGGTGATGGCAATAGCGCTGCATGGTAATTGGGAGGTGATTTTGGATGAGGATTTATCTATACCGTCAGAGGTATTGGAGCAAGGGGCAGAGGAAATAAAAAGTGGAAACATTACAAACTCTGTTTCCACCCACTGCGGGAGCGACGGGCATCGTTGCCTCCTGGGTATACAGTTCGTTTTATTCCGCCTCGTGAAGCTGAATGGCGTGGTTGTCGTTTCTGTGTCAAGCAATAGCATTCAAAACAATATTCGCGACAATCTCTCACTACAAGCGGAAATGACCTCTGCTTACATTCATTTATTCTCCATCTTGGTAGCTTCGTTCCAGCAGGTTTGGGTGGTGGTGACTCGTTGAATGATGGAATTGGTAATATGCATCTGGCTAAGATGTGACAGAAGCACAGATAAAAGCTTTTCTGTCTCAGGAACTGCAATACAGGAACAAATTGTTGCCATTCCGACAAAATCTCACCACTATCTACGTTTGTATTTCAGCAGATGAATCCTTAATTGAATTGAATTTGCTGCCTGAGATATAATGTAATAATGTAGCGTAAAGTCGTAATTGTCTCAAGCTCTGCTCTCTACCGCAAATTAGGACTTATGAACAACTATATTGGGGTTCATTCATCCTATTTGTTGTAACTGATCAAACCAAAACGAAATTACTTGCATGAAGTACACTCATGCCCCGTAAGACTGGACGATTTCAGATCTCTAGTGTTGTTCATTGAGCGGCTCTTCGGGTGCGGTAGTAACTGATTTAGGTGAGTTTCGGGAATGTAAATACCTAGCGGGTTGTTATATGCTGGTCGGGCTATCTTCAAGACAACATACCGCGAAGCTCGAGAATATGCAGCCTCCGAAAATGTTGCGGACGGTTGGAGGGCAATGGCATTCCTTGGCAGATCACCCTTAACCAGGCTAATTGGAAATTGTTGATGTTTTTCCATAAATCGGTTTTCTAGCCGGATTTTCACCTCAGAAACGGAAGCACTCGAATGTTTAAAAGATTTCCTGGAATGAGTATGGATTCACATGACCCCAGAATCAAGATGATACTCCAGCTTGTTTCGCAGTTAACGGGGCGTGACCGTATCACCAATGGAGAGGCACAAAATCGAACGGGTGATAATATCGATTGGATTATCGAAGATTTGACGGCGATTGTTGAGCAACATAACCAATGGCGGCTGGAGCGTGAGGAAATGGAGAGCCGTGCTAATGATTTGATAGAAACGATGGTTGCTATTGCTTCGCAGGATTTTACTGGCAAAACTTTGGTCGCACCTAAAGGCGACGCTTTCGATGTTGTTGAGATCGGGCTGACTGCTATTGTCGAAGAACTCGAGGCTTCGACCGTTTCCAAAAATTATCTTTTTAATGTTATGAATTCCATGCTGGATAGCATAATTATCACCAACCTGGATGGCAATATCACAATGCTGAATCTGACGGCTTGCTATCTCTTGGGATATCAGGAAAGTGAGTTAGTCGGTCAACCCATAAATAAACTGTTTGTCGAACAATTCAAGATTGACCCTCGTGACATGCTAGGCGAATTTGGGGAAAGGGAAATTGCGACGAAGGACGGTCGTCACATTCCTGTATCGTGCTCAATGGCACAACTACAGAATAATAACCGTCAACTTGAGGGATTTATCTTTGTTGCCCAGGATATCACGGAACGAAAGGAAGCGGCACAGCAATTAGCGGAGCGGGAAGCGCTTTTCCGAGCCTTGTTTGAGCAAAGTGCAGTAGGTATGGTGATATGTGATGTGAATGGACACTTCGAGAAAGTCAACCAGTCTTTTTGCGATATCTGCGGTTATGCCGCTGAAGAACTGATGACGTTGGACTTTCGAGCGATCACGTATCCGGACGATTTGTTGGCTGACATAGCGCAGTATCAGGCCTTGTTAGCAAAAGAAGTCGAAACGTACTCAATGGAAAAACGGTACATTCGCAAAGATGGAACCATCATATGGGTTAACTTGACAGTATCGGCGCGTCGTTTCGGGGATCAAGTTTTACAATTGGTTGGGATCGTCGAAGAAATCAGCGAGCGCAAAGCGATGAGGGCAATGTTGGAAACCAGCGAGGAGCGGCTGCGACAGGCTCTCCGCGCCGGTAAGATTGGTATTTTCGATATTAATGAGATGACCGAAAGTGGCTATTTTTCCCCGGAGTATCGCGCAGTTTATGGATGGGATATGAACGAAGAGGTGACCTTAGATAAACTCGCAAACCGGGTGCATCCAGATGACCATCACCGTATTATGGAGAGCTTGAAGCGCTCCCGTGATCCAGAAGGAGATGGTGTGCTTTTTGATTTAGAATATCGAATTCTCGACCTCCATGGCGTAGAACGGTGGCTCAGTACACGATCACGTACGTTTTTTGAAGGCGATGGCGACACCCGCCGCCCTGTTCGATCCATTGGTGCAATTTCAGATATTACCGAGCGTAAAAAGATTGAAGATGAACTTCGCCAGAGTGAGTTTTTCCTACAAAAATCGCAGGCAGTTGGGAAAACAGGGTCATATTATCTGGATATAAAAACAGGTAAATGGGTTGCCTCACCTATGCTGGATGAGATATTCGGAATCGATGTTGGTTTCTCGAAAGATGTCGAAGGCTGGATTTCACTGGTTCACCCCGATCAAAAAGAAGAAATGCTACAGCACCTTAGTGAGCATGTTTTGGCGAAGCACAACCGCTTCGATAAAGAGTATCGTATTGTGCGCCATAACGATCAGCAGGAACGTTGGGTTCACGGGCTTGGGGAATTGGAATACGATGGGCATGGCAACACAATCAAGATGATTGGGACGATACAGGACATCACCGAGCGCAAACAAACCGAGACAATTCTAATGGAAAGTCAGCAGCGCTTTTCTAAAATATTCCATTCCAGCCCTATCGCCATTAGTCTCAGTCGCCTTTCGGACAACACAATAGTTGATATCAACGAGGCGGGACTCGATATTCTGGGTTACAACCGCGATGAAATCATTGGGGCTTCTCATCTACAATTAGGTAACTGGGGTGGTCCAGTTCAGCGTTGGCAAGTGGCGCAGGAATTTCGCGAAAACGGACGGGTCAGGAATCGTGAAATACAGGTTCAAACAAAATCGGGCGAGTCCCGCATTCTTCTAATCTCAATTGAGTTAATGAATTTAGGCGGAGAGGCTTATTTGCTGTCCTCCAGCCTCGATATCAGCGAACGTAAACGGGTTGAGGAGGCGCTTCGCCAAAGTGAGAGTCACCTCTCGCTCGTGTTTAACAATACCTCAGATTTACAATTGCTCTATGCGGTCGAGCATGATTCCCGGTTGAGACTGGTGTCCGTGAATGAGGCATATATCAAAACTGCCCTTAATTTCAAAATTGACGTGACGGCGGCAGATTTGGTTGGCAAGTATCAGGAGGAAATTGCCAACGAGATTCTCCGACTTGATTCTTTTGTCTATGAGCAAGAGAGCATCTTAGTGAAGCAAGTGATTCAGTCCGGCAAGCCGTCGGAGTATGAGCAGGCAATTAACACACCTGGTGGTGTTTTTAGTACCATTATCAAAATTATTCCTGTATTGAATGAGGACGGAATCTGTCGTTATGTATTGTGGACATCACGCGACATTACTGCACGTAAGC
>JBGAGR010000037.1:0-39434 GCA_044226645.1 Aggregatilineales bacterium
ATCTGCGCCGGGATGTCCGAGCGGATTGTGCATATCAAGATTCATGCCCGTGATATTGGATGCGCCGTAGGGATTGGGCATAATCTTCGGAATTTCACCCGTATATTCCTTGAGCAGATCAGCGGCGCTGTATCCGGCGACACCATATAGCGTGCGGACGTTAATCCACTCGTTTTTCACGCCCAATTTTTTACGGGCGGCATCTGCTGGTTCAATGACTTCCAGAATATCAGTCGGATCGTACTGACCGAGGATATTGGTTTTGTTGATGACGGGTTGTTCACGAATGCGGACATTTTCGCCAGTGGGAGTAACATAGAGTTTACCGCCTGTTGAGGCAGGCGTGGTCACTGGCGGCTGTTCGACAGGCACGGCAGGTTGTTCCGGCAGGATAGATGCCGGGTCGATAGCCTGAAGGACAATCAGCCGGATAGAGTCGCTAGCCGATTCGCCAATCTGTGTTCCAGCAGTGATTTCCTGATTACCTGTCACACTAACATTTTGCAGACCATTGTAGATAAGGGTATAGATGCCGAAACCAACCTGAACCGTGTCTGCTGACGCAAAGACCACCAGCCCGTCCGAGGCAGATTGGATAGCTTTTCCTGTTGAAGCGGCGATACTAAGAGAACCCGTCTCTGCGCTGAAGGCGTTGGTGATTCGTCCTCCATCTACCGGCCATTGTAAACCAGCTATAGCCATAATAAATTCTCCTTTAATGAACTGTTTTGGTTTTAGCTATCTGAGTGAGTCTTTAAACACATTGATTTGCGCCATGTGTTCACGTTTGTGCCCATAAAAAGTGTAGACGATGAAATCATCCAGCGAGTAATCGGCTCCATACCAGGGGAGTGTGCCCATTTTTGACCAGATGTCCGCTGGGACCCTGGGCACAATCTGCTCAAACACACGGGTATAGGTATCCATATATTCGGCGCGGGTTTGTGCGACGGATTGACCTTTTCGGGCATCAACCTGCGCGTCATTAAAGGCGTGTGGGCCAATCTGCCCTAATTGGTTCATGACAGGCATGTCGATGGTCAGGCCAGCAAACGGCGCGAGGACTTCCTCCAGCCAGTGTTCATAGGATGCCAGATGGGCGATGATATTTTTCACCGACCAGACACCGCAAACTCCACCCTTTTCCCATTCAGAATCCGGCAGCCCTTCCAGCGTTCGCGTCACCGTACTATGACCATATTTCAAAATATCGGTGGGATTCATGTATATTGCTCCTTATTGAAGTTTTTGTTCGGGTGGAAGCGGTGATCCAGGTGACGGGTACGATAGAGCAGGAAACCTGCGCTTTGTGCCGCTAATGTCACGACAGCGATGATAATGGTGCCGATGATGAAAGGACGTTCACGCTGGCTGACAGTCTGGTAAGCAAAAGTGTGGGCTAAAACCAGCAGCGCCAGCAGATAATTAAAACGCTGAAGGAATTTCCACTTCTTGCCTTTATAGTGACGCAGGCTGATGTCGTTCGACAGCACCAGCAAAATCACCAGGATGATGGTGGCAATAAGACCGATGTCGTTGCTGATACCAAACAAGTTGGTTAGAAAACGATAACCACGATGCGGGATATAGTCGAGGAAATAGTAGACGACATTGCCGTTCATGTGGATTTGAAAACCGCAAATGACATGGATACAGCCCGTGATACCTGCCCAGATGCCAACATCGCGGCGGAAATCCAGATTGACCGGGTTACGGCGTTGAAAAAGCAGTTTATACGGGCCGATCAGCAAACTGAGGGCGACCAGAATCAGAGCGACATAACCACAGCCGATGGTCAAATCATAAGTGAGATCGGCATGAGGCGCGTAAAGATGGGTGAGATATACACCACCAAATGCCAATAACGCCAGACCGGCATGAGTGAGCCAGCGGCGCAATCCAATCGCGAAAATTGAAAATAGCATCATATAGCGTAGTATATTGCAGAATCGGTTGAACCGCCTGCTTGGATTTGAACGTGTCTATGCCGTATAATGCAAGTCAGGTAAAATTCGCTTGCCATTTTTATTCATCGGGCAGCGAGGACATTTATGACCGACGACCTCATCGGCAAATCGATAGGCGGTTACGAAATCCTGGATATTGTGGGCAAAGGCGGCATGGCAACCGTCTACCGTGCCCAGCAGGTTTCGATGAACCGCGTTGTAGCTGTCAAGGTGCTGCCAGAAAAGTACATCAATGATGATACTTATATCCAGCGCTTTAACCAGGAAGTTGCGATTGTCTCCAAACTGGAACATCGCAATATTGTTCCCGTGCATGATTATGGCGAATTCAATGGACAGCCCTATATCGTCATGCGCTATATGGCGGGACGTTCCGTTGACGATTTACTGAGTAAAGGCGCGTTGGATATTGATGCCATCGTCGCCATTATCGAGCAAATTGCCCCTGCGCTGGATTATGCCCACAGCAAAAATGTATTGCATCGCGACCTGAAGCCGAGCAATGTGCTGTTGGATGACAATGGCGGTTATTTCCTGACCGATTTTGGCATTGCGCGGGTATTGGGTGAGCAGCCGGGTAACAAAGGCATCACGACGCAGGGTGTCGTCGGCACACCCAGTTACATGAGTCCGGAGCAGGCGCAAGGTCTGCCGTTGGATAACCGCAGCGATATTTATGCGCTGGGTGTGATGCTCTTCGAACTGGCGACAGGCCGCCGTCCGTTTGAGAGTGATACCCCCTACGGAATCGCGGTCATGCAGGTGACGACACCACCGCCATCACCGCGCGGTTACAATGCACAGTTATCCTTCGCCATTGAAGAGGTGATTTATAAAGCGCTGAAAAAGAAGCGCGAAGAACGCTATCCGAACGCGGTTGCATTGGCGGAAGGACTGAAACGGGCGGTTGATAAGCCTGTTTCCAGTATGCACGATACGCAGCCGAGGCTAAAATCTTCACGTCCTGCCGCGATGATTCCTCAGCCTCAACCGCAGCAGATTATTCCACCACCACCGCAGCAGTCCTATAACATGCAGCAGCCTGCCAGTGTGCCATTGACACCGGGAACAGCTTCCAGCGGCTATGTCAGCCAATATATTCCACGACGACGCAAGCAGCGCGGCTCGAATATGTGGGTCAGCGCGGCGCTGGGCGGACTGCTCGGCTGCGGTCTGCTGGCGGTATTGGTCGTCACCATTTTGATTATCGTCAACGGCATCAATCAGGGACAGAGTTCGCCAACACCGACGGTGAGTGTAACAAATTCACAGGAACAAGGAATTGGTGTTCCGACGCTTGACCCAACCAGTGAAGCGGGACGTTCGACCTTGATACCCAGCGGTGCAGCTTTGCTGGAAACACCAACAGACGCTGTGCTGCCAGTCGGCGTACGACCTACCGCTACCTTGAGCGGCACAGTCCGTGAACTGGGCGGGATGCTGGTGTATTTTGCTGATCGTCAGGATAATTTCGATCTGTACAAGTTGGATTTGACGACCGGGGTAGAAACACAACTGACTCATGACCCAGCAGCCGATTCCTATCCGAATGTTTCGCCAGATGGACAATGGATTGCATTCCAGTCCAAGCGCGATGGCGATTTCGATATTTACGTCATGAGCATTGAAGGGACAAGTCTGCGGCGGCTGACCAATAACACGGTGCTTGACCGAACGCCAGCCTGGAGTCCCGATGGGCAGTGGATTATTTTTTCATCCGATACACGTAACGATGAAACTTTTGATCTTTTCGCCATTCGACCTGATGGAACTGAACTGCATCCCATCCGGAACAATGGAGATCGAAATGGTTATCCACATTATGCGCCAGATGGGAAATCCATAATCTTTACCACCGGCAACCCGGATGACGGAGCAACCTGGGAAATCGGACGGCTGGAATTGCTGACGGGTACTTTCAGCCGCCTGACCAATAATACCTATAAGGACTGGTCGCCAACCTTCAGCACGGATGGAAACAGCATTATCTATTTAACGACGAATGATGGCAATGCTTCGGGCGACTCTGCCATTGCAGTCATGAACAGCGATGGTAGCAATCCACACATCCTTTACGATGGCGCAGGCTTCGAATGGGGCCCGGTCTACAGCCCGGATGGTAGTGTGGTGGCCTTTACATCGCTGTCTACCCGGACGGTACAGGAAGAAGTTTTCATCATGCGGGCAGATGGTACCGGATTGCAGCAGGTGACCAGCGAAGGTGGACAAGGTCCCTGCTGGGTTCCGGGTGTGTGACGGTGGGTGCTACCCTTGCGGAAATGATTGCTGACAAGCTGCGTCATGCTATTCGCAGCGGTGTCTATATGAGCGGTGAACGGCTGGTTGAATTAACACTGGCACAGCGCTTAAATGTCAGCCAGAACACCATCCGGGATGCATTGCGACTCTTGGAAGCGGAAGGATGGGTCGTCAAGCGGGCGCGGCATGGTGTCTACGTGCGTTCTTTCAGTCTGGAAGAAGCTGAAGAACTGTATGCGCTGTGGTTAGCGCTGGAACGATTAGCACTGGGTTGGGCAATGGAAGCCGTGACCAGGCGTGATATGGCGGAATTGCGCCGCCTGATTCAAAATGCCCGTAAACATGCGCTGGCGGATGATTTGCAGACCGCCATCGAGACAATTTTCCAATTTCACACCATGATTTTAGAAATGAGCGGTAAATCACAAACGGCTCAACTGTTATCCGGTTTACACAATCGGATTTTTTTGCTGGAAATCGTGCGGCAAATGCGGGCACCACGCAGTTTGCACAACCACGAGGCACGTCTGCTGCTCTATGAGAAGCTGGCTTCGATGATGGAAAGCGGCGACGTGGACGGAGCGAATACCCTGCTGGAATATCTGATTACGTCGGACAAGGATACCCTGCTGCCGTTGTTGAAAACGTAGCCTGTTTATTACAAAATGTTACCTGATAATCAGGTAAAAACAGGTGAAAAGTTTGGGAGTCGTTTCAAAAAGACGACGGAAATATAACGTGAGATGAAGATAAAATCCCCACCCCGCCTCGCAAAGCGGTGCAAAGTGCTGGATTACAACCTTTAATCAGGCGTGGATTTTGCAGGTTCCATCTTCGCAGATGTCGACACCGAAAAATTTGTTGATCCTGTAGCGGTTACGGGCAATGAAGCGATAAACTTTATTGCCAAGCCAATCCATGCCGGGAAGCTGAAGCAGCAGCCAGACGGGGAAGCCTAAGGGCAAATCACGCAGCAAACGGCGAACGCCTTCGAATCCGCCCAGCAGTTGACCATCCGNAGATGGTACCGGATTGCAGCAGGTGACCAGCGAAGGTGGACAAGGCCCCTGCTGGGTTCCGGGTGTGTGACGGTGGGTGCTACCCTTGCGGAAATGATTGCTGACAAGCTGCGTCATGCTATTCGCAGCGGTGTTTACATGAGCGGCGAACGGTTGGTTGAACTGACACTGGCACAGCGTTTGAATGTGAGCCAGAACACCATCCGGGATGCATTACGACTGTTGGAAGCGGAAGGATGGGTCGTCAAGCGGGCGCGGCATGGTGTCTACGTGCGTTCTTTCAGTCTGGAAGAAGCTGAAGAACTGTATGCGCTGTGGTTAGCGCTGGAACGATTAGCGCTGGGTTGGGCTATGGAAGCCGTGACCCGGCGTGATATGGCGGAATTGCGCCGCCTGATTCAAAATGCCCGTAAACATGCGCTGGCGGATGATTTGCAGACCGCCATCGAGACAATTTTCCAATTCCACACCATGATTTTAGAAATGAGCGGTAAATCACAAACAGCTCAACTGTTATCCGGTTTACACAATCGGATTTTTTTGCTGGAAATCGTGCGGCAAATGCGGGCACCACGCAGTTTGCATAATCATGAGGCGCGTCTGCTGCTCTATGAGAAGCTGGCTTCGATGATGGAAAGCGGCGATAGAGACGGAGCCAATACGCTGCTGGAATATCTGATTACATCGGACAAGGATACCCTGCTGCCGTTGTTGAAAACGTAGCCTGTTTATTACAAAATGTTACCTGATAATCAGGTAAAAACAGGCGAAAAGTTTGTGGAGCATTTCAAAAAAGCAACGGATTTATAACGTGAGATAAGATTTAAAAGGACAGGCGCAGATAAATTCCCATGTCCTCCTTTTAAGGATAGGTTTTCACGGCAGATAATTTTTGCCAGGGAAATCGCCTTTTATGACAGCTTTCAGCCCCTTGAGTGGGCTTGTCTTCTCCCTTAGCTGGATCGCTTTAGCGTCCAGCGACAAAATTTCCTCGTCGTATCGGAGAATTACATCAGGCGTGGATTTTGCAGGTTCCGTCTTCGCAGATGTCGACACCGAAAAATTTGTTGATGCGGTAGCGATTACGGGCGATGAAGCGATAGACTTTGTTCCCTACCCAATCCATGCCGGGAAGCTGAAGCAGCAGCCAGACGGGGAAGCCTAAGGGCAAATCACGCAGCAAACGGCGAACGCCTTCGAATCCGCCCAGCAGTTGACCATCCGGCGTGACAACATGCATCTGCCCCATCGCGGTCTCAAAATCGAGGCCGGGATAACGAGCTTCAACCTGACTCCAATCGTGGATATTCAGGAATTCGACATGATGCAGCCAATCAAAGGCGATAACCATGCGGCGGGTCTGGTTGCAGATGACACAATAGCCATCATAAATTGCGGTAGTCACGTTTATCCTAACTGAGGCGAGCTGCTTTCAGCATCTTCCGCCTGCTTATTCATCTCTTTGGTGCGCCGTTTATCCATATCATAACGGATGTAGGTCAAGGTATCTTCCATTGACTGGAAAATGGGCAGTTGTACCCCGGCAAACTGCGGTTGGCGCATGGTGTTGGTGATCAACTGGATGAGCGACCCACTGCCCAGAAAAATTACACCGACCTTCGGATCAGATGATGAACCCGGACTGCCTTTTCCAGCAGCCTGAAGGATTTTAAGAATATCCATGAAGCCGGTGGTGGTATTCTCCAGACGGGTAATGCGGTAAATGCGCCCCACTTCCTTGATGATTTCAGCGCACTGCGCATACATGGTTTCCATCTCCGCGATGGTTACTTCGCCGGATAAAGTCGCCATGACAATGGGTTCATCGGGCAGTTTCTCTAATGTTACAGTCAACTTTTCCCCCTGGACGCAACCTAACTTTTATTCTAGCGTATCTTTGTCAGTATAACATAAGCGGACGGTATACTTTCAATAATATGCGCCGTTGAATTTCATGATGAGGTGCTAGGCATGGCAAATCAAAGTCCGAATCCGATTTCCGAACAGACTCCTCCGCGTCCCACATCAGCGCCAGAAATAACCGTTTTGCCGATTGCTCCGCCGCAAGGTGAGCCGCAGCGTTCGGGCTGTCTATGGGGTTTGGCTGGTGCGTTGGGATGTTTGCTGCTTCTGCTGGTGCCGATTATCGTGCTGATGCTGGTGGGCGGCATTACGCTGAACAGTCTGGTGAGCAACATCGTCGGGATTTTCACGCCCAGGACACCTGTTGCCAGTGTCATCAGCACCCAGACCATCGTGACCAGCATTCAACCGATGGGGCAGTTGGTCAGCGTAAGCGCGCAGTTGGCGAAGGCCGATATTGCGATTTCCATTCAGCAGGGGGCGCTGGATTCGTGCAGTTTTTCGGCCAATCATGTGGCACAGGGCGCGGTTGAGGCGGGTATCGATCTGACAAAAGTCAGCGAAGGCGATATTCAGTACGATGAAGCGACAAACACCTATACTGTGATGCTCCCGCCCGCACAATTGACGAGCTGCCGAATCGATTTTATCCGCCAGTATGACCGCTCGCTGACCGTTTGCGCGGTGGATTGGGATGAAGCGCGGCTGCTGGCAAATTATGAGGCGGTTAACCAGTTCCGTACCGATTCGCTGGAAGGCGGAATCACAGACCGGGCGGAACAGGAAGCGCGGGTGACGCTCGGCAATTTCATTCATGCCCTGACAGGCGCGACGGTCAATATCGTCTTCAAAGAGAGTACGGCGACGGTACTCCCAACTTCCTGTACGCCCGATATTCCGGCGGGTTGGGTGCTGGACGCGGCATCCCATACATGGTCAAAACCCTGACAACTAGTGCTTAGGACGCATTGCACCGTCGCTTATTCCAGCTTATCATCAGCAGTAATGGGAGGAATTCGGGCGGTCACTTATCCATTCCTAACCGATCAAGCGGCAATTTAGGGATACGATAGACTTCAGGAATTTTCCCAACAGTGGAGTATCGTCGGTATTAGGCGAAAGGGACAAGCGTATTCCGCCCTTAAATGAGTGGCTTATGCGCTGAATTTTATGAATCTCAATTCACTTCAGCTTGGGACATCATTCAAATTGATGCTGCGGACACTGCCGATTATCGGCGTTCGCCTGGGAGCCAGCCTCCTCTTCTGGATCGGTTTAGTTATCTATCTGGCGATTGCGGGTTGGGTCGCCTATCTGGTGGGCAATGCCATTCAGATCGTCGGCATTATTCTCTTTATCGTCGCCCTCGTCGCCATCATCCCCATCTACAATCTCGCCTACCGCTACGTCTTCTACGTGCTTAAAGCCGCCCACATCGCCGTCATTGCTGAGATGCTGGCCAACGGAAGTGTGCCCGGAGGACAAGCGCAGCTCGCCTGGGGCAGACAGAAAGTGCAGGATCGCTTCGGTGAAATCAGCGGCATGTTCATCATCGATGAGTTGGTCAATGGTGTGGTACACGCCTTCACCCGGACAGTTTTCCATCTGACGGCCTGGCTGCCGGGGGGAAGCGTGCGGACGCTTGTAGGCATGATTAACCGTGTGATCGAATACGCCATGAACTATATCGACGAAGCCGTTCTGGCACGCAGCTTTTGGACAGAGCGCGAGTCCATCTGGACAAACGCCCGTGATGGTGTTGTGTTGTACGCGATGGTCTGGAAGCCAATTTTGATGAATGCGATTGCCCTCATGGTCATCAGCTATCTGCCATTTGTCGTGGCCTTCATCATATTCGCCGCTCCAATTGGACTGATACTTGGGCGGACATCGCCGCAGTTGGCAGGCTGGTCGATTATCGCCACCATAGCCCTGTCCTATCTGATTAAGGTTGCTCTGGGTGATACCTTCGCCATGACCGCCATTATCGCCGCCTATCAGCGCGAAACCGCCAACCTCACGCCTGACCCAAATATGGTGGCAAAACTCGACAGCGTGAGCACCAAATTCACCGACTTGAAAAGACGCGCCGAAGAATCCATCGGGCAGATGGGCAAGAAGCCCACCAGCGACACTCCCGTAACAAACACACCCGCTTAAACGTGAATAGTAATGCATCTATCGCGACGTAAATTTCTCCAACTGGCGGGGGCGGCTCTGGCGATGCCCCCGCTTCATCCACTCTTTCAGGGCGATTGGGATACCGAAACTCCCCTCGCCGCGCAGATACGCCAAAATCTTGAAGCAGCCTTCGCAGGACGCAACATGGCGCTCGATTTCCGCCGTATCGGTGCGACCTCGAACGAAGAATTTCGCATCCAGATTAACGCCTTCGACTATTATCCAGTCGCAAGCTGCTTCAAAGCCTGGATACCCCTCTACTATTATCTCAACACCCCGCAGGAACAGTGGAACGATATCGAAGGCTCGTCGCTCTACAGTACGGTTGTGTTCAGCAACAACACCCAGACCGGCTTCATGCTCAGCGAAATCGCTCCCCGCGCACGTGGCACAAAAAATGCCATTGAGAAATTTAACGACTTTCTCCGCCGCACCGTCGGTATGGGCAGCGGATTGTATAGCTGGAATTGGGATGGCAGCCCGACGGTGGATTTCTTCGACCCGCGTTTCGTCCCCTCCGAAAATCGCGAAGTCTGGGATAACGGACTGCCCTTTTTTGTGGATAATGTGTTCACTGCCGCTGATCTCGCGCACGGCTATGATGTCCTCACGCGCGGCTCTGTTTTCGCCCGTAACGAACGCCTGCACGATGCCATAGTCGCGACCCAAAAACTCCTCACCATCCGCGCGCCGGATTACCGCTCACCAATTGAATTTGTTTTTCCGGAGGGTTATATGGGTAAGGATGGCATTCTGCCTGAAACCGATTTACCCACTGGATTGGGGCGCGTGGTCAACGACGCGGGTGTGCTCTCCGTAGGAAATGCCCACTATATCGTCGCCTTCATGTCCGCCGGAGAAAGCGAATCGGTTGTCCGCAACATGTTGCAGGAAGTCATCAACCAGATTCAGGTTTACGAGCAGGAAGGATAATGGCGAAAATTCTGATCGTGGAAAGTGACGTTCATATGCGGGTTGGAATATCCGATATTCTCGAACTGGAGGGTTATGAACCGATCAGAGCGGAAAATGGAGTGCAGGGATTGGAAATGGCACAAACCGAAAGACCTGACCTGATTATCACCGCCAACACCATGCCGCATATGAACGGCCTTGATATGATTGACCGCCTCCGCGAAATCTCCGAAACGGCTGCCATACCCATCATTTTCATGTCCGCTGCACCATTAGCCGACCATCCCCGCAAACCGCAGTCTGACATCTACATGCTTCGCCCGATTGACGCTCAGGACTTACTTGATAACATTGCAATCCTCCTTAACCGTCGAGATTAAAAGGGCTAAGTAAATGTAATCGTTCAATCGAGACAGAAATCTGTTTTTGCCTTTGCTAAGCGCTAACGACTAAAAGCTGATGGCTCAGAACTGCCCCGCTGCATTATGCGCATACCGAATCGGTTCTGGCAGACGATATTTCAGCGTACAGCGCATCACCAATTCAAGCGCCGTCGGCAAATCCGCCAGATGCCCTGCCGAGATAAACACAGGTTTTACTCCTGTTCGTGTCCGCAAAACCGCCCCGATCAACTCGCCTTTATCCCGCAGTTCGCTCCATGACCCCTTTTCCAGCGCTGGTTCCGTATATTGCCCGATAAAATAGGTCTTCCCACAGCCAATCGTCGGCTTTTGCAGCCACAGTCCCATATGACTGGCAATCCCGATCCGGCGTGGATGAATGATCCCCATCCCGTCGAACACAAACACATCCGGCTCATGTTGCAGCTTACCGAATGCCTCTTCCAGAACTGGCCCTTCGCGAAAACTCAGCAAACCGGGAATGTATGGGAATGGTGTCGGGCGCTTGGCATGTACCGTCTCGATCAATTGCAGATCAGGGTAGGTCAGAATTACAACCGCCGCCTGCGACACATTCTCCTTCACACTCACATCCACACCAGCAATCAACTTTACCTTGTCCAGCGCAATCGGCTGATTCGAAATAACCTGACCAGCCAGCCGCTTTTGCAGCGCGATAGCCTCATCCGGCTTCACATTCCAGTCGTGCAAATGCTGCATTATTTCAACATCGCCTTTACCGCCTCAGCTACAGCAAATAGATCGGGTAGCGGCGACTGCCACAGCGTCGGAATGTGTAGCGCGAAGCCCGGCAGTAACCGAGTTCGATAATTCCTCTCAGCATCAAGATATTGCGGATTATAAACACCTTCTTCATTGAGGCAATAAAAACGGGCTTCTCTACGAAGGTGATCTAGCATCCAATATTCACTCACCCCACCTTTTTCGTATACAACAAATTTAAGTCCCCGGTCTATCCTCTCGCTTCCCGCTGTAATGAGTTCAATGCAGATGTCAGGAGATCCATCCATCATGGTTGGTTTAGGCTGATTAGGGTTAGTCTTCAAAATGATCTGCAAATCAGGCTCATGTGCGGAAAAATCAGGTAATACTCTCATAACGAAGGGGGCAACTCGAATTTCACCAATGGGTTTGAGGGCAAAAAAAGCCCCGAACACCATTGATAGATACCGCGAAAGCTCATCATGACGTTCATGAATAGGCGACATTTTAATGACATTCGCCTCTACCAGTTCGCAGAAGTCTCCCGCGTATTTTTCCATGTATTCTTCGAACGAAACCCCTGTCGCGATGATTTCGTGCGAGTCTTTTTTCACCACTACATCGGCAACCATTTTCCATCACCTCTTGACTCATTCCCTTGCATTATAGCAAATAAAAAACGCCGCACTCGCATTATACGAGGCGGCGTTTTGTCTGTTATTCTATCTGCTGGCGATTTATTCCAGCGCGGCGGTTGTGCTGTCTGCCAGACTGAGCAGGCCGGTATTCAGTTTCGGCGCACGAGCCTTTTCCTCGTCCTTACCGAACTTAACCACTTCGCCGCTTTCGCTGATGGCTTCCACTGCTAGACCGAGGCTTTGCAGTTCCTTCACCAGCACACGGAAGCTGGTCGGGATGCCCGGTTCTTCAATCGGTTCGCCCTTAACGATGGCTTCGTAGGTCTTGACACGCCCTTGCACATCGTCGGATTTGACCGTGAGCATTTCCTGAAGCGTATAGGCCGCACCGTAAGCTTCCAGCGCCCACACTTCCATTTCACCGAAGCGCTGACCACCGAACTGCGCCTTACCACCCAACGGCTGCTGGGTAACGAGGCTGTACGGGCCAGTCGAACGGGCATGGACTTTATCTTCGACCAGATGCGCCAGCTTCAGCATGTGGATCAGACCCACTGTCACCGAGCGGTCAAAGGGTTCACCTGTGCGTCCATCGTACAGCGTATGCTTGCCGTAAATCGGCAGCGGCTTACCCGTATGGAACATGACCTCATCTGCCAGGCGCTGCAATTCCTTGCCCTTTGCATCCGCCGGGACAACGAATTCCGGGTCAGCCCACTCCATCCACAACCGCAGCGCGGCATCCAGCGCATTCCGGTCAAGCGCAGGACGTTCGGCAGGCGGCACATTGGTGGTATCAAACAGCAGGATCGTGTCCGGGTCATAACCCTTGTCGCGCAGCCACTCCGCCAGCGCGACTCGACGGGCATAAACCATATCCGTCGTCAGTTGGTCAGCGTCATAACGGCTGTTCTGCCCCAGCTTGTCATGCATATACAGGCGGCGAACTTCGTTCTCGTCTTCCATATCATCCGGATTGTACTCGAACTGATGAATCCAGGCCCACGCCTTTTCCATCGTTTCTTTCCATGCCCGGTCAATCATCCAGGCGCGTCCCAGTTCTGCCTGAATTTCCGTTTCCTTCGCGCCGTCAAACACGGGGGTAATCGCGCGGAAGCCCAGACGATCTGCCGCCCAGCCCAGATGAATTTCCAGTACCTGACCGATATTCATACGACCCGGCACACCCAGCGGATTCAGAATGATTTCCACCGGACGGCCATCTGCCAGATACGGCATGTCCTCAATCGGAACAATACGCGAGATAACACCCTTGTTACCATGACGACCCGCCATCTTGTCACCGACGGTCATCTTACGCTTCTGGGCAACGCTCACCCGCACCATCTTTTCCACCCCGGCGGGCAGATCAGGATGTTCTTCGCGGGTGAAGGTCTTGACATCGACAACCTTCCCTTTTTCACCGTGCGGCAGCCGCAGCGATGAGTCTTTCACTTCACGCGCCTGTTCACCGAAAATAGCGCGCAGCAGCTTTTCTTCCGGGCTGAGTTCTTTCTCGCCCTTCGGGGTAATCTTGCCGACCAGAATATCATTCGGGCCAACTTCCGCGCCAATGCGGACGATACCGAATTCATCCAGGTCTTTCAGCGCATCCTCGCCGACGTTCGGAATATCATAGGTGATTTCTTCCGGCCCCAGCTTGGTATCCCGCGCTTCAATTTCATGCTTTTCAATGTGGATGCTGGTGAACTTGTCGTTCCGCAGCATATCTTCACTGATGAGCAGTGCGTCTTCGTAGTTACCACCGCCCCACGACAGGAACGCGCCCAGCACGTCATGACCGAGGGCGATATGTCCGTGATACGTGGATGAACTATCCGCGATGACATCACCCTTCTTGATGAACTGTCCCTTGTGGACAATCGGGCGCTGGTCAATACAGGTCGATTGGTTCGAGCGGTTGTATTTCCGCAGACGGTAAATATGTTCATCACCGCTCTGCATACGGATGATAATCCGGTCACCCTGCACGCTCAGGACTTCACCATCGCGATCAGCGACCAATACCTGACCGCTGTCATATGCCGCCTGACTTTCCATGCCTGTGCTGACAATCGGCACATCCGGGCGCAGCAGTGGCACAGCTTGGCGCTGCATGTTCGAACCCATCAACGCGCGGTTCGCGTCGTCATGCTCAAGGAAGGGGATAAGCGCCGCGCTGATACCCACGATCTGTCGTGGCGCGACATCCATATAGTCAATCCGCCGCGCGGACATGACCATGAATTTCTGGTTATACCGTACCGATACGCGGTCATTCGCGAACTGGTTCAGTTCATCAACCGCCGAATTCGCCTGCGCGATGATGAAATGATCTTCCGAGTCCGCCGCCAGATAAATGATTTCCTTGCCGACGAATGGCATCACCGGGACATTCTCAATACCGGCCTTCGCCATCTTTTGCGCCATCTCGCGGTCAATAATTGCGCCGTCTTCGGCGATCACCTTGCCCTTGTCGTCTTCGACATCTTCGCGCAGCTTGCGTCCGATGATGTCCGCATCATTGGGCGAGACGAATTTGATGACTTCGCGGTAGGGTGTTTCCACAAAACCGTATTCGTTCACCCGCGCATAGCTCGCCAGACGACCAATCAGACCAATGTTCGGGCCTTCTGGTGTTTCAATCGGGCAGATACGTCCATAGTGGCTGTGATGCACGTCACGTACATCGAAGCCCGCGCGTTCACGCCGCAAACCACCGGGACCGAGCGCGGAAAGGGTACGCTTGTGCGTTAGTTCCGCCAGCGGGTTGGTCTGTTCCATGAACTGCGAAAGCTGTGACGAGCCAAAGAACTCGCGAATAGCCGCCACAACCGGGCGGATGTTCACCAGTGTCACCGGAGTCAGGTTATCCGACTCACGGATCGACATACGTTCCTTGACCACACGCTCAGTCCGGCGCAGGCCGACACGCAGCTTATTCTGGATCAATTCACCGACGGTTTTCACACGGCGGTTGCCCAGATGGTCGATGTCATCCTTACCAGCCTGACCGTTGTTGATCAGGATCATCCGCTCCACCAGCTTCACAATATCAGCTTTGGTGACAGTGCGGACACGGCGCGGAATCAGGTTATCCAACTGCAAACGCTGGTTGAGCTTGTAACGCCCTACGCGCTCCAGATCGTAACGCCGTTGGTCGAACAACTGGCTCACCAGATATTCACGCGCATTATCCAGTGTCGGCGGGTCGCCGGGGCGCATACGCCGGTAGAATTCCAGCAGCGCGGCTTCCGCTACGGTCTGTTCCTTCTTCAGTTCCCAGGGCGGTTCCATTTTCAGGGTCGCCGCCAGATATTGATGATCCGGGTTGTTATCCACCGCCTTATACAGCGCGATCAGTTCTTCGTCGCTGCCTGTCTGAATCGGTGACCATTCTTCCGGCATCCCGTCACTCACCGCCGCCATCGCGCGCAGCAAAATCGTGACCGGAATCGTGCGCTTACGGTTGAACTTGATCGTCAGATAATCCGTCTTGCGCGTCTCAAATTCCATCCATGCCCCACGATCCGGAATCAGCTTGGCATTGGATAGCAAACGCCCTGTTGTACGGTCTTCATCAGCATCAAAATACACACCGGGGGAACGAATCAACTGGCTGACGACAACGCGCTCAGTGCCGTTAATGATGAAGGTGCCGTGTTGCGTCATCAATGGGAAATCACCCATAAAGATGTCGGAGATCATCACCTGATCGCCAGCTTCACGGTTCACCAGCGCCACACGGATATACAGCGGCGCAGAGAAAGACATATCCCGTTCCAGGCAAACTTCTTCGCTGTACTTGGGTTCTTCAAACCAATACCGCAGGCCAAATTCTTGCGCCTCACGGCTGGTACCGGGCAAATAGAGTTTTAGGTTACCATTAAAACTTTCGATTGGGTTGATCTCATCAAAGAGTTCCGCCAATCCATTTTCCTGGAACCATTTGAAAGATTGAAGCTGTACTTCAATCAACGATGGCAGGGCTTGAACATCTGCCGTGCGAGCATAATTCTTGGCTCTCGTTAAATTTTGCAACGCACCACACTCCTTACCAGGTCGCTTTGAATAAGTGGAGATGTCATGAAACAAATATGTTCACGGAAAAACGTGTCACAGGATGTCGGGGAAAGTGACATGAATATAACTGATTTCCCATGACGATTGCACAGTGGTCGACAAATAGAAACAATGAGAATGACAAGTATACGGAATTCCAACGCGCTTGTCAACATTTTGTTTAAGGAAAATTCAAAACTGCTAAAGAGTCGTTCTTACACGGGGAAAATGGCTGCCGCGCGCCCCTCATTTTCGCACCCAGTTGTAACAATACGGTATGTCTGCTTACTCCGTATCGTTATTCGCCCCTTATTCTTCCCGCGATACGTCTCCGTCAGCGCATGGCAGTTCGGGCACAACAGCCGCAAATTCTCTAGTCGGTTATCGCGCCTGTCACCATTGATGTGATCGAGTTCCAGCGGAATATCTTGCCCTAACCACATCGTACGCTTACACGAGACGCATTGATGAATAAATATACCTTCTGCAATAAGCCGATTTTTAAGATGATGTGTACTCATATAGGTCGAATCTTTGACCAGAATTTCATCCAATGACCGATGCATACGAACCGTACTCTTCTTACCCTTGTTCCAGACTCTTCCAGTGAAATGTGCTGTATCAAATCCAAGAGTTTTAATCCGTGTCTTTGCCAAATCATAATTACTTCCTGCGGGACGTAATCCCAATTTTCGGATAACTTCAGCCAGCGAATACGAACCGGCAACAGCCTTCGCGAATTTCTTCATCACTATATCTTCGTTTACCCGGTTGATAACCCGGAATCGCATATTCTCGTCAGTGTTGTTTCTTCTGGAATTTACGACTTCATCGAGTTTAGTCTTTCAACTGAACCATAACGTGTAATACAATCACGCACCGTTGCTCTGGGGATACCGAGTTCAATAGAAATATTCTTTTTGGCCCATCCTTGTTCCCACAGTTCAAGAATCTGCTTCAGTTCCGGGTTTTTCATGATAATCGTTTTCTCCTTAAAATTGCTATTTAGATGAATCAAAAAAGCGCCCAATTGAGCGCTTTATAGTTGTGGGGCAAGTGGGACTCGAACCCACACGTTCGTTAGAACAAGAGTTTTTAAGACTCTCGTGGCTGCCTATTACATCATTGCCCCTAATATTTTTTCATATTATTTCACCTGAAGTTGATAATATGATTAGAGGTAGTGTATCAATTTCCTGACAATCGTCAACGGGATTTTTTGCGCCGTCCCACAACCTTCAAAACGCCGTTATAATGATGTTGAAATATTTCGCCTCAATAGTTTTATATTATATAATGCTCATTATAGACTATTTATGCTAATTGTCAAGCGATTCTGCTACCAATTGTATTTTTTCAGCCCCTTCAGTGGGCTTACCGTCTTTAAATGTCAGAACTCGGGTGAAAACTTTGAACCCCGGCGGTCACGCGCTATGCCAAATCTAGGCCGGGGAAATGCTCTTGAAGTGACCGATTACGCTGCGACGCCAAATCACAAAATATCACATTGGCTCAATTAGCTAAACAATTAAATCTGAACATCCGTCAGATCGTCCGCTATGAGGCAGGCACAGGCCGACCCCGCCGCCGATGTCATCTCTCGTATGGCGGATGTCTTCAACGTCAGAATGCCGACTATCTCTTGGGCCGCACGCCGACGATCCCACCCCCTGTGCCCAATCCGGCGACCTCTCCCCCGCCGAACAGGAAATCCTCGCCGCCCTTCGTCGTGGAGACCGCCTCGCCGCCATCCGCCTCATCGCTTCTGATTAACACCTGATACCTCGCACCTTTTTTCCCTTTTGACATTTTTCTATGAACCACCTATAGTGAATTCAGCGCACACAAGCACTTTTAGCCTGTGTGCGTTTTCTATTCTTCGAAAAGCCATCTCTGCCAGCCAGAGGTGGTTTTTATTTTTTCCACTTCAGGAGGAAATCATGAATGATCAGGAATTTCTGCACGCCTTTGAAACCGCGGCACTCGATGCCTTCCCCCATCGCTCCCATATCCGCATGGCATGGCTCTACCTCCGCCGCGACGGATTGGAACAGGGATCACGGCACATTGTCGAGGGCATTCAGAAATTCGCGGCAGCTTTAGGGGCATCCACTAAATATCATGAAACCATCACTCAATTTTGGGCATTGGTCGTCTACGCCGCCCTACAGGAAACACCCGCTGAGGATGATTTTGAACGTTTCGTCGCTGTCCATCCACACCTGCTCAACAGCAAACTCATCAGCGACTACTACACACCGGAGCGCCTCAAAAGCGATACTGCCCGTTACAACTGGCTCGAACCGGACTTAAAACCGCTGCCAACGCCTGATTAAATTCTTCGACCTAAATGGGGATGTACTAGAGAGGAACATCAATCGTTGCGGGGTAGCACAACCTTAAACCGCGGACGCTGTTTTGCGTGAGAATTTCCCGCCCTGAATTTGTATTTTCTCCCCTCGCCTAGGCGTACTCGCCGGTGGGGAGAGGGGTCGGGGGTGAGGGCTTTTGAAGTATCCAAGTCCCACCCGTTGCGCTGGACTACTTGTAGGGGCACAGCAGTGCTGTGCCCGCTTTAGTAATCACATTTATTACCCTGCAATCTCGACACGCATACCCAGCGCGCCCAGAAGCAGTTCATCGCCATTGTGCAGTTCATAAGGCTTTTCAGGGGTCAGCCGTTCACCACCCATAAATGTCCCGTTAGCGCTGTAGAGATCGGTCAGGAAACAACTTGCCATCTTCCACATGCAGACGCAGATGCGCACGCGATACACCCCGATCACGTCCGCCATAAGGGGTCAGATCAATATCAGGCTTAAATCCCTCGGCACGTAAATCCGCCCGTCCCACGATAATAACCCGTTCCTGTGTCAGAACAACATGTTCCTTCATACCCCGGATATGCAGTGTGATTCGCTTGACATCATATGGCGTGCGTAGCTCGCGTGTCTGCGGCACAGAAAGCATCCGATGCAGCGCATTATCCTGCCCCATAATATAAGTTCGATAATAATCGCTGCTGTGTTCCCGCTTGGTAGGCTGTGTCGGTCCATCCTGGTAACGTATATCTTGTGAAAGTCCGAGGTTCTTGGTCGTCACGCGACCTACGTCGCTGTGATCTGCCGCTTCCAACGGGTCATCCTCTACCGATGGAGCTTCCTGAGTAGCCTGGGAATCGATTGGGGATTTTTCAGTTCGGGGGTTGTCTTTATCATCTTTTGTTTCGTTCACAAACCACCATCCTGTCATGCGTCACCGTAAATTGTGACATTAAACATTATAAGGGCGAAAACATTTTGCGACTACTGCTTCTGTGCCCCTGCTAATCTCCTATCACCGGCTCAATCACCGCGAACCAGCGTGCCGCGATCACATCGTACCCCGCCGCATTCGGATGATTACCGTCATAATCCAGCGTTGCAGCATCAGTAAAAATACTCGTCTGGTAGAAATCCACCGTCAACGCTCCGTACACCGCCGCCATTTCGGCAATCACCGCGTTATAGCGCTTGACCTGCTCGGACATCATGGCTGCTTCGGCCTTGCTCGTACCGGGGAAGGCCAGCCCCGCCTGTGTCACCGGACGTAAAGACTGGTCATCCAGCAGTGCCATTACAACCTGTACCCCTGCGCCGCTCAATGCCTTCAAAATCGTGTCCAGATTCGCGCTGAAATGATCGACATCAGCCTGTTCATCAGCGGCGTTCGGATCGCCATATTCGTACAAATAGAACAAGTCGTTGCTGCCAATCCACACCAGCACCAGCGATGCCTGCCCATTCGCGCGGGCATTCTGAACAGCCGCTTTGGCCTGCTCCAATTCGCTCGGCAAACCCTGATCGCCGTTAATCAGCGCGTCCGAATTCCATCCCGAATGACCGAGATTCAGCACTGTCGAACCGGGACGTACAGCATCAATCAAGTCCAGCAGCCGCCCCGGATACCCACCTTTTTCCTGCTCATCACCTGCGCCTTCTGTCAAACTATCCCCAAGCGTAATAATCTGCACTGCGCCCGGAGGCAGAACGCCGGCTTGAGCAGGTATGACCGCACCCTGCACAGCCGGAGTCACCGTCGGCACAGGCGTTCCCACCGGCAGCGCACCCCGCGCGGCAAACAGCAGCGAATCAATCTGATTGCTCACATCCCCCATCGGCGCATCTACTTCCCAGGGAAAATCGGGGATGATAAACGCCGGGACGCTGAAAATATTCCCGTCTTCCAGTGGACGGTAATCACCCTGTTCCGGGTTAATCAACTGCGGCTCAAACTGGTTGATGCTGTTCTGTGCCATAATCTGCGCCGCGTTGCAGGTCGGATTATCATCCCCACACCCTGTCCCGGCATCAATCCCCAGCGGCATCTCAGCCCCACCGTTCCAGATGATGTTGCCGCGTATGTGCAGGTTATCATCGCTCCGCGCCGGATTCGGGATATTCCGCGCCGCCGCTGGAACATCAACTGCTCCCCTTACATCGAGATGGTTGTAGCGTGTCGAGCGTGTCGGGTTATAGAAAACATTGCTGTAAAAATAGACATTACGGCTGGGAATCCATTCGCCGCCTGTTTCATCGACTGTATCCGGCCCCCATGCCCCCTGCGCCACCAGATCAGCGCATTTTGCCGCGTCGGCACAGTTACGCGACCCCGGCACGACCTGAAACAGCGAGTACCCCCGCGCATCGTCGGCGCTGAAATACGTGCCCACGTTGTATAGCAGATTGTAGGCCAGCAGGATGTCATATCCCCCGGCGACACTCAACCCCTCGCCCGGAATATCATGCAGCAGGTTGTTCACAAACTTGATGTCATACGCTTCGTACTGAAACCAGGGCGCGACCATGTATTCCAGACTAGTCCCCTCTCCAGCCTGAAATCCCAACCCGCAGTTATACAGCGTATTGCTCTCTGCCCGTATATAGGCCGAACCGCCCTTCAGATACATGCACCATTCCTTCGCCCCATGAAGCTGGTTATAAAGGATATGCCCGTACTGAACCGCCACAAAATCCACACTCGTCTGGTACGACCCGCTGATGTCATTACTTTCGAGGTAGACATACTGCGATTGGTTGATCTTGACCGTTTCCTGAATGTCGTAGTTTTCCGGGTTCGCCATCCCGTCCGGCCCACTGATCGTCAGGTTACGCAGCAGCAGATATTGACAGTCCTCACAGTGGAATACATTGTTCCCCCACTGCGCCTTACCGCCGCCAGCCACCATCCCAAAATCCAGCAGATACACATAGCGTACATGCGCGATATTCAGGCCGCCCAGCAGCGTCACGGTACCAGGGCCGTTTGTAGACTCAATCAAAATAGGGAAATCGTGGGTTCCCTGCCGGTTCTCGAAGTAATTGTTGCAATCCCCTTCACAGGGATACTCCCCCGGCAGTAAATTGATCCGGTAGCCCGTCCCGCTCAATTCGCCTTCCGGGATCATGCGCCACGCCGCGCCGATGGTTTGCAGCGCTTCACTTGGACTATTACCGCTGGCATTGTCATTCCCGCTCGGAGCGACATAAATCTCCGTCAGAACGGGATTGCCCATGTCATACGTCACCGGCCCATTCGTATGCGCCGCCGCCGGAAACCCCAAAACCAGTATTCCCAAAACGAGGAAAATCAAGCGTGATAAACGACTGGAAACAAAAAGAGGCATCAAAAGCATTCCAATCAAAGAAACAATATTCTTTTATAGCCTAACATGATTTCTTCGTGAACAGAGTAAACGTTTTAGCGGAGATATATTTCAACAATAGTTCAAGTAAACTACCGCGAAGTGTTTCTACTATGAAATTTTCACTTTAGACTTATGACTTTCGCTCGCGTGAGTTCTCAAATATTTTAACAATAAACGCCCGCCTCTTGGAATTTACCCCCTCCCTCGTTTACGGGGGAGGGTTGGGGTGGGGGTTAGTTTCAATTCTTTCGATAGCCCACTTCAGTCCTCAAACGTATCCATAATATGCCGGTACGCTTCGTTCAAAGCCTGCATTTGTTCATTCGCATCCGGCGCTTTGTTATAATCAGGGTGCAGCTTCCGCGCCAGCCGTCGGTAAGCCGTTTTGACCGCTTCCGGCGTAGCATCTGCCTCAATACCCAGCAGCACATAATAAACACTCATCGAGCTGATCGGCTGTGCGGGTCGCGCATGATGTTCTTTTTCACCACCGCCTGCCGTTGAAGTCTGCCGCGCTTGCTGGCTGAAACGCGCTACCCGCCAGCGCCCTTTAATCGACTCCAAACCCACATCCAAAGTCACGCCCATCAGCATCGCCATATTCAGTGTTTCGCCGTACACGATATGGCGGTACTCGTTGTGAGGCTCAAACTGCACCGGGAAGATGAATATCTCCTGCCCGAATACCTCATAGGCGTAGATGTTATCGCCGTACAAAGCCATCAGTGCCCATTCCCAATCATGCGGCACAACCACATGATCTTCCGGCGGCAGCAGCATATCGCACCACAGCAAAAACAGCGTGTGCATTCCGTTGGCTTCGTTATAAGCTAGCGTATTTTTGATTTCGTACAGCGGAATCGGGCTTTCAATCAGGTGAATGCTGATCGCCTCACCGGATGGCAGCTTGGCCTGAATAATATCGCCGCCATCCTCCTGAATGCTGATTCCGGCGTGACGAAGCTGCCACACCAGAAAAGCACCCGCCTTATACGTCTCAAAGTGAACCACTAGCGCTGCTTATCCTGTCCGCTGGTTAACTGAGGTGAGGGCTGATTTTTTCCGTTGCCGAAAAGTCGCCCTAAATCCAGTCCATAATAGCGCAGCACACTCAGCAGCACCATCGTCGCAAAGCCTTCATCGATGTTCCCGATAAAAGGCAGCGTATCCGGGATAAACTCGATCCACCCGGCGGTAGGATTGATCAGATAAACGAATGCCAGAAAACCAACACCGATAATGAACATTTCTTTCAGCAGTCGCATCATAATATGTGCTCCTTACCACACCTCGTTTGTAACTGCTGATTATACGCCCCATATCCCCTCCCCGTTGCACGAACCTCATTGGAAATTTATAAGTATTATGACTACACTCTGCGCATATTTTTTGCGAACACACCGCATTTTTACTAAAAACTAATAACCAACAACTACAAAGGAACTCCCCATGCGAACAACTGGCGTTCACCACATCGTCCTCAATGTCTCCGACCTCGAACAATCCCGTCACTTCTATGGCGACCTGCTCGGCTTTCAACTCCGCACGCTGCCCTCCGAATTCCCCGGTACATTCGCTGGCAGTCATTTTTTCATCCTGAATGGCGTAGAGGTATTTCTGGTGGCGCATAAGCAGAATACACCCGGTGATCGTTTCAGCGAATTTCGCCTCGGCCTTGACCATCTCGCTTTCGGAGCACCAGACGAAGCCGCCTTACAGGAACTTGCTGACCAGCTCAAAGCGGCGGGTGTTCCCACCAACGGAGTCGAAACCTTCGCCCCCACTGGCAATCGCTATGTATCCTTCCGCGACCCGGATAACATTCAGCTCGAATGCTGGCTCGACAAAAAGCCCGATTAAATCTATAGCTTTGCTCGTCTATCAACAGGGGAAATGTTTTTAACGCTAAGATAGGCATAAATCTGCCTTTTTGTCCCCTCTCCAGCGGTATTTGGGGAGAGGGGTTTAATCTTAACTTCTCGGTATTCTCGGATACTGTCCTGAAAATGAATCTCTCTTTGCGTCTTAGCCTCTTTGCGCCTTTGCGTTAAAATTCTTCTCTCGGCGGTTCAATCCTACACTTCCGCATCCACCATGATTTCATCGGCAACATCCCGTTCCAACGAAATCTCCGTGAAGCCGACTTGCAGCACAAACGCCGGATGCCGCTGCCCCAATCGGATTCGCGCTCCTGGTGTAATCCCCAGCACTTGCAGCCGTTCCGCCCGATTGTGATTATCCGTGTGAATTTCCAGCACCGTTCCGCTCTGTCCCGGCTGAAGTTGACTTAAAGTGCATTCGCCGCTGACCTGTGTCTTCCTGCGTCGCGCCAATGCATTCCGCACCGCGTTTGCCAGCTTCGATTTCCGCTCGTCCGCCAGTTGGAAACCGCAGTTCGGGCAGCAGATGATTCCGCAGCTTTGATTAAACGCGCACGATGAATGACACGTCATCTGTGTTTCATCGAATTCATATCCGCACAATGGACATTGCATAGTCACATCCTCCTCACGGCACAACATGCAGCAGGTTCATTGCCGCATTCACGATTCCGCCCACCGCGAACGCCAGTGGAAACACGGTTAACACCACCCCCACCGTCACCCGCCAGCCATATTCCTTGATAATCATCAACACATTGGCGATGCATGGGATAAACAGTGTCACCACAATCAGACTCACCACGACCTGCTGTGGATTCAGTTGTCCACTCAGCGCCAGCGCGAACAACCCCGCCGCGCCATAATCCCGCCGCAGGAAACCAATCAGGAAAGCGCCCGTTGCCGCTGCTGGCAGTCCTAGTAAATCAACCACGATAGGCGATCCGACCTGTTCAGCAATCCGCAGCACGCCAGTCCGATCCAGTACGAACAGCACCAGCGTTCCCACAATGAACAGCGGCAGCACTTCTTTCAGATACCATTCCACCCGCGCCAGCGTCTTAATCGTGATATTTTCCAGACGCGGCCTCCGCAGCGGTGGAATTTCCAGAATAAAATCACTGCTCTCTCCCGGCAGCAGTTTCGCCGCCAGCAAACCCACCAGTATCATGGTTGCCGCCACCACACCCGCCCAGATGAACACACCTGTCGAGCCAACCAGTCCCAGCATCCCCAGAATCACGCCCAACTGCGCCGAACACGGCACGCCCAGCACCAGCAGCAGCGTCACCATAATGCGTTCCTTGCGCGTTTCCAGAATGCGCGTGGACATGGTTGCCATCGTGTCGCATCCCAGCCCCAGCACCATCGGCAGCACCGCTTTCCCATTCAACCCCATCATCATAAAAATCCGGTTGAACATAATCGCCAGCCGGGGTAAATATCCGGTGTCTTCCAAAATCGAGAACGCCAGAAAGAAAGTCGCCACTATCGGCAGCACAATCGCGATACCGTAGGACAGCGCCATCGTAATCACGCCGTATTGTCCCACCAGCACATCATGTATCAGCGGAATCGGCAGCAGACCGTCCACGATCCGCGTCGCCAGCGGATTGATCCACTGCCCGAACACCGTCTTTTCCAGAAACCCGACCAGTGTCCCCGCGCCGAATTCCCCCACAAATTTATAAACCACCCATAACACCGCCAGCAGGAAAGGCCAGCCCAGCAGCGGATCAACCATCCACTTTCCCAGCCGTTTGACCCATCGGTTGCCGTCTGTTTCCGAGACAGTCATCACCTGTTCCAGCAGGCTTTGCGCCGCCTGCATCTGCTGGCTGATAATCACCGTCCGCAGTGGACGATCATAAGTCGGTGCTGTCTGCTGCTGAATCGCTGTCAGGGTTCCATTCATGCTGAAACGCGCCGCCAATCCCGCATCGCCACCCAACAGCCGCAGTGCAGTCCCGCGTCTAGCCGTGTTGTCCGCAGGCAGCAGAGCGCTGATCTGCTCAATCGCTTTTTCCAACTGCGCATCATAGGACACTTTGAACTGCACAGAACGCGCCTGTTCAATCGCCCCTGCCAGTTCACCTAAGCCCTTTCCCTGTGTCGCAACCGCCGGGATAACCGGAATACCCAGCAAATTACTCAGCCGCGTCGTAATCACGCCGTATTGTCCCACCAGCACATCATGTATCAGCGGAATCGGCAGCAGACCGTCCACGATCCGCGTCGCCAGCGGATTGATCCACTGCCCGAACACCGTCTTTTCCAGAAACCCGACCAGTGTCCCCGCGCCGAATTCCCCCACAAATTTATAAACCACCCATAACACCGCCAGCAGGAAAGGCCAGCCCAGCAGCGGATCAACCATCCACCTTCCCAGCCGTTTGACCCATCGGTTGCCGTCTGTTTCCGAGACAGTCATCACCTGTTCAAGAACAGCTTGTGCCGCCTGCATCTGCTGGCTGATAATCACCGTCCGCAGTGGACGATCATAAGTCGGTGCTGTCTGCTGCTGAATCGCTGTCAGGGTTCCATTCATGCTGAAACGCGCCGCCAATCCCGCATCGCCACCCAACAGCCGCAGTGCAGTCCCGCGTCTAGCCGTGTTGTCCGCAGGCAGCAGAGCGCTGATCTGCTCAATCGCTTTTTCCAACTGCGCATCATAGGACACTTTGAACTGCACAGAACGCGCCTGTTCAATCGCCCCTGCCAGTTCACCTAAGCCCTTTCCCTGTGTCGCAACCGCCGGGATAACCGGAATACCCAGCAAATTACTCAGCCGCGCCGTATCAATATGAACCCCATGCACTTCGGCCTCGTCAGACATATTCAACACCAGCACCAGCGGCACACCCCACTCCGCCAGTTGCAGCGTCAGCAGCAGCGCACGCCGCAGATTTTTCGCGTCTGCCACCTGCACTACCGCTCGTAAACGATGAATCTGTTGGTAGAGGAAATCCGCCGTAACGCGCTCATCATCACTGCTGGCGCTCAGGCTGTTCGTTCCGGGGGTATCGACAACCGGCGTACCATCAGGGAGTACACCGTGTGTCAGTTCAACCGTCGTGCCCGGATAATTCGAAACCGTTACATAACGTCCAGTCAGCGCGGCAAAAATAACCGATTTTCCGACATTGGGATTGCCCACCAGAATCACCGGGGCATCGGTTTCCATCAATTCATGGTCACCTTGGGAGTGGCAGGAAGCTTGGCTCATAATTGCACTTCAATATGCTGTTGGTTACGGTTACACCGATTATGAGAACACAGCCCCTTTCATTCTAGTGAGGAATGCAAGGCTTTCCACATGACCAATTACTATTTTAATGGGAGTGAGGAGCAATTATTTCGAAGATTTCGGTTATGGGTCGCAAATTACAGAATAACCACTAACGCTGCCTTACTCCCTTCCCTCGCGCGCGGGGGAAGGGCTGGGGATAGGGGTAAATCCATCGTCTCGCCTGATTTCCCGCCGTAAGGGCGCAACATGGATGGCACCACAATAAATGGTGAACGCTGTTTTGCGTGAGAATTTCCCGCCCTGAATTTGTCTTTTCTCCCCTCGCCTAGGCGTACTCGCCGGTGGGGAGAGGGGTCGGGGGTGAGGGCTTTTGAAGTATCCATCACTTATTGTTGTCCTACCCGCAGCATGTTGCGCCCCATACCAATGGCTTGACTATTGCTTACCCCGCCACCATCTCTACCCGCTCCCTCTCCTTCACACGCATCTGAATCCCATTTTTCGGGCGCAGCGTCAGCAGCACTTCCGGTATCACCGTCTGACCAGGAATCAACCCCAGATCGAACTGTTGCACCATCGTCGCCAGAATCAATCGCGCTTCCATCATCGCGAACTGATTCCCGATGCATACACGCGGCCCCGCGCCGAACGGCAAATACGCATAACGCGGAATCTGCTTCTCATTTTCCGGCGTGAATCGATTCGGATCAAACGTGTCCGGGTTCGGAAAATATTTCTCTTGGTAGTGCAGCCCGTACACGCTCACCTGAACCATTTCCCCCTTCTTGACCGTATACCCGCCGACCTCGACATCTTCAATCGGTTCGCGCCCCATACTCACCGCTGGCGGATACATGCGCATCGCTTCCTTCAGCACCATCTCACCCATCGGCAGGTTGGCTAGATCACGCATAGTCGGGGCGCGTCCTTGCAACGCCATATCCACTTCCGCTTGCAGCTTCGCGACCCATTCTGGATTTTGCGCCAGCAGATACCACGTCCACGACAGCGCCATTGCGGTTGTCTCATGTCCGGCGATAAACAATGTCATCGCTTCATCACGTAGTTGCTTGTCCGTCATCTGGCTGTCATCACCATCATCCACGGCCATCAGCAGCATCGAAAGCAAATCGCCCCGGTCTTCTCCGCTGGCACGTCGTTCACTCACAAATCGCTGGATGATGTTGTCCAGTTCCACAATATGGCGCTGCAAACGACTGCGTTCTGGCGTTTTCACCCAGTCCGGTAGCCGCACCGCCGCGAATAACCGCTTGTTGGATGCGTCCAGCACTTCCGTCATCAATTCGCCTACCCGCTCGGCATCGCTGGAAACATCCGCGTCAAACAGCGTCTTGGAGACAATCCCCAGCGTCAGCTTCATCATCTCGCGGTCAATAAATCGCGTTTCACCGTCGCGCCAGCCATCCAGCATCTTCTGCGTATGGCGCACCATCACGTCCGCATACGCCTCAATCCGACGTGAGTGGAAAGCAGGCTGTGCCAATTTGCGCTGACGTTTCCAGAAATCGCCCTCGCTAATCAGCAGGCCATTCCCAATAAACGGACGGAACACCTCCTTCACCAGCTTGGCTTTATGAAATTGGTCAGCCTTTTCGACCAGCACTTCATGCGCGATTTCTGCATCGCTGATCTGGTAGAACCGGATTGGCCCGAACTCAACATAGCTCATGCCGTCGAATTGTTCATTGAGCAAACGGGCGAAACTCAGCGGCTCGAATTTCTCGCCCATCACGATAGCTTTCGCCAGCGCCAGTATTCCGACGCGTGGCCCAGGGGGATAAATAGGGGACATGCTATTGCACCTCAAAAGTCAGTTACGCATTGCAATCCCTATATGTTAAAATTATCACAATCGCACGTCAACTTATCAGAAGTGACACCATGTCATCATTAGACACAAGTCCAATAAATCGCATGGAACGCCGCCGTTTGCAAACGCGCGAACATCTCAAACAGGCTGCCTATGAGCTGCTCATGGAGATGGGTTACGCTCGCTTTACCATCAAAGCTGTCACTGAACGCGCCGACGTGGGTTACGGCACGTTTCTTTTGCATTTTGAGAATTAAACAACAGGTTTACGTTTTGTTTGTCTGTGGCAGAACTGTTGCTTCAAATCGAATTCTGCTACAATAAATTTAAAGTGTTGACGGAGAAGAGTAGTCGGATTTTCAGGAATTCAGAGAGCTACCAGCCGGTGTGAAGGTAGTTTCCTGTTCCAACGAAAGACCCTCCTGAGCGCGGAGAAAACACGTTTATGCGTTAGTAATCTCCGACGGTTTGCCCCCGTGATTAGGCACTCAAGGCTATCTCAAGTAGAGAGGTAGCGAACTGCGGTGGCACCACGAGCGCCCCCTCGTCCGCAGAGACGAGAGGGGCGTATTGATTCTGAGGTGCATTGTGCAACACCGTGTTTGGGTATCCGAAGTCGGGCAGCATATTGGGGAGCATGTATGTCTCTCCGGTTGGCTGCATCACCTGCGCAAATTGAGCAACGTCAACTTTCTCATTTTGCGTGATCGTAGCGGGACGGCGCAAGTCGTCATTGAAGATCCTCAACTTCTCGCAAACCTTGAAAATTGCCACAACGAGTCGGTCATCTCGGTCAAAGGGTTGGTGGTCGCTGAAGCAGCCGCGCCCAATGGGGTCGAGATACATGCTCCCATTATTCGTATTATTTCGAGGGTTGATGAGCCAACGCCAGTCGAACTTTTTCGTCCTAAGTTAAGCGCCCAACTGCCAACCTTGTTAGATCACGCGCCAGTTAGTCTGCGGCATCCCCGCCAGCGGGCATTGTGGCATTTGGCGGATGCCTCTATGAGTGGTTTCCGTCAGACTCTCAAACGGGCTAACTTCACCGAAATCCAAACACCGAAGATCGTCGCTTCGGCCACCGAAAGTGGGGCGAATGTCTTTAAGTTGGATTACTTCGACACAACAGCTTATCTGGCACAAAGTCCACAGTTTTATAAGCAAATGATGGTTGGAGTTTTCGAGCGTGTCTTTGAGGTTGGGCCTGTGTTCCGCGCCGAGCCACACGCCACGACACGGCATCTCAGCCAGTATGTCTCATTGGATGCCGAGATGGGTTTCATCCAGTCGCATCATGATGTGATGGAAATGCTGACCAAGGTTGTGCGAGGCATGATTGAGGCAGTCAATGCTGAAGCAGCAGATGATCTTAAGTTGCTGAAAATTTCTCTGCCCGTTGTGCCTGAGCATATCCCTGTGATTCACTTTACCGAGGCGCTAGAGATGATCTACCGCGAAACAGGAGAGGATGCGCGAAACGAACCCGATCTGGCACCGAACCACGAACGCTGGCTCGGTAAATGGGCCATGCAGGAATACGGTAGTGACTTCTTATTTGTAGAAGGCTACCCAATGGTCAAGCGCCCCTTTTACACCCATGCTGACTCAGCACGTCCAGCTTATTCCAACAGCTTTGATCTCTTGTTTCGCGGGTTGGAATTAGTAACGGGTGGTCAGCGCTTGCATTTGTACACGGATTATCTGGCTGTGCTGGAAAAACGGAATATGTCACCTGATTCAATGTCCGGTTACTTAGAAGCCTTTCGATATGGGTTGCCTCCACATGGTGGTTTTGCTATTGGACTAGAGCGTTGGGTATCTCGACTGGCAGAACTACCGAATGTGCGTGAAGCAGCCTTATTCCCCCGTGATTTGACTCGGTTAACTCCTTAGTCCATTCTTTTTAGTGCCGGACTGAGCTTGTTGTGAGGCCCGGCATTAATCCCTTTATACTTTAATAGTTTCCCTTTTAATCGTGATAACCCCGCTTTACGGGAATTATTGCCTGTAGAATTTCTCGCGCAGTACACCAGTGGCATGTTAATGCGCCTGATGCTCTGGTGGGCGGAAACCCCTAATCCCTACACCCCTGAACAAATGGCGCGTATGATCTACCAGACCGCCTACCGCCACCGGAATAATCATAAAAATCAAAGTTTTTTGAAGTCCCTCGCCCTGAGAGGGTTTCTGGTAAGTCAGTTGGTAAGCGCCAAAAACCCGGTCAGGCACTTCTTGCTCCCCTCGCCCTGAGGGAGAGAGGCTGGGGGTGAGGGCATTAACACGGCTCTTTCCATAAACCCTCTGAGGGACAGGGATTTAGGGTGAGGGTAAGACTCTAGCGCATATCATAGACGATGTAATCGTTGGTGCGTACCAGCACCGGGTAATGACTTTGCAGATAAGGCTCTAGATCCGGCTGATACTTCAACTCGTCAAACGATGTCACCACAAAGTAGCGATAACGATGCTCTTGCACAAGAGCCTGCATTCGTTCTTCTGTGGTCATGTCAGGCTGCCCCGCGACCTGTGCCGCATACAGATTCCAGCGGTTAGGCCAGCTCACTCCGCCAACTTCGCCGTAGAATTTCATCAGTGCAGCATAATCATTGGTAAGGGCGAGCACATCTGGGCTGTGCTTCAGCAGATTTCCCACTTCCTCCACAATCGCGACATCTTTCTCCATCTCTGGCGTAACCACCGTAGTCGGAAGATAATGCACCAGCCCATCAAATCCGATGTATCCTGCAATCAACAGGATAAGCACAGGTATAAACCGCCGCATTCGGGGCGAACGTAGACCGTTTGCCACAACATCCGCCACGCAGCTTAATGAAAGCGCCGCAATCGGGATAACCTGCAAACTGTAATAATCGTGACTGCTGATAGGCCAGTTAATGATGAATCCATACAGGAAATAACCCAGCCATAAACTCCGCAGAGTAGCCGCTTGCAGAGGCTTTCGCGTGGTCACAAGCGCCTGTATCGAGAGGATCAGCGCCAGAAATCCCATCACCACGCCTATACGTCCCAGCCAATTAACCCAGTAATCACCCGATGTCCATAAATGAGGGTTAAAGAGTGCCCCGGTTTGCGACTTCAAAAATCCTGCCACAAAAAAGCCGATAAAGTAGTAAATGATGCTCGGCAGCATCGCCAGAAACGCGAACAGCCACGCATCACGGTTCAGCACCGCCCGTCGGAAACCATACTTCTGAATAGCAATCCAGCCATACAGCGGGAAAATCATGAACACCGCGTAAATCAGCACCAGATTCGCAGCCGCCGCAGCCGCCGCAGCCAGAATCAATCGCCACATCGAAGGCCGCTCAAAATAATGCAGAATCCCGTACCAGCTCATCACGCACAGTGCGATCATCGCCGGGTTGGCCTGAAAGCTCCGCGAAGCAGCAATCCCGAACGCCGTGAAAAGATAAAACGCCACTGCCACCAATGCCGCTTCTTCCCGCACCAGCTTTTTCGCCGTCAGGAACATAAACCACCCGCCGATAACCCACATCACCGCCGAAAATACGCGCGGAATCCACAGGTGTTCGCCGCCCGTCAGTTGATAACCCACCAGCGCTATAGTTTGTACAATCGGTGGCTCAAGCATCGGCGGCTGGTTCAGCATCGCAATTTTACGCCGCCATTCCGGCACAGATGGATCATTGCCCCAGTACTGCCCCCGCACCATCTGCGCGGTATAAAGCTGGCGATCCAGATGAAATGTGTTGGATAAGCTGTCGATCTGGTACAGCCGCACACCCAGCGCAACCACCAGTAAAACAGCCAGCGATATTTTGACCCATTGTGACCGCATAAATTCGGCTGCTCTCATTTCTGAATTTCATGATGACTCTATTCTATGCCGCTTCCGCATCTCGACCATTGATGTAGCCACCACGTAAACTCGAAACTTGCCCACTTTTGATGTACACTGATACACACTTATAGCTAATCAACCGATTTGTGGAGGCAGCTTTCATGGCAACGGACTCGCGGACGTGGTTCTATACCACCCCGGAACCCCGTCCTTATTTCATTGAAGAACGGGTCAATCACACCCTCTGGAAAAATCGCCTGCAAGGTCTTTCCATGACCTGCACGCAGTACACTGCGCCCTTTAAGATGGTCGGCACCTGGAATGGAATGCCTGTCCGCTTTGAATGGCAGCCGGGGAAATACTTCATCCTCCGCTCAGGTCATGAAGTCAAGGAACTCATCGGTGTCATGCGTCAGATTTTGATGATGCGCCCGGTTCTCCTCTACACCGATCAGGACGGCATGTTCTGCACCGAATGGCACACCGACGGCGGCACCAAACGCTTTGAGGAAATTCAGTCCAATCCCGCTTTTCAGGGTCTCCGCCGCCTCCGCAAAGCCTGACCACAAACTTTTCACAAAAGCGAAACCCGCCTTATTTCAAGGCGGGTTTTATTATCCTCTTCTCTCGGTTTTCTCTGCGTCTTGGCGGTTCAATTGATTTTCTCTTCTTTCATGTACCCAACCGCCAGAATACCATCATCCCCACCATCAGCAGCACGAAACACACCAGCGTCAGCCGCCAGCCTAAATGGAAAAAGTCGCTGAATTTATAATTGGCTGGCCCGATCATCAGAATATTAACCGGGTGCGCAATCGGCGTGAAAAATGAAGCCGAACACCCGATAGCTGCAATAACGGCTATAGCCTGTGGACTGATATGGGCGCTGATCGCCGCGCTGATGACAATCGGCCCCGTTACCAGGGTTGTCACCTGCCCACCCATCAATTGCGTTAGAAAAGCGGTCAGCCAGTAAGCTCCTGCTGCCAATCCCAGCGCACCCAGCGGCGCAACCAGCCCCACCATCCCCTGACCAATCAGTGCGGCTAATCCGGTATTGGTCATGGCTGTACTGATGGAATACATCCCGGAGATCAGGAAAATCGCCCGCCACTCCATACTGCGGTAGATTTCTTCCATAGTCAGCATACCCGTGAGAATAATCACAATCGCGGCGGCCAGGGTGGATAAATAAACGGGAAAACCGAGAATTGAAGCGGCTATAGCCGCCAGAACAACGCCTGAAGAAAATATCGCGCCTCTGATTTGAATCGGTTGGTCGCTCAAATCGGATTCAAGCAGGACAAAATTGGAACTGGCCTGAATCCGTCGGACATTTTTGGGATCACCCACCATGAGCAGCGTGTCACCCCATTGCAATTTCAAATCAGCCACATCCGTCCGGTAACTCCGTTCACCCCGCCGCAGTGCCACTGCCGTAAATCCATATCGTTCGCGGAAATCCAGTTCCTTCAACGTTTTCCCTTCAGCCTGCGAATGCGGTGTCAGTAACACTTCAGCCATCCACACACCACGCTCACTGATATGCCCGTTTTGTGCCTCGCGCCCGATCTGGCAGCCCTGTGTCGCAAGCTGCCTGACCCGTTCTTCCCGCCCGATAATCAGCAAAATATCGTGTGCGTGAATGACCTGTTCCGGTTCTGGATTAAAAATCGCCTGCCGCCCATGCCAGATAGCTGGAACGGATAAACCGAGTTGTCTGCGAATCCCGGTTTGCTCCAAACGCTTTCCGACCAGCGGCGATCCAACCGGAATCTCCACCTCCCACAACCGTTCGCCCAGTTGATAATCATCTTCAAGCTGGCTCCCCGTCCGCCGCACCACCAATTGTTCTGGCGATGGCTCCCGCTCTGGCAAAAAGCGCTTTCCGAATAGAGCCATAAACACAATGCCCCCAATCGCCATCAACCCGCCTGTCGGCGTAAAATCCAGAATATGCAGCGGACTCTGCGGCGGATTTGCAATCGTCAGCAAATCGCTGGCAATGATATTGGCGCTCGTGAAATAAGTGGCTGACCCGCCCAACAAACTGCCATACGCCACCGGAATTAAGAGCTTACTGGGCTTAATGCCTGTACGTCGTGCCACATCCATTGCGCTCGGCAGCAGCAGTGCCCCCGCCGCCAAATTGTTCATAAATAGAGAAAGCAGCGCCGTCGCCAGGGTAAATAAAAAAATCAACCGATTTTCTGACTTCCCGCCTAGAGCCAATACCCTTCGGGCAATCCAGCGTGTGACCCCAGTCTTGTCCAGACAGCGTGTGACAATAAACAAACATAGCAAAGTAATAACAACTGGCTGCCCAAAGCCCGAAATGGCTTTTACAGCGTCATTGGGTGTATTGGCTGCTCCTAACACAGGTAATCCCAACGACTGCGCGATCCCCAGCGCCGCAGCGATCAGCAGCGCCCCCGCATCCTCACGCAGTCGATTGGTTGCAATCAGCAGCAGCGGAACGAGCAAAACAACTACAACGAAAATTTGCGGTAATGTCATCGTAATGCCTCCTCAAGATACAGTCCTAAACTCTACCCCGTGTAGGTTAAGCCTGCTATAAAACTTGGCCTCACATGCTCATCGCGCTCGCTTCAGTCCAGCAATTTTCCCCGATTTACGTTACAGTAATGTCCTATACACCCGGTTCGACAGGAAAGCATGGATGACCAATTCCCACGTCTTTATCTCCTATTCGCGTCAGGATAAAGTCTTCGTTGACAAACTGATTGCCGATCTGCAAAAGGCCAGCGTCAATGTCTGGATCGACAAAGAAGGCTTAAAAGTCGGCACGCCCGATTGGGAACAGGCCATCCGTGATGCCATTCGTGGTTCCTACGCCGTCCTGGTCATTGCCTCCCCGGATTCGCGTGAATCCCGCTTCGTTCGTGACGAACTCCTCATTGCTGAAATGTACAATTGCAGCCTGCTGGCGATTTGGGCATCGGGAGAGCAGTGGGCGGAATGTGTGCGCTTAGGACTGATCGGCACCCAATATGCCGATGCGCGTGGAAAAAACTATGAGAATGCTTTATCCGAAGTCATTCGGTCACTCAATAATTTTCGCACTGCCCCTGTCAAGAAATCGTCCACCCAACCAATCCTTAAACCAGAACCGGATTTTGAACCCCGCAATCCCTACAAAGGACTTCGCGCCTTTACCAGCACTGATAAAGGCGACTTCTTTGGTCGCGATAAGTTGATTGCCAATCTGGTCGAGACCTTGAAGGAAACCTCAGAAACCAATCGTTTTCTGGCGATTGTTGGCCCCAGCGGATCAGGCAAATCCAGCATCGTCATGGCCGGCTTGTTCCCTCATCTGCGTGATGGGGCCTTGCCGGGGAGTGAAAATTGGATTTATTTAGACCCGGTGCTGCCCGGTTCACAGCCTATTGAGTCACTGGCTGTCGTCCTGTCCAATGGGCTGAATGTAAGCATCACCAGCGTACTGGAAGACCTGAATCGCGGGTCGCGTGGCTTGCACCTGCTGGCACGCCGTTTGGTGCGGGAACGCACTTCACGGGTCGTCTTGCTGATTGACCAGTTTGAAGAACTCTTCACCCAAACGCTCGACCCGGAACAGCGTGATCACTTTATCGATCTTCTCATAACAGCCGCCACCGAACCCAATGGGCAAACCCTGATTTTGATCACCCTGCGTGCCGACTTTTATGACCGTCCCATGAATTACCCGGAACTGGGTAAGTTATTAGAGAGTCGTTCCAAATCCGTTTTGCCGATGGAATTGGAAGATTTACGCAATGTGATCGAAAAACCCGCCAAACTGCCCGATGTTCGCTTAAGTTTCGAGCCGGGTCTGATCGGTGATTTACTGTTCGAAGTCAGCGGACAGGTGGGCGCACTCCCCCTTTTGCAATTCACCCTCGAACAATTAGTGCGCAACCGCTCAAAAAATCTCCTGACGATTGATGCCTACCGCAAATTAGGCGGCATTAAAGGCGCACTCGCCAAATATGCCGAGTTCGTCTACGGCAAATTCACCACCGAAGAAGATCAGAAATTAGTCCGCTCCCTGTTTTTGCGCCTCATTGAACCGGGAGCCGGTGAGCAGGACTTAACCAGACGACGAATTGCTTTTAGCGAACTGGCCTTGCCGGATCGTGTCCAGAGTGAACGACTAAAAAAGATCGTCCTCTTCTTGACCGACAAACGCCTCTTGATGACCAACCGCGTTGCCAATGTTGCCACCGTTGAGGTCAGCCACGAAGCCCTGCTGCGGGAATGGTCGCGTCTGGCGGACTGGATTCGAACCGCGCGTGAAGACATTCAGACCCAGCAGCGCATCAGCCGCGATGCTGAAGAATGGCTCAAGCGCGAAAAGCGCAGCGATGATCTCTATCGCGGCATAAAGCTCCGGGAAGCCCGCGCCTGGGCTGCTCGCAATGTTCCCAGCACGATTGAAATGCGCTTCATTCAAACCGCCATTCAGTTTGAGCAAAAGCAGTTGTCCGTTGCCGACCAGCAGTTGCGTCAGGAACTCAGCGCGACTCAGGTTCGCACCAAAGCCATTTACCAGATGGCGGGGCTTTTGAGCAGCGATTTGAATTACGAGAGGGTCATCGAAACCGGACTCCAAACGGGCGTTTTAGGCCTACGCCCGACCGAACAATCCACCAAAGAGCGTATTGTCGCGGCGGCGCTGCTCTTTCGTCCCAGCGATAATTTGTTGTATGTAGCCGCTAACCGGGGCTTCATGCGTATGGACGAAGGCAAAACCATCCGGGGCGAAACTGGCATCGTTGGGCAGTGTCTAAAGCAGGTCGAACCCATCATTGGAGTGAACCCGAACTTTGACCCGGAATTGGAATTTTTCGCATCCTTTCAGGATATGAAAGCCGTCTTATGTGTCCCCCTTCGCGCCGGTTACGATAGCTATGGGGTGTTTATCTACGCCAGCAACCTACTCGATGCTTTCACCGAATCGGATGCCGACCTGATGGGCTTTATCGCCTCACAGGCCACCGTCGCCCTGCAAAACGCGCTGCTCTATCAGAATTTGCAGGATGAGCGGGATCGCATGATCGAAGCCGATAACAGCACCCGCAAAAAATTAGCGCAGGACTTGCACGACGGCCCTGTCCAGAATGTTGCCGCTATCGCCGGGAGTATGGGTGTCATTTCAAAAATGCTCGCCCAGAGTCCTGAAAAAATCCCCGCTGCTCTCGACAAGGTAGAGGACTTAGCCCGTCGCACCGTCAACGAAATGACCCACATGCTCTTTACGCTGCATCCCTCTGCCATCGAAAATGAAGGCTTGAAAGCCGCCCTCAATCAAATCGCCGAAAAGATGTACGAGCTTTACAATCAGGCTGTGACCGTTCAGCTTGATAAAGCCGCTGCCGCCACGCTCAATCTCAATCAGCAAAGCACCCTTTTCTATGTCATTGAAGAGGCCGTCAACAATGCGCGCAAATTTGCCCACGCCACGACCATCGACATCAGCCTCAAACGTCTCGATGACAGCATTGTAGTCACCGTCGCCGATAACGGCGTTGGCTTTGACACAAAAATTATCGAACGTCAGCAGAAAAATTCTGGAATAAGCAAAATGCGCCAGCGAATTGAATTTATGAGCGGCTCGCTGCGCCTGGAAAGCGTCCTTGGTCGGGGAACTTCCGTCGTAATCTTTATCCCCGTTGCTGGCAAATAACCGTCAATAAATCGTGGGTGCTGTGGCTATTTTCATGAGGACATGTCACGATGCACCCACATGCACTTTTAGCCAATTTACGCTACAGTAATATTCAGGCACCCTACATAGTTAAACAGGATTGCTTGGATGATCGCTTCCCACGTCTTCATTTCTTACTCCACCGATGACAAAAAGTTCGTCAAAAAACTAACTGACGACCTAAATTCCGCTGGTATCACGGTCTGGATTGATACGCAGGGATTGAAAGCCGGCACGCCCGATTGGGAACAAGCCATCCGTGAAGCTATACGAAACGCCTATGTGGTCTTGCTGATAGCGTCTCCCATCTCACGCGAATCACGTTACGTTCGGGACGAACTTCTGATAGCTGAAATGTATAAGCGAGATGTCATTGCGCTTTGGGCAAAGGGCGATCAATGGGCAGATTGTGTGCGAATGGGCTGGATTGGGACACAGTATATTGATGCACGAGCAAAAAAGTACAAAGCCGCCTTACTCGAAACCGTCGCCACACTGAATGGTCTCATATCGACATCCGTAACACCTGCACCTGTGCCACAATCTGAACCCGATTTCGAACCACGCAATCCCTACAAAGGCTTACGCGCCTTCACAGGCAAAGATAAAGGTGATTTCTTCGGACGCAACAAGCTCATCACCGAACTCATCGAAGCGTTGAACGAAAACACCGATACCAATCGCTTCCTCGCCATCGTTGGCCCCAGCGGGTCAGGCAAATCCAGTGTCGTCATGGCAGGCTTACTCCCGCGCTTGCAGGAAAATGCTCTACCCAACAGCAAAACTTGGGTTTATCTCGATCCTGTTCTCCCTGGAGCACAGCCACTCGAATCGTTGGCAGTCATTTTGGCTGATGCCCTCAAAATCAGCACCAGCGATGTCTTGAAAGACCTTGATGACAGTTCGCGCGGTTTGCATCGCTTATCCCGCCGCTTGGTCAAAGAGCGCGATTCCCGCCTCGTGCTGCTGATAGACCAGTTCGAGGAATTGTTTACTCAGACCACCGATGCCGACCAGCGCAGCCATTTTATTGATTTGCTCGTCACTGCCGCCACCGAACCCGCCGGACAGACCATCGTCCTCATCACTCTCCGCGCCGATTTCTATGACCGCCCTATGAATTATCCTGAACTCGGCAAATTGCTCGAAAAACGCGCCAAATCCGTCCTCCCGATGGATGTTGATGACCTCCGCGAAGTAATCGAAAAACCTGCCGCGCTGCCCGATGT
>JBGAGR010000038.1:0-39185 GCA_044226645.1 Aggregatilineales bacterium
TCCGCGCCGAGTTCCAGCCCGACGATTTTATCAATATCATCATTTCGCGCGGTGAGCATGATAATCGGTATATCGGATTGGGCACGGACACGGCGGCAGACTTCCCAGCCATCCAACCCCGGCAGCATCAAATCCAGCACGACGAGGCTCGGTTTTTCGCTGAGGATGCGCTGCAAGGCAATCGCGCCATCGGTAGCGCTGGTGACGCGGTAGCCATCCTGTTCCAGGTACATCTGCGCCAGATCAATAATGTGCTGTTCGTCATCAACCAGTAGAATCGTGTCGGTCATGCGTTGTCCTCTTCGATGCGAATTTCGAGCCGGTTGGTGGCATCCACATTCTCCGCCCAAAACCAGCCATTGTAGTCCTGCGTTGCGGCGAGTACGAGTGTATCGAGATTATCCATAGCCTGCCGAAAAGGAGTAGTTGTCTCATAAACAATGTCTCGCGTGGCGATATTTCGAATCACAATATGCAGTTTACGCTTTTCCATGTCAACTGCACCCAGTGATTGCGCGATCAATTCAGCTTTCTGCCCGGTTGATGGCGCGAGATAAGGTTGAAAGCCTGTCATCAGTTCAATTGCCTGCTCCGAGGTCAATTTCCCTTCTCCGACCATCGCCAAAATTTTGGCGATGGTTCCCTGAATAATTTCAAAGGACTTGCTTTCAATAACATGGATTAAACCCGAAGGCTGTTTACGGAAAGGCGGTAACTCCGCTGCCTGTTTCGGCGGAGGTGAGGGTTGGGCAGGACTTTCCCCCAATATCTTGAGTACCTGTTGGCGCAAATCTTCGGGTTCGATGTTGAAGCGCTGCAACAATTCAAATGCCCGGCATTCGGGATACTTCAGGATGCCCATCAGAAGATGTTCTGTACCGATATAGAGTTGACTGCGTTCGCGGACGGTTTCAGTCGCTAATTCCAGAACACGCTTGGTATCGTCGGATAAATCTAATGTGGTTCCGCGAAACGGTTGGGGAAATGCGGGGACAGCTTGCGCGACCTGTTCGTATCCCAGCCCTGCGTCGCGCAGCACATGTCCTCCTTTGCCGTCCACTTCTCGCAATAGGCCGAGCAAAAGCTCCATTTTGTTGGGTGGCATTGCTACACTCCCCTTCACTCATGAATGACGAGCTACCAGTAAGAGTTTAGCGTGTTCGACTTATTCTTGCTTGACGGTAGGCGGAGATTCGAGGATTCGGATGATTTCGCTGCGGACAGGATCACCCGCCCTGACTTACATTACTATCTGATGGAGGCTCAGAGACACTTTCGCGTAATTGACCCTGTTGCGGCATCTCGAATATCCAGGTTCTTACCTGCTGATAGTTAATGCCTGATTCATTCAACATTTCGTAGGCAAGTGAGTTTTTCAGACGCATAATCGCCAATAACAGATGCTCAGTGCCAACCTGCGTATGCCCAAAACGTCGTGCCTCATCGACAGAATATTCCAGTATTTTCTTCATCTGATTTGATAAGTCGGGATGTGCGGTCTCAGCATTACCAGAGTCCAGTGAAGCTGGTATTTTGCTCTCCACCAGAGAAATGGTTAAACCCGATTTTTGCAGGATGTCGAAGGCTGTGCTTTCTGGCTCTTGCAGGATACCGACCAATAAATGATGTGGTTCGATAATCGGTTGTTGAAGACGTTTTACTTCATCAGATGCGTTCGATAATACGTTTCTGGAACAAATTGTGAAACGTTCCTTCCTTTCAGAGGATTTACGGTTCTGGTTGTCACCGAACAACAATCGCAGCAAAGCCTTGAACATCATCCCGCCCTATTGAATCATCTGAACGAGGACTTTATCTACCCGCTTGCCGTCCATGTCCACGACTTCAAAACGGATTCCCTGCCACTCGAAATGGTCGGCAACGCGCGGAATCTGCTCAAGCTGCTCCATGACAAATCCGCCCAGAGTTTGATTTTTCACCTCCGACGGTGTTTCCTCCAAACCGAGTATATTGTAGAGCGATTCCATCGTCAGGAGACCGTCCACTAGCCAGGAATTATCCGAACGCTGCACAGCTTCCGGCTCATCCATCCAGCCCACAATCTGCTCGACCAGATCGTTGAGCGTGACCAGCCCTTCCGTGCCACCATACTCGCTAATCACCAGCGCGGTATGCTTACCAGACTGTTTAAACAATTCGAGGGTATGGGAAGCAGCAGCGGTTTCCGGAATGAACAACGTCTCGCGAATGCAGCTTTCCAGATCAACAGGCTGTTTACTCAGCATCCGGTTGAGTAAATCCTTCGCGCGGATGACTCCGACGACCTGATCGAGCGAACCATGTGCCGCCGGGAAAACCGAATGCTGGCTTTGCATGACCACCTGAAGATTGGTTTCCAGCGGATCATCCAGATTGACCCAATCGACTTCAGTGCGGGGTGTCATGACCGAACTGATTTTACGGTCATCCAGCCCGAATACACCGACGACCATATCGTGTTCGCGTTCCTCAAAAACGCCCGTCTGGATGCCCTGCTTGATGAGCGAACGGATGTCCTCTTCGGTGGTGGCTGAATCATCTACAGATTTGATACGGAACAGGCGCAGCACCAGATCGGTTGAGCGGCTTAACAGATGCACAAAAGGAGCCGTCACAATCGACAGCCAGTGCATCAAGGGCGCGACCAGCACCGCTACTCGTTCCGGGTTCTGCATACCGATGCGCTTGGGAACCAACTCGCCAATCACCAACGAGAGATAAGTGATTAACCCGACAACCATAGCCAACGCCAGCACTTCCGCAGCGGCTTCCAATAGGGGGATGCGACGCAGGAGCGCTGCCAATTCCTCCGAGATGGTGGCTCCGGCAAAAGCACCCATCAGAATGCCGATCAGCGTAATGCCAATCTGTACTGTCGAAAGAAAGCGATTTGGTGACTCACCCAATTCGAGGGCACGCTGTGCGCCCCGGCTGCCTTTAGCAGCAATGCGCTGTAAACGCACCTTTTTCGCTGAGATGATAGCAATTTCGGACATCGCCATCATACCGTTCAAAACCGTCAGAATAACAATAACGACAATCTCTAGCCAAACACCCATCGTGGGTTTGTATTTCCTCTCACAACTCAACTAACAAAATCAGGCAATGTCCCAGCGCATATGGACAACTTCGCGGCGGGTGTTAAAGTGGTAGCGGCGGAGGATGGCACTGGTCACGGTGCGGTCTGAAGGATGCTCGATGGTGAGGGCGGATGTGCCAAAGCGGCGCACAGCAGTATTGATGAGGGCTTCGTCGTACACACCTTCATAATCCGGATGAACCAGCAGGGTCAGTTCGGTGCTGCTGCTGGTCAGACTACTCTCGACCCACAGCGAGGCCAGCACTTCACTTTCATCATTGGAACGGATAACCAGGCGCTCTTTGGTGCGGAAGTTCATCCAATCGACCACCTGCCGCCAAAAGCTCTGGGTAAAGCGGCGCGGTTCGAGCGGACGGAGCCAGCCCAGGCCGCCCATCGCAGATGGACGGACATATTCCGCTAAAGCATACTCGGACTGCCACTCGCTGCTGCGCCGGTGGGTGATATGGATGCGCGGTTCGGTCTCAAAAGGGGGTGGACTGGAATAGGAGCCACCGCGCCGCCAGCTTGTCCAGCCGCGTTCTTCGATAAAACCGAGGCGGGTATATAAACGCCGCGCAACAGGATTATCGGCATCGACCTGAAGAATAGCTTTTTGCGCCCCCCGTTCGCGGATCATATTCATGCTGGACTGCATCAGTTTTTCCGCGATGCCGCGCCGCCGGAAATCGGGATGTACGGCGACATTGACAATCACCCACTGTTTAGGATCATCTGAGGGATAAACCGAGACATTGCCAACCAAGCGCCCGCCGCTGTACCAGACATAACCGCTACCCATGCCCTGAGCAAGATTGTTCAATCCACTTAGGACGGTCAGACCAAGACCCATCCTGCTCAGGCTGCGCATTTCATCGACGGCTGCACGACCATTGTTATCCATGCTGCTGGCGAAGGCGAGTTCGATTAAATCCGCAAGCTGTCCCAAGTCCTGACGCAGATTGACTGGTTTGGGGCCATCCGCGATTGAGGCAGACTCCTCTTGGGTTTGCACACCAACCACAGGCGATCATCCTTATCTATGCTGCAACCTGAGTTTTGCCGGAAAGCAGATTCGACTGGGAATATGTTCAGGGTAGTCAAAACTGAGGTTATATTATTTGAAATAGCGTAGCCGCTGCGTTCACGGCTGTCAAGCGGTCTTGAATAATTGGTTTACCCGACGATTTAGCAACGCTTTTAAATCCGCTGTTGGAGTTCTGCCCCGTAACAGCTATTATTGTAGGCCGTCCGTACAGTAGATACGAGAAGATACGGGCGGGAACACCGCAACAGGTGTTTTATGCGGGACGATGATTCCAACCCGCCCGATCATATGGAGAGAATTGTTTATGGCACGACAAAATTATGGCAGTTTACGAGGCCGGCGCGGCGGCAGCGGCGCATGGCAGTGGACTGTAATCGGCTTCGTGGTCGGTTTTGGCTGCGCGGCAATCATCGGACTGGCACTGGTCGCGACCAGTATTGTCAATCTGGACGGCGTATTCGCCGCGAACCGCGCAACACAAACGCCATTCGTGATTACCAATACGCCAGCGCCCGTGACCCCGACTCCAGAGCCAACCGAGGCGCTGCTGCCTTCCGAGACACCACTTCCACAGGTCAATGTGCAAGCGCCCACCAGCACCCCGACGACTGATCCGAATCTGATCCAGGTGGAACCCAGCGCCACCGCGACCACTCAAGTCATCCCAACCACACAATCACTGGTTTCGCAAGCGGTGAATATCCCGGCTCAACTGCAAGGGATAACCTCGATCCTCAAGCGCATTGACGGCGGAGCCTTCGACATGGGCACAACAGTGCAGGAAGTCGCCGACGCAGTGAATGAATGCGTGAATGTGTATAAAGGTCTGTGCGACATCGCGATGGGACAGGATTCATCGCCGCCGCACTCGATTACGCTGGACGCTTACCAGATGGAAGAGACTGAAGTCACCTACCGCCAATATCTGGCGTTCCTGACCTCAATGGGCGCGAACAGTCACCGTACTGGCTGCGAGGGTCAGCTTTGCATCGTGACCCGCGCGGAAGATGAACACAGCAACATCATTTTTGACACGGCGAATTACCGGGTGAACGACAGTATTCTGGATTACCCGGTCGCAGGTGTGACCTGGTATGGGGCAGAAGCCTATTGCAAGGCGATTGGTCGTCGTTTGCCAACCGAAGCCGAATGGGAACATGCCGCGCGGGGATTGCAAAACACAATGTATCCCTGGGGCAACACTTTTGATGTTACACGGGCGCGTACCAACCGCCCCGTCGAAACCGATGATAATCTGAAGGGCGCAAAGGCCATCCGCAGTTATCAGCTCGGCAATTATGATCTGTACGATATGGCTGGCAATGTGGCAGAGTGGGTTTACGATTGGTATTCCGCCAATTACTACAACCAGCTCGTGCAGGGGCCGCAGCCCATCCCGCCGAATCCGCAGGGGCCACCTGCCGGAACCGAGCGCGTTGTGCGCGGTGGTTCGTGGGCAGACCAGCCGTTTTTCGCCCGCGCGGTACAGCGCACCAGCAAAGCTCCGGCAGATCATTCACTCTCGATTGGTTTCCGCTGCGCGGCGAATCCTGACAGCGGGGCAAGTGTCCCGAATACAAGCGGCAATACGACTCCGCTGACCGTAGCAACACAAACCGGCACAACAGGCGGCAGTGAAGAAGATACTGCCAACAGCCAACCGACACTGCCACCGCCTCCGGTGAACAACACACAGCCGACTACAGCGCCATTGGCGACACTGGCTCCGGGCGGGTAAGATACCAGCCCTCACCCCAACCGGCGAGTACGCCTGGGAGAGGGCGAAAAACGGAATATTGGATACCAACAAATGCCCCTTTGAACGAGGGGCATTTTTGTTTAGGGATGCTGCGCAGCGTAATCGCGGAGATAGACACGGAGTTCATCCAGCGAACCCACCAGCTTATTGAGCGAACACTCGATCATCAGATTCACGGTCTGGTCATGGAACTGGGTGCGCCAATCAGTGTAAATGCCGACCAGATGCTTACCTCTGGCGTAGGCATAACCGAGTTCCCATGCTGTCCCATCGTCTGTGGTGATGCCGTTCAGATTGGCGACGACAATATCCGCTTTATCAATCGCGTCACGATCTTCAATAAAGATACGGGCGGCTCTTTCGGCGCTGATGATTTTGGCTTCCTTACCGTCACGTTGCGGGAGAAAGGTAGTCAACCCGGCCTGACTGGCGCACTGCTCGATCTGGTCGTCGAACCAGCGTTCACCCTCGTTGAATAATGGCCCTGCGATGTAAGCGTGAATCGGCATGTGGACTCCTTTAAGGCCAGGTTTGATCGAGTTTATCGGCATAAAAACGGATGGCGCGTTCGAAGCGTTTGATTCCATCGTCACTGCTGGTTTCGACCAGCGTGAGCAAGAGCAGTTCCATCGCTTCGGCATGAATGCCCGTATTATAGAGCGCCATCGCCAGAAATACCGGAAATTCACGTGCGTCGGGAAATTCGGTCATGCCGCGCCGCAGGGTTTCTACCGCTTTGGCATATTCGCCTAATGTGCGATAGGTGCTGCCGAGGCCGAGCAGTGCCCCGCGCAGATCGTCTTTGGGCAGCCCAAGCTGGATGGCGCGTTCGTAGTACGGGACTGCGCCGCGTTCATCGCCTGTAGCATCGTGCAGCCATGCATACTGATAATTGACGGCTGCATCGTCGGGATGAGCGGCATGAAGTTCCGATAAAAGTTGGCGCGCTTCGTCGTAGCGCTGCGCGGCGCGGTGTTCGGCAGCCTGCGCGAGTTTGTCTTGCATGAGATTTATCTCTAGGGGTGGTTATTCGGATTATCTACCGGGAAGCCTTCAGCCGCAGCGGCAGCCAGTAAATTGTTGTCGGCGCTGATGAAGATCAGCGATTTATTCACGACGGGAGATGATGCTTGGACAGCGGAAGCGAGTTGAATGGCATCTAGCGTGCGGAGACCGTAGCGATCAACCAGGGTTCCCGCCTGTGCCAAAATGCGACTATGAACTGCGACGATTATATATTGCCGTTGTAAATGAGTCAGAAAATCTATGTGTAGTTTTAATGCGTTAGCGCTTGAGAGAAAATTACCGCGCACTCGCTTGCTAAAGACAGATCGAATTTCAACCAGAGTCAATTCGCTAATAACAATAGTATTATTGGCGGAAGGCTCAGCCCAACTTGTAACCCACTTTGAGCCAACTTCAATCAAATATCGTTTTGCTAATGCACTGGTGTCAACGAAATACTGACTCACCATTCCCCTCGATCTTCATCAACCAATGCTTCTACAGGGGGTGCATCTGGAGGCATTTGACCGATACGCAGCCGTTCTTCAAGCGTGAGGGGCACAGCATCATTAGAAATACCCAATTCTTCAGCGGTTGGCGCAGCCAGTAGACCTGCCGCCAATAAGCGTGCTTTTATTTCCTCATATTCCTGAGTATGAGACATTTCGACGGGATGAATTTCCAGTTCGGCGGGGCCAACGGGTGTATTGTCTGGCAAATCAACCACCAGACGGCGATCTTCCCCGATAACCACTGATAATCGTATGGACACCATAGACGATTTCCTTTCTGCTTTATGCCATTATAGCAGAGGGAGCAGCGCGGGAAATAAAAACCGGGAGCGAGATGGTGTCTCGGCTCCCGGTTGAGGAAAGTGGGTTACTTCTTCAGGCGGTCAATGTAGTGCTTGCGGAACTTCGCCACTTTGGGCGCAACGACGACGCGGCAGTAGCCCTGCTCCGGGTTATTGGCGAAATATTCCTGATGATAATCCTCCGCCGCATAGTATTTATCCAGCGGCACGACCTCCGTGACGAGCGGCTTATCCCACACACCTGATTTATTCACTTCGGCGATGGTTTGTTCAGCGATGCGCTTTTGTTCGGGCGTGTGATAGAAAATGGCGGAACGATACTGCGTGCCGACATCATTACCCTGCCGGTTGAGCGTGGTCGGGTCGTGAATGGTGAAAAACACGTCCAGCAGGTCTTTGAAGCTGACCACCTGCGGGTCATACTGGATTTGTACAACCTCAGCATGTCCGGTGGTTCCGGTGCAGACCAGTTGATAGCTGGGATTCGGCACTTTACCGCCAGCGTAACCGGATTCAACCGCTGAGACACCCTTCAGTTGATCGTAGACCGCTTCCAGACACCAGAAACATCCACCCGCTAATGTCGCTACTTCTGTCGCCATTGTATTTCCTTTTCACAACCTGCATGAATTTACGCTATATAGACCCTGCAATTGGCTTGTATGTTACATCATTCAGCGATGATTCATATGGAAATACAATGCCAGTTGGGTTCACTATCCGTTAATCACATCCACCAACCAGCTTCCCTTCATCCGGGGCAATCCAGCCCGATTGTCCGCCACCCAGATCGACCTTGAACCAGTGATCGGCATTGAGCTGGATGAAGGGCAGGAAATAGCGTTCATTTAGTGCGCTGACAAGCTGTGAATTCCGATCCGGCTGCGCGTAGATGTCGATGACGCGCCCGACAGAAGGCTGCACACTGCATCCGGCTGGCGGTTGAATTTCGAGGCAATCGCCCTCAACAGCGGTTTCTGCTGCGGCAATCCAGCCAACGACTTCAGTTTGATAGACCGTAAAATTAACATGATAGAAGCCATTCTCATACTCATAACCTGGTACACCTGTTCCCGGCTGCAATAGCGCTATGACACTTAAATCCGCACTGGAACCCGCATAAATGTTCACAGGCGCAGTCCCACTATTACGCAGCACACACCCTGCCACGCCGGATGGCTCAATGTCAGTATAGCCAACCAGCGGAATATCATTCAACATGGGTTGACCCGTTGCCGAGGTTTCGGTGGGCGGCAATGTAGTCGGCGCGGCAGTATTCAGGGTACAGGCGGCAAGCAACAGGATAATTACGGCTAGAAGCAAACGAACCTGACGCAAATACATGAAAGTTTCCTCTCTGCTGATCAGCAAAGCGGGCTATGTTACACAGTTTATAACAGATTGAATATGCTGACCGCGCAACTCTGGAAAAAACAGTGCGTATATAGAGCAAAGCAAGCAAGATGAGATGAGGTATATCACAATGACTGCACAATCTGGACGTTCAGGAACGGGATTGTTACTAATCGGGATCGGCGGCCTCTTTTTACTGTCGCAGATTTTTGGTTTTAGTCCATTCGGCATGATCTGGCCATTCTTCATCATTCTGCCGGGTGCGATCTTCCTGTACGCGGCTTACACAGGCGACAAGAAAAAGGCTGGATTCGCGGTTCCGGGCGCGATCATCACTGGAACGGGCGCGATTCTGCTGTACCAGAATATCACCGACCATTGGGCAAGCTGGGCCTATGCCTGGACGCTGTATCCGGTGTTTCTGGGGCTGGCACTCAGCTTTATGGGCAAGCGCACAGGCGAAACCAACACCTACCAGACCGGACAAGGTTTCATCCGCTGGGGCAGCATCGCTTTCATCGTAGCAGCAGCCTTCTTTGAACTGGTTGTGTTCGATCACGGCGCATTCGGCAACCTCCTGCTGCCGATGGTGCTGATTGGCGCGGGTGCATGGATGCTGATGCGCGGCGGAAAGCCGTCTGAAAAGCGTAAGGTGAGTGCATCGGTCTTTACCGGAAATGGCACGAAAGCCAAGAACGGACATTCGCCCGTCATCAACGAACGCCTGCAACAGCAAATTGATGAAGCGCTGGCAGAAGATGATCCGACACCATCGGTAAACTAAATCCCGTATGCATCTGAACCATAACGAGCGGCAGCCGAGCAATCGACTGCCGTTTTTATTTGAATATCAGGGAGCAATTCCGTTATCGATGCTGCTCACTTCCAGGTGGCCGTCTCTTTGAAAATTGCAGCGCCCAGCAATACACAGCGATTGGCAATTTCCTGAGGGGTATATGGTTTTCCCTGCTCAAGCCACCAGATAACGGCTTCGACAAACATGGTTGCCACAAGATCCGCTACAAAATCATCAGAGACAAGGAAAACGGGATAGTCAGTAGCGGACTCTCCATAAGCAAGGTGCTGAAATTTTTTGACCAGATCGATCATGGTTGCACGCATTTTCAGCACAAACCAGGGACTCCCTTTCCGCCCCAGTAGAGCATGATAAAGCCGTTCGTATTCGGCAATGTGTTCAAAGAATTTCACCCAGATTTGGGGAGGGTGTTCTGCCCCCGGTTCTGATACTGCATCGAATAAAGCCTGCATCGCTTCAGCGAAGATTTGTTCAACCAGATCATATTTATCCTGATAGTTGCGGTAGAACGCAGCCCGACTGACCATACCCCGCTCGGTGATTTCCCCTACGGTAAGGGCATCAAAACTGCGCTCTTCAATTAACTCAATTAATGCCTCCCGCAGCAACTTCTGCATTCGCCGTAAGCGCAAATTCTTGGCTGGCTGAGACATCTGGCACGCTCCTGTTTCATTCGAGACAAATTCTCCCGATTGATTCTTGTTTTTCCTGACCGAAAACACGTAGTCTTTAGAGAAGACAAAACAACTCATATGAGACAGTGTGTCTCAATTTATCCAATATGTCAACACAGGAGACAAACAACGTGAACGCTTCTGAACGCAGGAAAACAATCCAGCGCATTATCATCTTCTCGGCTCTGGTAACGATGGTGGCTTTTGTCGCGCCCTCGCTGGGCGGTACGCCAACTTCAATAGGGCCGGGCTTCATATTGTGGGCGGCTGCGCCCCTGCTCATCTCACTGCTGCTCCGTTTTGTGACCAGAGATTGGTCTGATCTGGGGGCAAAACCTGAAATCAAAAAGAATCGTCGTTGGTATATCGTCAGTCTGCTGGCTTACCCTGTCACAATGATATTGGCGGCGCTAATCGGGACATTGACTTCCGTATCATCCATATCCGATTTCTCGCTGGAACGATTTCTTCAGATCGCGCTGTCCGCTTTACCGTTTTTCTTTATTTTCGCGATATTCGAAGAAGTGGGATGGCGTGGATATCTGGCTCCCAAATTGGCTTCGCTGGGGGTCAATCTTTACGTGGCTGCCGCATTAGTCGCCGCCGTATGGGCTACCTGGCATCTACCCTATATTCGTGAGCTTACATGGGATTATACTTCGGAAAATCTACTGATCTTTATTCCCCGATTCTATTTGGCAACCTTTGCCTTCACGCTAGTTTTTGGCGAAATCAGAAATGTCACGGCTACATTCTGGCCTGCGGTCATTATGCACGCTGTAGGCAATTCGTTTGGTCACCCGCTGGCATCTGAATTTGTCACCATTGCAGAGGGCAAAGAATATCTTGGCTCAGTCGGCAATGGACTGTTCCTGATTATGCTGATGATCCTTTTGGGAGCAGCCATAAACCTGTGGCATACAAGAAATCTAACTCAGGTTAGTCTTTCATAGTCCTTTGCCAGGTGTCGAGCGTAACAGGTGGATAGGAGGAAGCGTTTTCTAATCCGTTTACGGTGCGGCAAGCAGTGTAGCCATTGAGCACTGCTTGTCCAATTTTGTGGATAATCGTATAGTTCTAAAGGGAAAACACACAACTCAGACTCGCGAACACAAATTTACAAGGATAGTTTCCGCATGGACACCAATGGGCCGCTATATGGTCGCTTATTCGCGCTGATTGTCATCATCGCCTATCTGGCTTTTTTCTATATAACCGTCCGCCGAACGGTACAAGGGCTGCGCGTGTTATGGTGGAAGCGAACCAACGGAACGATTACGCGCTCTGATCTGGAAGTGCAAGTTGGCAGCGAGGAAATTTACCATATCCCGCAAGTTACCTATACTTTCGAGGCCGATGGTGGTTCCTATACAGGCAAACGTATTGCTATCGTTGGGCGACATGCCAAACCAGCCGGCGCAGAAGTTGCTTATGAAATTGTGCAGCAATACCCTGTCGGAAAAACTGTCACGGTGTATTATCCGGCTGACAATCCTGAACAGGCTGTCCTGAAAAGTGGATTAAGCCTGCTATGGCTGATCCGTTATGCGCTGCTCATCATCATTCCGGTGTTTACGCTCGGAATATTTGTCACACCAGAGGGGCCGGAGGGAACCATCATCGCGACTCTGACCTCGGTGAATGAGCGTTTTCTGCCCGTCACCGCGCCGATCGCGTCCAATTACGGTCTGGGGGAAGACAGTGCCTATCTGATACTAGGCGCGCTATTCCTGCTGATTGTGCTGTTTCTGCCCTTCGTGTTTATGACCCTGCGCGCTCTGACACGCATCCTGTTCAGCCTGTCGTGGCGGCGAACCGATGGCGAGGTTATCCTGTCACGAGTGCAGGATTTTTATCGCAGTACAGGAGAAGGCAGCACGCACTATTTCCGCCCTGTCGTCCAGTATCGTTACAAGGTGGAGGACAAAAACTACACATCGACACGATTGTCATGGAGTGGGCGGGAAAAGGACGAAAAGCGCAGCGGCATATTCCCCAAACGGCGGGCGGAAGGCGTGCTGAAAGACTATCCGGTGGGAACCAGCGTGAGTGTGCGTTATGACCCGGCGCGTCCGTATGTTTCGACCCTCAGGGTTAATGTGCCGGTAATCGGACTGGTGCTGCAAATACTGATTATCCTTATCGTGACGCTCATCGTGCTGCGCCCACAGGACACCATGCTAATTTTCTTCGCCATACTGGATGGCCTACCCAAATGATTTGACCCGGTGAGCGGGAAAGAGCATACCAGTCCCTCTTTCCTAATCATCTTCACTTGCCGCAATCGCGCTACGATAGCATAATAAAATACTGTGGCTAGAACCATCAATCAAGGAAAACCCAGTGATTTTGAATCGTTTTCGTTATTTCGGGCTGCTGCTTCTCCTGTTAAGCGCGTGCGGCAGTGCCCCTGACGCAACTGTCAATCCTCTTGATCCCACACTGCTGGTTTCGCCAGCGGCTGTGGTTGAGCAAACCCAGCCAACAGCCGTTCTGCCGACCAATGCTGCCGGGGTGGAATTGGTGGCAAAAGTGAATGGAACTGAAATCACGCTGCCGGACTTTACACGTGCGCTGGCACGTCGCCAGCAGGAAGGTGATGCTGCTACAGCGGCTGCGCTGCAAACCGATGTGCTGAACCAGATGATCGAACAGGTACTCATCCAGCAAGGCGCGGATGCGCAGGGCATCTCCGTAACGAACGATCAGATTCAAGCTGAAGTCCAGTCGATGAAAGACGCGGCAGGCACAGGTGATGCCTGGACACAGTGGTTGACCAGTAATGGATATACTGAGGACGAGTTCACACAGACCCTGCGCTCGACCCTGCTCACCAACGCGGTGCGGGATTCGCTCACGACAGATTTGGAAGGTGATGTCCGTCAGGTTCACGCGCGGCATATTCTGGTCAGCTCGGAAACCGCCGCCAATGACATCCTGACGCGCTTGAAGGCGGGTGAAGATTTCGCTACCCTGGCGCAATCGCTCTCCGAGGATGAAACCACCCGCAATAATGGTGGTGATCTGGGATGGTTTACACAGGAAGAACTGCTGGTACCGGAACTCTCGGCAGCCGCTTTCTCACTGCAACCGGGCGAAATCGGCGGCCCGATTACCACTGACTTAGGGTATCATATTATTCAGACGATAGAATTCGCTAATCGACCAGTTGACCCTGACCGGCGAGTCTATATCGCCCAGGCACGATTCGAAGGCTGGCTTAGACCGCTCTATGACAACGCAATCATCGAGCGGTATTTGCAGCCCTAGTGGGAGTGACACATGGGTACAGGAAAAGCTCGTATTTATAACATCATCAGTTTAATTTTTCTGGTGATGACACTGCTCGTAGTCATATTCGTGGTCGCTAAATTGATGGGGTCTGCATAGAGGGGGAACGAACGCATGGGACGAAATGCGCGTATTTATAACATCATCAGCATTGTCTTTGTCGTACTGACAATCCTGGTGATCATCGTAGTTGCTGCCCGTTTTGCGGGGGGGCCGGTGCAGAAGCCACAGGAGGTGGTCACGCTGCCGGAACTGATTGTACTCCCGACACTCGCGCCGACCAATACGCCGACCAATACCCTGCCGCCTACCCTGACGGATACGCCGACCAATACGCTGACACCGACTGATACGGAAACACCGACACCAACCATCACGACATCCGCCACGATTACGGACACGCCAGCACCGACTTTCACACCGAGCGCGACTTTTACGCCCTCGGCTAGTCCAACGGAAACACCCACCGAAACACCCACCGGGCCAAGTGAAACCCCCGCGCCAACCCTTTCGCCTTTCCTGTTTGATCTGCGCGAGGGACAGCCTGTGGTGTATACCAAGAACTTCGCCAACAGCGGCGGCTGTGCCTGGCAGGGTGTCGGCGGTCAGGTTTTTGACATCAACGGCGCACCGCTCAATGGTCTGATTCTGCATGTGTACGGCACGAACTTCGACCAGACCACCATCAGCGGTAACAATTCCCTGTATGGTGGAGCGGGTTGGGAAATCACGGTCGATAACAAAATCAATCAGGGCACCTATTTCCTGGAACTGCAAAGCGCCGCCGGAACGGTCATTTCGCCACGCATCACACTGACATTCCCGTCAAACTGTGACCAAAATCTGGCGCTGGTTTACTTCAAACAGGTGCGCGAGCGCTAGGTATGAGTGAGCAGGACGAACAGACTAATGTACGGCGTTTGGGGCGCAAAGACCGCAAACGCCGTTTGGACACACGCGGCCCATTATTCCCGCCCGAGGAAGTGATTCCGCCGCCGGAACCTGCGGCAGAGGAAGCGCCGGATTTCGCGCCGCCCATTGAAAAAGCGCGTTCCAATACGCCTGTTCCGCAGCGATTCCCGCCGCTGGAATTCGAGACAGAAGATAAACCTGCCCCTGCTCCGAAGCCTGCCCCAATACGGGCACGAAGTACCTGCCTGCCGAATCTGATTACGCTCATTTTCGCAGTGGCGACGGTAGCAGTTATTGTGGTTTTTGCCATCATCACCGCCAATCCCTACACGCCGCTCAATCCATTTCCGCCATTTACGCCGCTTCCAGTCATCATCACAGCGACATTTTTGCCGCCTACGATTACACCCCTGCCCACTGAGGGGCCAACCCCAACCTTCACACCCATACCATTGGATGCACAGGGGCAACCGCTAGCGGCTTTTTCCTTCGCGCTTTCAACCGCTGCCCCGGTCTATATCACGAATGCCAATAATCAGGGCTGCAACTGGTCGAGCATTGCCGGAACCGTAACCGATGCAACCGGGAGCGCATTGAACGGCTATGGCATCCACATTATTGGGGATGGTGTTGATTCGGTGGTGTTCAGCGGAGCAGCGCTGACGTTTGGCCCCGGCGGATTCGAGCTTTTCCTGAATGGCACGCCGCAGGAAAAAACCTATTCCGTACAACTGCTTTCGCCGCAGGGAGTGGTGCTGTCGGATACCTACAGTGTCAGCACCCAGTCCAACTGTGACCAGAATGTCGCGATTCTGGCGTTCGTCCAGACAGGCACGTAAAGGCTGGTATGATGAATAAAAAAGCGTATCTACTGGCTGCTCTCCTGCTGATCGGTCTGTTCGCCAGTTTAGCCGGGGTGACACAGGCACAAACGCCTGCCCCAACAGCAACGCCGGACAGCGGGGCGCAGGCCTTATTCCAAAAAGGCGCGGCCTTCCTCAGTTCGGGTGATTATGCCAGTGCCATTGACTCGCTGACCAAAGCAATACAGGCCGATCCAACGATTCCAGAAGCCTATCTGGGACTATCGTTCGCCTATAATCAGCTTCAACAGTACGATAATGCACTCAGCGCAGCAAATCAGGCGATTAAACTTCAGCCCAATCTCGGACAAGCCTATAACCAGCAAGGCGTGGCCTACAACGGTCTGGCACAATATGAGCAGGCGGTAGGCAGTTTCACGCAGGCCGTCACCCTGATCCCGGATTATGCCGATGCCTATGTCAACCGAGCGCTGGATTATGTGCGGTTGGGAGAATCGGTGCTGGCGATTGATGACCTGAGTACCGTCATTGATTTGCAACCGGATAGTGATTCCATACTGATTTATCGTGGGCTGGTGTACCGCCGCATCGGTGTCTATGAAAACGCGATTACCGATTTCAGCAGCGCCATCAAACTGAAGCCGGATAGTCCTGATGCCTATTCCCTGCGTGGGGATTTGTACCGCGAATTGAGCCGTTACGACGAGGCCATTACCGATTACAGCAAAGTGATTGAACTCCTGCCGAATGACCCTGCCGCGTATTATGAACGCGCCAAGATTTATGGTCTGCAAAGCCAGTATGACCAGATGCTGCTTGATTTACGCGATTATGCGCGGCTGGCAGGCAGCAGCGCGAACCCCAGTGTTCAGGATTTGCTCAAGCGACTCGACCAGTAGTTATTACAATTCTGTACACTGGTACAAAATACCCCTCATGGTATGGCGTGGATGACGTGCAATCCTGTGAAATGTTCGTTAATATTGTGGAAGGTCGTCCTGCTCCAACGCTTGTGAGATCACTATGCGAATCCACCGCGATCAATCCCGGCTATCCTTCCGTAAGCGCAGCCGCCGACGTTCAGGGTGTTTGTCCCTGACGCTGCTGTTGAGTCTGGTGGTTGGTGTGGGATTCCTGTCATGGAACTGGTTGGGTACGCGGCTGCAATTCAGTACGCAGCCCATCGAAGGCGATGATCTGGCGGCGGCACAGCAGAACTTCGCACGCGGTGATCTGGATGGAACGATTAGTTATGCCCGTCGTGCGCTGGAACAGAATCCGGATAATACCGATGCACTGGCGCTGCTGGTACGGGCACTGATTTACCGCAGCTACAGCGATTATAACCACGCCATTGACCGCGAATCCGCTTTAGAATTAACCAATGAAGCGCTCAAAACCCATTCCGGCGATAACACTGTCCTCGCGCTGAATGCTTATGCCCTGCAAGCGGATGGGCAGCCAGTTGAAGCATCACGAGTCGCCCAACAGGTGCTCAAACGCGACCCCAATAATACACTGGCACGCATTGCCAATGGATTAGCCTATGGTGGAGTCGGCAGCTTCAATATCGCCCTACGGGAAAGCCAGCAAGCGGCACAGCAGCCAGAATGGCAGTTGGAAAGTTTACGGGCAATGGCGACCAGTTACAGTGATCTCGGTGATTATCAGAGTGCGATTCAGACGATTGGACAAGCGCTGAAACTCAACAAGCATCTGATTCCCCTGTATTTCGAACGGGCGCTGTATGCCCTGCAAATCGGCGATACGGATTCGGCGACTGCGGCTTACTACCAGATTTTGACCTATGACTCGAACAATGTAAAAGTGCGGCTGCGGCTGTGCGAACTTTCCAGCCTCCTGCGGGAACGCGATCAGGCAGTGCAATACTGCCAGCAGGTGACTGACCTTGCGCCGAGTTGGGCAGATGGTTGGTACCAACTGGGATTAGAACAATTTTTGCAGGGCGATTTCCCCAATGCGCAGAACGCACTGCATCGCTGCTCCTCGCTGCAAACCATGCAGGATGTCCCGGTGGGCCAGCGCAAATTCGAGTGCTGGTATTTGCAGGGACAGGCGGCTGAAATCCTGGGCGACTGCCCGAATTTGATCGCCACCTACAATGAATTCCGCGCGATGGCTTCGCAAGCTCCGATTCAGCAAACATGGCTGTATCCACCAGAAGGCCCGCCGGGCTGTCCTATACCGCAGGTTATGCCAACCCCAACCTGATAGTCACTCAAATGCCTCGTAAAACTGATGTTTTGAGCCACATTCCGCGTGGTGGCTTCGATTCCCCTGTCGCCTGACTACATTTCGTCCGTAATCCAATGCGAAACTTTCAGAACGTAGACACGTATACGTGATTGATGGTGCGAAACATGAGTCATTTCATGGGTTTGTACCGGCTATGAAAGTTTGAATCCAATAGGATTCACATGACAGGGGGTTTTATTATGACCACACAACCATTCCGTGACCGATCTTTATTCTGGCCGTTGATCTTTATCGCGGTTGGTCTGATCTGGTTACTCAGCAACCTGAATATTCTTCAGGCCGCCAGCATTCAGGTGTTATTCCGCCTTTGGCCGCTGGTACTCATCATCGTTGGTCTTGATCTTCTGTTCGGGCGCACTAACCGCCGCCTGGGCACAATGATTGGCATCGGCGGGGTGGCGCTCATCGTCGTTCTGATGTTAGTTGGCCCCCGGTTGGGTATGGTCAACACGCCGAATATACAGGGAAGCCTGTATGTTGAGCCAGTAGAAGATGCAACTGCTGCGAAAGTAAATCTGAATCTCTCGGTGGCAGAGACCAAAGTCAACGCCCTGAGCGACTCAAATGAACTTATTCGTGCTGATCTACGTTATATGGGACAGATTGACTTCAATGTCACTGGGAAGAGCGAGAAAGTCGTCACACTGAGCAACGTGGATACACCGACCAGCTACAGTTTTTGGGATTTTGGACTCTTCAGCGGGTCGCAGGATTTGCGCTGGGATGTGGGACTGAGTCCGAAAGTGCCCATCGCACTGAATATCAGCGGTGGTGTCGGCAGCACGACACTCGATCTGAGCGAATTACAGCTTACCGATTTGCGCGTGACGGCTGGCGTAGGCAGCATCAATCTCGACCTGCCTTCTGTGGAAAAAGCCTATGATGCCGATTTGACTATGGGCACGGGTTCAGCAGACATCCGCATTGAACAGGGTACGGCGGTAGCCATCACGGTCAAGGGTGGTGTCGGCAGCGTGAATATTGATGTGCCAGACAATGCGGCAGTGAAAGTAGATGCAACGACTGGCCTCGGCGGTGTCAATGTTCCCTCGGCGTACACCCGGCTGAGCGGTGACAATGGCAAACCGATGGGTGAAAACGGTGTCTGGCAGTCCGACAATTTCGATGGCGCAGCACGACAAATCGTTATTCACTTCGAGGGCGGCGTGGGCGGCCTGACCGTTCGCTAACATTTTCGAGCAGAAGCGCTCTGTATGGGAGGATCGCAAACCCCTCCCGTACACAAATTTATCCGTGAGTAACAACGGGAACAGAATCTTCCCAACCTGAAAGGCAAAGTATCATGGACGAGAAAGCAAAAGTGACTGTAGAAAAGCGTAAAAATTCAGACGGCAATACGCCTGTCGCAGCGTATATTCTGATCGGGGTTGGGGTACTGTTCCTGCTGGCAAACCTGGGCATTATTGGCAGCATTCTGAATCTTTGGCCTCTGGTGCTGATCGGTCTGGGCGCATACATCATATACGGCAAGGACAAAGCGCCGAGCGAGGTGCATCATGACCATTTCAGCGCCCCGCTGGATGCCGCACAGTCAGCGCGGGTCAAGCTTGATCTTTCAATCGGAGAAACCACCATTGTCCCGGTTTCGAATCCCGATCTGCTGGTGGATGCTGATGTCGCCTATATGGGCGAAGTGCGTTTCGCGGCAGAAGGCAACGGCGAGAAGCGCGTCACCCTGGGACAAACCTCGCGCGTTTCAAACGAATGGTTCAACCCGGCTAACTGGTTCAGTGGTCGCAACAGCTATAAGGATTTGCGCTGGGACATCGGCCTGAATCCGAATGTGCCGACTGATCTGGATATTCGCGGCGGCGTGGGACAGTCGAATATTGATCTGAGCCGCTTCGACCTGACCGCATTGGACATTACCAGCGGTGTGGGCGAAATGAATGTCACCCTGCCCAGCCGCGCCGATGATCTGGAAGCGCGTTTGCAGGTCGGCGTAGGCAAACTTGACCTGACCATTCCCTCCGGCGCAAGCCTTCACGCGGCAGTTAAAGGTGGCGTGGGCGAAACGGTCATTAACCTGCCAGCGGATGCGGCGGCACGTGTCGAAGCCCGGAGCGGTATCGGTGAACTGAATATCGGTTCGCGCCTGCAAAAGCTCAGTGGCAGCAGTTCGGGAATCAGTCCGAATGGAGTCTGGCAAACACCGGATTTCGAGAACGCCGAACGCCAGATTGTCATTCATTTCGACGGCGGCATCGGTGAATTGAGGGTTCGGTAGGACAGAAAGTGGTTAGTTGTTAGTGATTAGTTCTTGGTAAATCCCAAGTGACTTAAACTAACAACTAAGAACCAATAACCAACAACTAACAACGAGAACTAAGCGAGAAAACACACACCCTGAACAGGGCATATCGAAAGGACACAACAATCATGAGTGAGCAGGAAAAAAAACCCGTTGTCGAATGGTCATTTTCATTCGAGAAATTGGGCGAAAGCATCAACGAGCAAATCCGCAATATCGGTCTGGCGGATGAAGAAGTCAAACATGAGCATTTCAGCACAGGGTTAGGCGGCGCGAAATCCGCCAACGTGAAATTGAATCTCTCTGTCGGGCGCGTCGATGTGAAAGCGCTGGTGGATTCCGATAACCTGATTGATGCGGATGTGGCCTATACGGGCGAGATGAACTTTGAGGTTTCCGGCGAGAGCGAGAAAACCGTTCGACTGGGGCAGAAAAGCCACACCTTCCACGATGTCGCCGCACCGATCAAGGATGTGGTTGGAAAAATCATGAACCACGAGGAACTACGCTGGGATGTCGGCCTGACACCCACAATCCCGCTGAATCTGGACATTGACTGCGGTGTGGGCGAAAACCGCCTCGACTTGAGCGGCCTGAACATAACCAGAGTAAAACTCAACGGTGGTGTCGGTGAAAATCGACTCCTGCTGCCAGCGATGGACAGCACCTATCCGGTCAAGATCAAGAGCGGTGTGGGGTCGGTGAAAGCCGAGGTTGCCGAAGGTGCATCGGTCAGACTGAATATCGAAGGCGGTGTCGGCGCGGTACAGGTGCGCGTCCCGGCGAATGCTGCCGTGCGCGTCACACTGTCAACCGGACTAGGCGGCGCGAGTCTGCCTTCTCATTTCCGGCGCATCAAGGGCGGCAATGATTTCATCAGCCAGAACGGTGTCTGGGAAACCGAAGGCTATGCACTGGCAAGCCAGCAGATCAACATCGAATATAAGGGTGGCATCGGCGGCTTCAAAGTCAGCACCACCACAACCGAGTAATTTCCACAGGGACACCCCCTGCTTAAGCGACTGCCGCCCTATTCGATCTCCTACCTTATGGCGGCAGTTTGCATTCAAACACAACGTATCGCCCTCTTTTGCGTATAGTTGAATAGAATGTACTCAAAATTACGGGGATGAATTCCCATGTTCAGGAATGATCTGGATTACCGCGCCATCAGCCGTCAGGTTGAGCAAAAACTGGCACAGCAAAAGCGTAAGACGCAGGTTGAGGCACTGGCAGTACACGCTGCACTCTTCGTGATTGTCTGCGGACTGGCACTGGCGATGAATTGGCTAGGTGGAACAGCAGTGCTGTTTATCCTGGCGTGGCTGGTGGGTTTGCTGTTCCATACAGTGGCAACCCTGGTCAGTCTGGGCAGGCGCGATACCCAGCTTCGGGAACAACTGCTGCAAAAAGCCATACAGGATGCGATTGTGCGGATCGGTCAGGAAGATGCATCCAAAAGATACAGCGGCGCAATGCAGCTTTCCGAGGATGGTGAACTGATCGACTTCGATGATGACTATGTGGAGGAAGAAAAGCCCAAACGCGCGGAATTATAGCCTGAATACCATTTTGATTTTTCTGTTGGCTGCTCGGTCACAAGTTAGGATTAATTTTGAGGATGCGGGTGTTTGGCTGGACAGGAATACTTTAAACTTTTCACATTAGCCTTTCAACGATTTCCCTAGTCCAATTCTCCTACACAACCTATACGCTTATCCAAACGTATAGTGTAGGTAATCACCTGCCAATCGGTTATAATTTCTGTAAATAAAAATGGGTTCGGGGAACGCATAATGGTGCTGTATGAGGGTCAGACAGTCGGCCCCTATCAAGTGGTCGGTCAGCTCGGTCAGGGGGGGATGGCGACGGTCTACAAGGCGTATCATGCCAAGTTAGATCGCCATGTCGCTATCAAGGTGATGCATAAGGCTTTCTCGGAAGACCCGGATTTTCTGGCGCGTTTTGAGCGCGAAGCCCAGATCATCGCCAAGCTGGAACATCCTCATATCGTCCCGGTCTACGATTACAACGAGCATGAGGGACAGCCTTATCTGGTGATGAAATTCATCGAAGGGCAGACGCTCAAAAAAGTGCTGTCGGAAGGGCCACAAACGCTCGACCAGATCGTGGCGGTGATGAGCGATGTGGCTGGCGCACTGACCTACGCCCACCAACACGGCGTTCTGCACCGTGATGTCAAGCCTTCCAATATCGTCATTGGCACTGACGGCAATGTGTACCTGACCGATTTCGGTCTGGCACGTATGGCGCAAATGAGCGCCTCGACCATGAGCCAGGATATGATTCTGGGAACGCCGCAGTATATTTCGCCGGAACAGGCCAGCGGCTTAAAAAATCTGGATTCCCGCACCGATATTTATTCCTTTGGCGTGATTCTGTATGAAATGGTGGTGGGGCGTGTGCCCTTTAATGCGGATACACCCTACGCCATTGTCCACGACCACATTTACAGCGAACTCCCCCGCCCCAGTGACATTAATCCGGCGATTCCAGCGGCGGTGGAAGTGGTGCTGATGAAAGCGCTGGCGAAAAACCCGGCGGATCGTTACGCCTCTGCTAACGAAATGATGGATGAATTTCGCAAAGCAGCGGATCAATCCAATCTGGTCGCGCTCGACCCGAACCGGAACAAAACGGCTGATGCGGCCTTTGCCCGTTATCAGCCCAAACCGATGGATGATTCACCGACGACGATAGGCGATACACCTGAAGCGGGCATTCCCTCCCCTATTCCCGGTATACGGTTTATCCCTCCGGGGTCGCCACGTCGCCCGGAAGCACCGCGTCCACCCGTCCCGCCCGGAAGTGGCAAGCGGATTGTGGTCGAACGGCGGATTGATCTGGGCAAAAATCGTGGTGAGCTTCAGGTCGATATGGGTGATCTGGGCAAAAAAATGGAAGAAGGCATCCGCAAGGTCGCTCAATGGGGTGAAAAGGTCGCTTCGAATATCGAAGAAGCCGCCAAAGAAGGTGCGCGGTCAGCCGCCTATGCTGCCAATTCGCCGGAAGCGGAAGAAGCCCGTATCCGCAAACGCATCGAGCGGCGCTTCAAGGAACGGCAGGGGCTTCTCAGCCACTTCATGATTTTCGTGGTCATGAACATCCTGTTCTGGGGATTGTGGGCGAACGGCCTGCAAGACATGGCTATTACCGCGATCAAAGGTACCCCCAATGTGGACATCCCGGCTGCTGCCTTACAAACGGCGAAGGATATTCCCTGGCCTTTGTTTATCACACTGCCCTGGGGTATCGGCATCATTTCCCATATTTTCACCTATTACAACAAATACGGCCCCGGCGCGCAGCGGCGCGAAGAAGCCATCGAACGCGAAATTGACCGCCAGCGTGAACGCAGCGCAGCCTATGCCAAGCCGAAAAATGATGAGCGCGTCCGTCTGGAACTCACTGATGACGGTGAAATTCAGGAAGTTTATGATGATGAGCCTTCCCGCGCAGGGAAGCGTAAGCGGAGATAGAACCATCATGTCAGAAGAAAATAGCGGCGCAGCGTTTGATGAGAAACAGATTCGCGAACAAATCGAAAAACGATTTAAGGAACGTGAAGGACTGATTATTCACGGGGTCATTTTCATCCTGATTAATCTGATGCTGTGGATGATCTGGTTACTGGCAGGAATGGGCTTTCCCTGGCCTTTGATCGTCACACTCGCCTGGGGCAGCGGCATGTTTGCCCATGTCTATGAGTATTACAACAAATTCGGCGGCGGCGCACAGAAGCGTGAAGATGCTATCCAGCGCGAAATCGAACGTTACCGCGAAAGCCGCGCCTATGAAAAACCCAAAAACGAAAATCGCCCTCACCTCGAACTGACCGAAGATGGTGAAATTGAGGAAGTCTACGAAGACGAAACGGTCTATGGCGAACAGCAGAAGCGGAGATAAAGCATATGTCCTACTACGATGAGGATGAAGCCCGTATCCGCAAGCAGGTTGAACGGCGTTTCAAAGAACGGCAGGCATTATGGATTCACTTCAGCGCTTTCCTGCTGACCAATATCATGCTGTGGATATTCTGGGCATTAATCACACCAACAGTCTCTATCGCAATGACGACAGGCGGCAGGGAATGATGAGCCAGTCGCGGGTGCTTTTCCCTGGCCTATGATTGTCACAATCGGATGGAGCATCGGCATCGTGGCGCATTTCATCACCTACTATAACAAGTATGGTCGCGGAGCCGAACGGCGCGAAGAGGCTATCCAGCGCGAGATCGAACGCTACCGTGAACGCCATGCTTATGAAAAGCCCAAGAACGATTTTGATCGCCCTCTGGAGATAAACGACGACGGCGAAATTGAAGAAATCTACGAGGATGCGCCTGCCGGCAGGAGAAAGCGGAGGTAAGCGTCATGTCCAGCGAGGATGCTAAAATCAAAGCGGAAGAAGCCCGTATTCGCGCCCGTCTCAACAAGCGTTATCAGGAATGGCATGGTTTTGCTATTCATGCTGTGATTTACCTGATGGTGAATGTGATCGTGTGGGGATTTTGGGGAGCACTCCATTTCTTCCCGGCGCTGTTCGATGCTTTCGCCTCCTTGAGCAGCTATTCACTGGCGACTGCGCTCGGTTCGATCATTTTGCCGCTGGTCATAACGCTCGGTTGGGGTCTCGGTCTGGTCGCCCATTATGTCCACTACTACATTGAACATGGCCCCGGCGCAGACCGTCATGAAGCCCATGTCCAGCGCGAAATCGAACGCTACAAAGCGCGTGTCGCCGGCTATGAAAAGCTCAAAAATGACGAACACAGCCATCTGGAATTGAACGACGATGGCGAGATTGAGTCTACGAGGAACCTGTGGTCAATAAGCGCAGACGGGGGTAAACTGGAACCGTCGCAAATTCACGAGTTCGATCATGTGGAACCGGTTGGGGTGTCGGACTGGCTCAGACGCATGAGTTGGCAGAATCTAATCGACGGCAACGCAGAATTGAACGACGATCGTTTTTGGAGAACTGGAACCGTTTCGCGGAGCACGCATGAGTTGGCAGAATCTAATCGACGGCCGCATTGGCTCATTTTTGGAGAAGACCGTTTCGGCAACCGTTCATAAAGATGGCTCGCCGGATGTTCACCCGGTAACGCCGATTTTGCGCGAGAACCGCCTGTTTATTTTCATGTATCCCACCTCACCCAAAGCCAAAAACTTGCAGCGTGATGGACGTTATATGCTGCACTGCTCAGTCGCCAACCAGCACGGCGGTGAAGGCGAATTTTATGTGCGCGGAAAAGGGAAACTGCTGGATGATGATGCCGCCTGGGAACTGGTACGTCCGGGGCATGTCGAGGAATATAAAGCCAAGTACATCTTATTTGAATTTTCAGTTGAACAAGCCTTCTCGATGGTCTATACAGATAATGACTCGGTGCAAAATCGTTGGAAAGCGGCTGAGTCATAATCAGCCGCACAATGTGTGCGAATGAGGATTGTTCGTCATGGCAAAAGAACCCAATTACGAAAGCGAAATCCGGCAGCGCCTCACCAAGCGCTATGACAACCGCGCCGAGTTTTACGGGCATCTCATCGCCTTTGTCATTTTCAACGGCATCCTGTGGGGAGTCGGAAATCCGATAGGTTTCGGTCATACGGTAGCGATGCTGATTACGGCTGGCTGGGGCATGGGCGTGGCGATTCATTTCGTCCAATTCGTGATGAAGGAAGCGCGCGAAAATGCTATCGAAAAAGCCATTGAGCGTGAACGCCAGTGGCGCGGCACGTATAACATTCCGGAACCGGAAATGAAGCGCAAACGTGCCCGTCTGAGCGATTTATCCGATGACGGCGAATTGATTGAGATCGTCGATGATGATGAGGATGTACAATATAAGCGTGGATAAAACTCATTTCTTGCGCGTCTGAACCCACGCGATTTCTGTTATCCGCGAGAACGGGTTCGGAGATTGTACGATGTTCCCTCGGAAATTCATTCTAGGCAGCATTCCCCTGCTGACCTTTGCCTTTATCAGCCTCTTTACGCTCGGTCAAAACACCATTGACCTGTCCCAGACCTATACCTCGGCTGATGGAAGTTTCACCTTCCATTACCCGGCTGGATGGTATGCGGAGCCGCTCGACGGTGGACGGGTCGATCTCGAAAATACGCCCTACGAAAAACGGTTGGACAATCCCGATGCGCTCCGGTTGGAAATTTCGCCACCGATTCCCGTATCTCAACTGACGATGATGGGCAATGGCACGACACCCGCTGAATTCGCCCAATACACCGCAGCCGCCAGCGCCGTGACCAGCGCATTTTTCTCGGCGACACCGGGGCAGCCCAACCAAAATCCGCCCGTTGTACCTACCCCTGTCATTGTCGATTTTACTGTTGACGGACGACCTGCTGCGTGGGTCGCGCAATCTTACAGCGCGATGGGCATTGAAATCGCTACCATGACCATTTTCGTGGATGTCGGCAGCAATACCATCGTTTCCATCAATGCCGCGCCTTATCTCTCGGGCGGCATGGAACTTATCAATCGCTATCGGGATACTATCCTCGCCATCGCAGGCAGTCTGCGCTATACGCCACTGCCTACGCCGGTCAGCGCGAATGCCAATCTGCCACAGACTTTTACCGGGCAAGTTGGCGTATGGGGTTTAGGCGATATTACCTTTAACTACCCTGCTGATTGGTATACCGTCAACTTCGTGGCGATTTTCATTCAAAATACGCAGCAGCAGTTAGACCAGCACAATCTGCAATCCGGTCAAATGCAGGCAGCCATTATCGACCCGGCAACCAATATGGCACTGATTAAGGATTGGAAAACGGTTGTCGATTGTACGGCAAATCCTGAAGGAGTCACTGCACTGGCAATCATCCAGAAGCAGCTCCCATCCACACCCGAACAGCAAGCGCAGGTCGCGCAGGCCGGGATCACCTATTCCGAACCGGAAAGCCTCCTGCTGAATGGGAAAGAGGCTGTGCTGGTACACTTTCACCAGAATAAGCAGGATATACTCGTCATCGACATTGATTTGGGGAATGGCAACATCGCGGGGTTGATGGCCTTTGCGCCAGAAGGTGAAATGTCGCGCTACGAAGAGACGCTGAAAGAAGTCGTCGGGACATTTTCGTATACGCCCAAACCAACCTGCAATCCTCCGACTGCCAGACCTCCTGAAAGCCAGACAGCCATCGCCAACAGCATCACGCCTTCTCCATCGCCTACCAGTTTTTATGCGACAGCCGTCCCCGATCAAAAAATAGCGCTCATATCAATCGGTGACGCACAGACGGGATGGCAGATTTTCCTGATGGACACCAACGGGGAAAATCGCCAGCAACTGACGCATGATATGGGCTTGTACGGCTCGGTAGACTGGTCGCCAGATGGGAAGCACATTGCTTATATCCTGTTCGGCACTAATTCATTCCTCAGTTTGACCGCCTACGTGATGAACGCTGATGGATCGGATGTACGGCTTCTCATGGATCAAGCCGAGTCGGTGCTGGCATGGTCGCCAGACGGACAAAGGATTGCGCTTTCCTCAAAGAAATCGGGCAACCAGCAGCTCTACACAATCGGGGTTGATGGATCAAATCTGCGTCAGATCACCACTGGAAGTCGCGATGTTTATGGGATGAGTTGGTCGCCGGATGGACGGCAAATTGTGTTTGGTCGATCCGATTATAATCTGTACATGATTAACGCCGACGGTACAGGTGAATATCAGTTAACAAATACCCAGAGTGACGAATCACCTGCATGGTCGCCCGATGGTCAGTGGATAGCCTTTACATCGGGACGTGCGCGAACCCAAAATTCAGATGAATTGTTCGTGATGAGGCCGGATGGCAGCGAAATTCGCCAACTGACCAATGAAATCCCCATACCGACAGATACGACTGCCACCCCTGGCCCATACGGTGACTACTATTCGATGTATGGAATGGTATGGTCACCAGATGCTAAACACATCGCCTTCTTCACCAAAACCAATGGCGATGTCGATGCCTTCGTAATTGACCCCGATGGCAGCAATTTGCATCATATCGCCAGTAATGTAAGCGGTCTGTCATGGTCGCCAGACAGCCAGCATGTCGTATTCAGCGCAGGGAGAATCGGGGAAGTGCAGAATTATGTCGCGAATGCCGATGGCTCTGGTCGCTATGCACTGGGCGCGAGCACATCTTTCGATCAATCGCCTGAGTGGTCGCCTAACCTTCCCTGATGGCTTCGAATCATTTGATGAGGAAATGCGATATAAGCGCGGGTGAAATTTGATTCGCGGGTATAATGAATTTTGTTAATAGGTAACTTTGGACATGTACAAACGGTGTACAAACAACCTATTCGCACGGGGTTAAAATCTCATTACAATGGGGGGGTGAAGGTTCGTAACAATCGGAGGTACTAGAGATGGTCACGAATCCAGTAGCGGTCATGCGGCGGGAAAATGCGCGGTTACAGGAGGAAAACGAAAAACTCCACGATGAACTGCGGAACCTGCGCGAGTTTGTACAAATTCTCAATGATCTGACGATTTCCACCAAAGCAGTAACCAGCGATGCACAACTGCTGCCCCTGCTGGAGAAAATCTTCGTCAAGGCGCTTAAGATGCTCAACGCGCCGGATGGGTCACTCATGATTCTGGACGATGAAACCAATGAACTGGCGTTTGTCCTGGTTAAAGGCACGCTGGCAGCCAATCTGCTGGGGTATCGTATCCCGGCCAAAGGAGGCATCGCTGGCTGGGTCGTGGAACATGCCGAACCGACCCTGGTGCGCGATGTACGGCGTGACCCGCGTTTCTCCGATACAATAGACGACCAATTCACTTTCCGCACCCAATCCATCGCTGCGGCACCCCTGATTGGGGATCGCAAGGTGTACGGCGTATTTGAAGCCCTGAACCAACCGGGCGATGAACCCTTCTCCGACTCTGATCTGGCACTGCTGGGACTGCTGTGTCGTTTCGCAGGGGAAGCACTGGCGGACATTGAACGGATGGAACCCCAGAACGCATAATCAGCGCACATAACCAACAAGGCAGAAATGTGACAAAGAAAAGCTCAACCAATCAGCGAACTTCCCTAGGGCGTACCCTCTTTCAGGGGATCATCGCGGTCATTGTTGTTGTTCTCGGCATTATTTTTGCCGGACAGGGCAATACCAACACACCTTCAACATCTACTAACGGCAATGGTGATACCAGTGGCAATGTGGATAATGGCGGTAGTGTAGATACCAGCGGCGGATCGGTATCCGGCGGCGGTCTGCCTTCCACATCCTTCAAGCAAAATGCAACGGTGCGCACCTATAACGGATGTCCCCCTGAAGGTGACGGTGGCGACCCGGTACTCAATCGCAACAAAAACCGCATCGACGACGGCAACTATCAGCCAGTGGAATTTGCCGCACTGCTGCCGCCCCGGCTGACATGGCCTGCCGAAACCGAGCGCACCGATCATTCCAAATGGTCAACTGCCGCAGCTAATCAGGTCGCGCAGGTCGAAGGACTACCCGTTTCGGTGATTGGTTATCTGGCGCTGGCGCGTAAGGAAGGCCCTGAAACGCCCAACTGTCACTCAACCACCGATGTCGATTTCCATATCTGGATGATTGACCATCCCGGCGGCAGCGCGGATCGTGCCGGCTCAGAATGGCATCGCCGTTCGCGTCAGTGGATGGGTCATGCTCGACCCGGAACATCCCGATCAGGTTGGTAAAACGCGCGGCACAATCTGGGAGATTCACCCGGTCATGCAAATCGAGGTCGCGCAAAATCGCCAGTGGGTTCCCCTAGATAATTATTCAGGCTAAACACCATGCGTAAAGGTATTTATCTGGATGTAGTGATGCGATTGGATAACGCAGAAGAAGCCGAAAATGCTATGCCTGCGTTAAAAGCGATTATCAATCAATCGCTGGCAAAAGGTACGCCGATTGCCCAACTGACGGGTGAAATCAAACGCATTCGCCCTCATGCCAATGCGGACAGCAGCGAGCCGCATATTGAAGCATTGGTGTATATGGAGGGTGAGCAGGAGCCTGCCCACAACTTCTATACGCTGGCAGTGGCGGAAGTGAAAGCCGTATTAGACGCGGCTTTTCATACCCCTGTCGCGCCGGATGTGAACGCGCATCTGACCGATATTCAGGAAAACACCAACGCGGTGGACGAACTCGCCGAAGAAGAACTGCTGGCGGAAGAAGCGCAGGCTGACAATCCGCCGGATGAGACTACATAAGCAGCATTTTCAATTCGATTTTTATGACGGACGCAGTACTAAAGCGTCCGTTTTTATTTTCTACGGTGGGTGTCAAAACGACTATATGAATTATGACATTCATTACGTGTCCACTCTTCCTATTTTATATAAAGTGACTATAGGGTTGACAGTGTTTCTCTCCAACCCGTTTTGAGTTTGTACGGGCTGCCAGAGTAATATTAGGATGGCTCCAATGGAAACCGAAACGAATGAGCAGAAAAACGCCTTCGAATCCTTGACCACTCGTGAAATGGACATCCTGATGCTGCTGGCTGAGGGCTTGTCCGATCAGGAAATCGCGGATCGCCTCACTGTCGCCTACACCACCGTCAAATGGTACAACCGCCAGATTTTCAATAAGCTCGGCGTGGAAAAACGCCGTCAGGCCATCGAACGCGCCCGCCAGCTCGGTTTGCTGGATGCGCGCGAGACAGTTGTTTTGCGGCGCTACAAGCTCCCCAAACCCGCTACACCCTTTGTCGGGCGTAAAAAGAATCTGGATGAATTATTACCGCTCATCCGTGACGATCACCGCCGTTTGGTGACGGTTCTCGCACCGGGTGGCATGGGCAAGACCCGCCTCGCGCTGGCGGCTGCCGAACAGCTTCTAGCGGACTTTGCCAACGGGGTCTATTTTGTCTCCCTCGCACCGCTGACCAATCCCGACCAGATCGTAAACGCCATCATCGAAACAACAGGTTATCCAGTTCAGCAGGATAAGCGGTCACCCAAACAGCAGCTTCTCGATTTCCTCAGCGATAAAACGATGCTGCTCGTGCTGGACAACTATGAACATCTGCTGGATGGTGCGCCGCTGGTCAATGAGATTTTACAGGCCGCGCCGGAGGTGCAAATTCTGACGACCTCGCGCGAAAAGCTCAATCTTTCCGGCGAAACGATTTATGGTTTGGGCGGCATGTCCTATCCGGACGATTCCGCAGCAGTTGGAGAAGAGTTCAGCGCAGTTGCCCTTTTCGAACAGTGCGCCCGCCGCGCTCAACCTTCCTTCGCCATAGAACCTAACGCCGCCAGCATCACACGCATTTGTCAGCTTGTGGACGGAATGCCATTAGCAATCGAACTGGCAGCAGGCTGGCTGGAAGTATTGAACCCTGATGAAATCGCCGATGAAATCCAGCGTGGCATCGACTTCCTCGAATCGGAAAAGCGCGATACCCCCGAACGTCACCGCAGCATTCGCGTGATATTCGACTCAACATGGGCACGCTTAAACGAGACTGAAAAAAGTGTGTTTTGCAGCATGACCATCTTCCGGAACGGCTGCACCCGCGAAGCCGCGCGACAAGTGGCTGGCGCGGATGTACGTACCTTAGCCCATCTGGTGGACAAATCCCTGCTGTGGCATACACCGGACGGACGCTATCACATCCATGAACTGCTGCGACAGTACGGCGCGGAACAATTGGAAAAAGCGAGCCAAACCAACAACATCCGTTCGGCACATGCCGCCTACTACGCCGCCTTTGCCGCCGAATGCGATGCCGCCATGAAAGGCAAACGCCAATTGGAGTCTCTGCGGGAAATGGATGCAGATTTCGACAATATCCGCGCCGCCTGGGCATGGGCACTTGAGAATCGCCAGCATGATGCTATCGACCAGATGGTGGAAAGTCTGTATACCTACTGCACACTGCGCAACCATCGTCTGGAACGCCAGCAGCTCTTTCGCGCGGCAGCCGAAACCCTGAAGAACCAGTCTGTGCCGATGTTGTGGGCACGGGCTGCGGCGCGTATACAGGATTACACCGATTCCAGCGTGCGCCCGATGGTGGAAAAAGCACTGCAAATCGCCCGGCAGCAGCATAACGACAGGGAAATCGCCTTTTGTCTGTACCAGCTTGGCATTGCCGAAGGTGCAGCCTATCAATTCGAAAAAAGCATCGATTTCTACAAACAGAGTCTGGCTGTTTACCGCCAGTTAGAGGATGCCTGCTATATCGCCAATGCACTGACATGGATAGCGAACAATTTGATTTATGCGGGTCACGCTGACCAGTCCAGTCCCTACGCAGAGGAAGCCATCGCCATACAGCGGCAGGCGGGAAATCATCTGGGACTCGCCAATTCTTTATGGATCCTGGGTGGTGCGCTGGATACCATCATGCTGACCAAAGGCGGTGGGGATGATGTGCTGCCCTATTTTGAAGAAGCCTGTGCTATTTTCCGTGAAATGGGCGATGAATTCAGCGCGGCTGCCATCAGCAGTTGGCATATTGCCGGTCACAGGCTCTGGAACGGTGAGTTAGAACCTGCTTATGGTTTAACCGACGAAGGTATCCGTATTATGTCGGAGTACCACGCCGATCACTATAAGGGACGGGCGATTGTGACACAGGCTTATGCCGCACTGATCGAAGAGGATTATCCCCGCGCCAAAGCATTAGCGGAAGAAGCTCTCCCTCTGATTGGCGCAAAGCACCCCATCGCCGATAACTGCCGGATTGTGCTGGCGGCGGAAGCAGCGGAGCGCGGCGACCACGCCAGCGTCTATCCCTACGTTTTTAGAATTTTCCAGCTTTATCTGAAAGACCCTACCGCAACCATAACCGTTGTTGACGAACTGATGATTGTCGCCCGTTTGCTGGGGCATGATGGCTATCCCGAAACAGCCGTTGGGCTGATCGCCTTAGTTCAGCATACAGCGCCGCATATGCTTCCTATACGCTACTTCCCATCCTGGCGGATGAAACTTCAGGAAGAAATGAATGCCGATGTATATGAAGCCGCCTGGGAGCGGGGCAAAACAATGGATTTAAAGTCGGTGGTGCAGCAGTTGGCAGGCAGCATCCAACCGCCTGAAGAAAATTCGTCCTGAATTCATTTAAAAAGGGGAAAATTATGGTTACTATACGTCGCACCCGTAAATTGGTAGCGTTATTTTTGCTTTTCACCCTATTGGTTATTCCGGCTGAAGCACAGGACACGGGAGGGCCAGGTAAGGGCGGTATCATTACCATTGCCTCATGGGGTATCCCCAATTTTAATCCGGTATTGTGCGCCGATACGACCTGTCTGGAAGTTCTGCCGCTCCTCTTTCCGAGTCTGGTCAGAACTGACCCCTTTACAGGTGAACTTATCAAAGGCGCACCCGGCACGCTGGCGACTGATTGGACAATTTCCGACGATGGACAGGTTTACACCTTTACCTTGCGACAGGATTGGAACTGGTCGGACGGCGTACCGATTACTGCGCAGGATGTCAGCTATTTCTGGGGTGTCTATTCATCACCAGACTTTGGCATGGCGGATGCCTTTCCCTTCGCGAATGTCGAGGCGCTAGACGATCACACCGTCCGCATCACTTTCAAAGAGGCTAACTGCTCGAATATTCTCTGGTTGGCCCTTACTGCCACACCGTCGCACGTCTTTGAGGGTGTCCCGTTCTCCGAACTGGAAAATCATCCCTTCTCCACCAACCCCAGTGTAACCGCCGGGCCGTTCAAGTTCGGCAGCCTGCAAGCGGGTGACATGTTCAGTCTGGTCGCTGACCAGAATTATCCTGATGCTCAACTGGGTTATGTCCTCCCTGAAGGATTGGTTTTCCGTGTCATTGCTGACCCAACTGCGGGCATCGAACGTTTTCTGGCGGGTGAAATGGATGTCATTTACAGCATACCTGTAGGGCGGCGCTCGGACATCCGCACAGCAGCCGCACAGGGTGACATGCAGATTTACGAATATACAGGCGACATCTGGGATTATATGGCTTTTAATCTGGCTGACCCCAAAAATCCACAATCCGCTTTCGATGCGGATGGCAAGCCGCTCGATCAGGGCAACCATCCCATTTTCGGTGATGTCCGGGTTCGGCAGGCCATTGCCCGTGCTGTAAACGTAGACGACATTATTCGCGGGGCAGTCTTCGGTGAGGGCGAGCGCATGGCAGCCAATATCGTCCCCGGTTCATGGGCGACCAATCCGGCTTTAAAACCCATCGCTTATGATCCGGTTGCCGCTGAAAATATGCTGGCTGAAGCCGGATGGCGCGATGAGAACGGCGATGGCATCCGCGAAGCTCACGGCGCGCTGTACGCACCCGATGACACGCCATTGCAATTTAGCCTGTTGACCAATCAGGGCAATGAACGGCGCACTGCTATCGGCACCATCATGCAGGATGAATTGAAACAAATCGGCGTTCAGGTCGATTTCCAGACTGTCGAATTCTCAACACTTGGAGACATCCTGAATGGTCAGAAATATGATGCCATTATCCTGGGGTGGGGATTTGGGGCGTATGTCGAACCAGATCAGGGTTTTATGTTTACGCCGGATGCAGATGTACTGGATTACGGCCTCAACTTCACATCATACAACAATCCAGAGGTCAACCGTTTGTTTGAGGAAGGTGCGACGGTGGCAGACTGCGCCTCTGACAAACGCGCTCCATACTACTATCGCATTCAGGAAATCATGCAGCGGGATAATCCCTACCTGTGGCTGTATGCTGTCAAACAGATGTATGCAGCCAACAGCCATCTGAAGGGTTTTGATCCACTGCCCGGCTATCTGTTCCATAATGCCGATAGCTGGTCAATCAGCCCATAAATAAAAGAGGCGGCACCACCGGAAAATCGGGATGCCGCCTCTTGACTGCCGCTTCCATAAGCTTATCCTTCGAGAATGGTCATCGTTGAGTAGGTTCCATCACTGATACGGGTTTCCAGTTCATCGACAAACTTGACTGCTTCGTCGCTGGCTTCTTCCTTCATCAGATTCAGGAAACACTTGTAGCTTTCCAGTGCTTCGGCAGGCTGGTCAGCCTTGAACTGCGCGTTGCCCAATTCCCAGTAAATCACCCAGTACATGTCCTTCGCCGCGAAAATGGTCTCCGGGATGTTGTTGATAGCGAATTGATATTCGTCAATCGCTCGCTCATACGACCCGGCCACATAGAAGTAGTGTCCAACCCGATAAGCCTGCATAGCACTGGCGAACGGTTCGTCACCCGCTTCAGTGGTATCACGCGCTGCTGCTGCGCGAGGGATTAAGAACTGCGCCAGAACGAACAGCGCGACCAGTATAACCACCACCAGCAGCCGATGATGATTGTGAACCGCATCCGCTAAATTGAAGTTGGACGTTGAAGCGCTGCGGGCTTCATTTGCCAGTTGTTCGCGCGCTGCTTCGCGCATGGTTCGGTTACGATATTCTCGGTCTTTTGCGAAGTCATTTGAGTTAAACATGATTTTTTCTCCTCTTATCTGTCGTTGTCGTTACTACCCTTACTGTAAGCTTCAAGGGGTTTTCAATCACCGTCCGAAAAGGAGGGAAAAAGGAGGGACTTGGAAAGGATTGGCAATATTTATTGGACATCTATCGTGTAATCGGATATAACAAATTCTATTAAGTTAACTTCCGTTACCCAGCATTGGAAGTATGTTCTTGCTTTGAAAGAAATCGACATGAATGAAAACGTCAGCGAATTGGAAAAGCACTTCGTAGAACTGACATCCCGTGAAGCGGAGATTTTAGCCCTACTCGCTGAAGGTTTATCCGATCAGGAAATCGCTGACCGACTCACTGTCGCTTACACCACTGTCAAATGGTACAACCGCCAGATTTACAATAAACTAGGTGTGGAAAAGCGCCGTCAGGCCATCCAACGCGCCACGTCCTTAGGACTGCTGGACACACCTGAGACGGCGGCTACACCCAAATCCAATCTGCCAACCTATACCACCCCCTTTGTGGGTCGACAGCACGAGCTGGAAGATTTGGCTCGCTTACTACAGGACAAAGCTGTGCGCCTCATAACGATTCTCGCTCCGGGGGGCATGGGCAAAACACACCTCGCCCTCGAAGCCACCCAACAGGAATCGTATAACTTCCCAAATAGCGTGTTCTTCGTTCCGCTGCAACCGCTGGCGGACGTTGAGCAAATTATTCCCGTGGTGGCACACCATATCGGTTTTCAATTCATAGAGGATGTGCGTTCGCCAAAGCAGCAACTGCTGGATTATTTTGGCAGCAAAAAGATGCTGCTCATCCTAGATAATTGGGAACATTTGCTGGACGGTGCGACGGTCATCACTGAGATTTTGCAGGCCGCGCCGGGTGTGAAAGTGCTGGCGACCTCGCGGGAAAAGCTCAACTTGAGTGGGGAGACCGTGTATGAACTACACGGAATGCAGTTCTCAATCTGGGAAGCTCCCGAAGATGCATTGCAATGCGATGCAGTGAAGCTGCTGGTACAGGCCGCTCGGCGGGTACGCCCCGATTTTGCTGTGACAACCGAGAACCTGGACTATGTAGCGCATGTGTGCCGGTTGACCGAAGGGATGCCACTTGGAATCCTGCTGGCGACAGGGTGGTTGGATGTATTTTCGTTAGAACGGGTTGCCGAGGAAATTCAGAAGAATGTGGATTTCCTGGAAACTGAGATGCGGGATGTGCCGGAGCGCCAGCGCAGCATCCGGGCCGTGTTCGAGTCAGCCTGGGAGCGGTTAGAGCCTGCCGACCAGCAGGTGTTCATGAAGCTATCCGTTTTTAGAGGAGGGTGTACGCCGGAGGCCGCTGAAGCCCTGACTGGAGCGACACCACGAACACTCCAAACATTGATTAACAAAGCGCTCGTATTGCGGACGAAAACCGGGCGTTATGACATCCACGAACTGCTGCGCCAGTATAGTTATGAGCGATTGGAGGCAAGCGGGAATCTGGCGGATATACTACATCAGCACAGCCTTTATTTTGCGGATTTTCTGCACCAACGGGAAGATAGCTTAAAAAGCAAACGGCAGATCGCAGCGATTGAGGAAATAGAGCCTGAATCCGATAACATCCGCCAGGGTTGGTATCAAGCTCTCCAGGGTGAGGATATAGGACGGATTGAGCAGTCCTTGTTTTCTCTGGCAATGTACAGCTCCTTTCGCAGCCGATTGGACTTTATACCGCTCTTTACTGATGCTGAAGCGACCCTGCGCTCGAAATACGCCACCCATCGTGACTATGGCAGACTGCTGGCTTATTATGGGGATGTACTGTGGAAGCTGGGACGCAATCAGCTAACCGAAAGCCTTTCGCGGCGGGCGCTGCTCATCGCTCTGACGCAGGATGACCCTAAGGGAATCGCTTTCAGTGCTCTGACGTTGGGACGCACTCTCGCTTTATCGGGAAATGGCGCGGTTGAGGAGTTCGAGCAGTTCTGCGACCAGAGCATCCGCATATTTGAAACGTTGGAGGATGCCTTCGGACTGGCAGACGCACTGCATTTCAAGGGATATGTGCTGGCGATTTCCGGCAAAAATGATGAAGCGCTGGCGATTTCTCGGCAGACATTGGATATCCGGCGGCAGATCGGTGACGAAATCGGGATGGCGGATTCGTTATACAACATCGCGGTATTGTTTGAAAACAAAGGCCACTGGGATGAGTATGAGGCCCTGACACGGAAGGCGCTGGCACTGAGAAGACACCTCAAACAACCGGCTGGTCTTGCCTTGTCTCTTCGTGAGTTGGGTTTCTCCGAATTCCAGAAAGGCAATATAGAAGCGTGCCGCAAATATACTCAAGAATCGCTTCAAATTGCTCTAGAAATCACCCATCCCCGCGTGATAGCCAAGTGTCTTGTGCAAGTTGCGCTCATCGCCATTGTCTCCGATCAGTTTGATGAAGCCGAGCAAAAATTGCAGGAAGCCATGCGCCTGGCGTTGTCTGACATTCGCCCTCTACATCTTTTATTCCTAGGTTTTGCCCGACTTGGTCGGCGTGATTGGGTGGGTGCCAAATATGCTCTTATCGAATATTTGAAACAATCTGTAACCAACCTAGTTGTATTGCCCGAAAGCCTTTTGGGCATGGGTTTGATGATGGCAGAGGAGAGACAGACCGAGCGTGGGCTGGAACTGGCAGCACTCGCGCTGAACCACTTGCAAACGACTAAAGGCCTTGCCAACAGTCCACTGGTATCGCGTCATCTCGAAGCGATCAAGAGCCAGTTAACAGAAGAAGCCTATGCCGCCGCATGGGAGCGGGGTAAGGGGCTAAAGTTGGAAGATGTCGTGGCAGAACTGCTGGCGGAAGAATCTAGGCCGCCGGATGAAACCAGATAGACGAGATTTCACAGTGACTTTTGCTGATGGGCGCTTGATTGCGTCCGTTTTTGTTTACTTACGGGCAAATTGCTTAAAATCGAAATTATCCGTTCAGATGTGCATTCTGTCCTATAAAATCGCCTCTGGGTTGTTATTGTTTCTATCCTTCACCTGCGCTAGAATTGTTCAGGATGTCACAAAAACAATTACGTGTGCTGCCCATCAAAATAAACCTCTCATCACATTCCCAATACACGCCCAATTTCTTTTTATGTGTTCGCTTTTTTTGGACATAAGAACCCTGTGCGGGAAGGCTAAGAAAACAAATGACGACCCCAAATCACAAACGGCTGGTCATCCCCGGCCCTGTAGAAGTGCGCCGAGAAATTCTCGAAGCGCAAACCGAATGGATGATCGGACACCGCTCCAAAGCCTTTGAGGAGCTTTTCGCCCGTCTGCAAGGCAAACTCAAGCAGGCATTCCTCACCCAGAGCCGTGTTTTCGTCAGCGGCTCATCCGGAACGGGCTTATGGGAAGGCGCTTCCCGCAACTGCATCCGTGATGACAAGAAAGTGCTGCATCTGGTGGGCGGCGCATTCAGCGAACGCTGGGCGGAAGTCAGCCAGTTGAACGGCAAGCAGGTCGATGTCATCGAAGTCGAATGGGGACAGGCACACACACCTGACATGGTGGCGGAAGCCCTCAAGAAGCAGCATTATGATGCCGTGTGCGTTGTC
>JBGAGR010000039.1:0-39379 GCA_044226645.1 Aggregatilineales bacterium
CTGTTGATGGAAATTTTATCCGCACCTGCTAAGAGAGTGGCGCGAATGTCTTCAATGGTGCGGATTCCGCCGCCAACGCAGAATGGGATGAAAATGCTATCCGCGACATGGCGCACCATATCCAGCGTGGTATTGCGATTTTCGTGGGAAGCAGTGATGTCGAGGAAAACCAGTTCATCTGCCCCTTCGCGGTCATAAATCGCGGCCTGCTCTACCGGATCGCCAGCATCGCGCAGATCGACAAAATTTACCCCTTTGACCACGCGCCCATTCAACACATCCAGACACGGAATAATCCGTTTAGCCAGCATCATCGCCTCCTGCAATCGCTAACGCCTCTTCCAAGCGGAATTTTCCTTCATACAAGGCCATCCCGATGACTACGCCTGCTACCGAACCGCTGGCTTTCAACTGGCGTATATCGTCCAGTGAATGGACACCACCAGACGCAATCACCTGCAATTCGGTTTCTTCAGCAAGGCGAACTGTGCCTTCGACATTCACCCCTTGCAAACCGCCATCGCGATTGACATCGGTATAGAGGGCATGAACAACGCCGCGCTGAACCATCTGCTTGCCAAATTCGACGGGAGTTACATCGGTTTTTTGCTGCCAGCCGTGAGTGGCAACTTTGCCATCACGGGCATCAAGGGCGATACAGATTCGATCCGCGCCCCAACGCTCGACAGCCTGCGAAACGATTTCCGGCTGCTGGACGGCAATGGTTCCGAGAACGACACGCGATGCGCCACGCTCAAAGGTAGTCTCAATATCACTGATTTGACGGATGCCGCCGCCGAACTGCACTTTTACAGGTAACTGCGTGACTGCCGCCAGAATGCTGCCATTATCATTGGCATTGGCAAAGGTGCCATCAAGATTGACCATGTGAATCCAGGCCGTTCCCGCATCGATCCAACCCTGTGCCGCTGCTAAAGGATCATGATTGAACACGGTCTGTCGATGCGGGTCGCCTTCTTTCAGACGCACGACTTTTCCGCCGCGCAAATCAATGGCTGGATAGATAATCATGCCGCCACCTTGAGGAAATTGGTGAGGATTTGCAAGCCGGTTTTCTGGCTCTTTTCGGGGTGAAACTGAACGCCATAAATGTGGTCACGCTGGACGGCTGCTGTGAAGGGAAGGCCGTAATCAACTGTTGCCAGAATATCGCTTTGCTGCGCCGGAACGCAGTAGTAGCTGTGGACAAAATAGGCGTAGCTATCGCGGGAGAGGCCATCCATCAGCGGTGAGGGGCGACATTGATCGAGTTGATTCCAGCCCATGTGAGGCACCTTCAAATTCATGTCCGGCGAAAAGCGTGTGACATGCCCCGGCAGAATACCTAAGCCATCGTGGTCGCCCATTTCATCGCCGCGTTCAAAAAGGAACTGCATCCCCAAACAAATACCGAGATAGGGAATGCCAGCGGAAACGGCATCGCGAATCGGCTGGACGAGATTTTGTTCACGCAGTTTTTGCATCCCTGCGCCGAACGCCCCTACCCCCGGCAGAATAATCTTTTCCGCACCTTCTAAATCGGCGGGTTTCCGTACCAACTGGATATTTTCCGCGCCGAGGTGATGCAGTGCATGAAGCACACTGCGTAAATTCCCTGCCCCGTAATCAATGACAGTCAGCATAGCGCTACTCCTTTATAAAACAAAAACCCCGCGTGGTGCGGGGTTCGATAAATAACAAAATCAAATCATCGTGACGGTCTAGGCCAACACCAGGTATTTCCTATGGACTTCACAATGATGATGCAGATGTTTCAAAACGAGATTTTTCCTGTTCGCAACAAACTCAAAACAGTATAACGAACCAGACAGGGGTTGTCAACGACCTGAGAGCCGATAGAATACAATCAAATCATCAGGGAAATTCCATGAATGCAAGCATCGCTTTACTAACTGATTTCGGCACACACGATACTTATGTGGGGGTAATGAAGGGGGTCATGCAGCGCATTGCTCCCGATGTACATTTCATCGATATTACGCACGAAATCGCGCCGCAGAATGTGCAGCAGGCGGCGTTTGCCCTGCTCAACAGTTATCGTTATTTCGCACCGGGCACGATATTTCTGGTGGTGGTTGATCCCGGTGTGGGGAGCGTTCGCAAGCCCATTGCTGTGCAAGCAGGTGATTATTTCTTTGTCGCGCCGGATAATGGGGTTTTGTCGTACGTGCTGGCGGAGTTCGAACAGGTGAAAGCGGTTGAACTCAGCAATGAAGCCTATCAACTTAGACCACTCAGCTATACATTTCATGGACGCGACATTTTTGCTCCGGCTGCGGCGCATCTGGCAGCGGGTGTTCCACTTAGCAATTTCGGTATACCCGTCAACGATATTGTCAAGCTAATGCTGCCTAAGCCCATAGTGGAAAACGGAAAGCTTAATGGTCAAGTATTATACAATGACCACTTTGGTAACATTGTAACCAATATCGGCAGCTTGAAATGGCTGGATACGGAACACCTAATATGGGTTCCTCTCTCAGGCATAAATACCGCATTTCCTCTGATGTCAGCACGAGATGTAATTGTGCAGGTCAAAGATATGGCGATTTCCGGTATTCATCGCACTTATGCTGAAGTTGAAACAAATCAACTCATCGCTCTTGTCGGGAGCAGCGGATTCCTCGAAATCGCGATGAATCAGGGGAGTGCGGCACAAGCCCTCGGCCTTTCTCCGAACGACAGTATCACCTTGCAGATTGGATAAGCCAGAATGGAACAATTCATCATCGAGGGTGGGAAGCCCCTTTCAGGAACAATCAAAGCAGGTGGCAACAAAAATGCTGCGCTGAAAATGATTCCGGCCTGTCTGCTCAGCGATGAGCCAGTCACGCTTACGAATGTCCCCAATATTGGCGATGTGCGCATCACCGTTGAGATCATGAAACGATTGGGGGTTGAGGTGGCGTGGCAGGATTCGAATACCCTGCGTATTCATGCCAAAGAGATTAAAACTACTGCAATTGATCCGACGCTGGCACAAAAAATCCGGGCGAGTGTCGTGTTCGCGGGGCCGCTGCTGGCGCGCTGTGGGAGTATCAATTTATCTGTGCCGGGGGGTGACAGCATCGGTGAACGTCGTTTGGATACCCACACGCTGGCTCTGCAAAAATTGGGCGCGCATATCGAACTCAATGGTTCATCACTGGTGATGAATACAGAGAATTTGGTGGGGGCGGACATTCTGCTGAATGAGGCCAGTGTCACCGCGACCGAAAACGCGCTGATGGCGGCAGCACTTGCCAAAGGAACCACAACTATTCGCAATGCTGCCTGTGAGCCGCATATCGAGAATTTATGCGATATGCTGAACACACTTGGCGCGGAAATCGAAGGCGCGGGAACGAATCGTCTCGTCATTCGTGGAAAAGATCGCTTACACGGTGGTGAAGTGCGGGTTGGCGCAGACTATATGGAGGTCGGCAGCTACATTGGCGCAGCGGTCATGACCGGGGGCGAACTGCTGATTCAGGAGGCTGATCCACAATATCTGGATATGATCGCGCTTACTTTCGAGCGATTGGGCGTGACGTGGGAGGTTCGCGGGAATGATATTTTTGTCCCGGCATCCCAAACCCTGATTATCAAACCTGATCTCGGCAACCGCGTGCCCATCATCAAAGCGCAGCCCTGGCCTGCCTTCCCGCCGGACTTAATGAGCATCGCGCTGGTGGTCGCCACTCAGAGCGCGGGTTCGGTGCTGTTCCATGACTGGATGTACGAAAGCCGCTTTTTCTTCACCGATAAGCTGGTGCGAATGGGCGCACGAATCATCCTGTGTGATCCGCATCGCGTATTGGTTCAGGGGCCAACCGCGCTGCAAGGTTCCGCCAACATCACCAGCCCGGATATTCGCGCTGGCATGGCGATTCTGCTGGCAGCGCTCACGGCTAAAGGCAAAACCAGCATCAATAATATCCAGCAGATTGACCGGGGTTATGAACAGGTGGAAGAAAAGCTTAGAGCGCTCGGCGCGAACATTCAACGAGTGGAAGTGGATAAAGAGACGCTCGAAGAATTTCAGGAAGTTGGGATGCCAGAGCGTTAAAGAGGCTTTGAACCCCGTATGCGCACATCGCCGGAGCGTCGCGTCAAGCCAAGCGAATCGAGGTATTCGAGCAGGCCAATCGCATATTTACGGGTGGTTTGAAAACGGTCACGCAATTCATTGGCGGCAATGCTGCCGTGTTCATCAATGATGACGAAAATGGCTGCGACTATTTCCTCGAAAACAGGCGCAGAAAAAATCACATCTGGCTGCACCTGTCTGATCTCGCCCAATTCAATCAAAGCGCGGAGTACATCATCACCTACAATCTGCGCTGCATCAGCAAAGGATGGCGGCGCGTAAGGTGACTGCGCCATAGTATCCATAAGCTGCTGAATGCGTTCCTGCTGTTCGGCGGTGAATTGGATGGTGTGTTGAGCCAACCGCACAAGGCTGTCTTCAGCGGCAATATCGGTCTGTATATCGAGCAGCATGTTAAACGCAGCAGTTTTCAGCCCGATACGCTTACGGAGTTCCTCGCGTGGCATACCCCATCGAAGCGGCTGTGCAGCATGGAAAGTGCGAAGTTCATTTACCATGCGACGAATGAGATGTTGATAAATGGCAGTGGAAAGATACGTTCTATCTGGAAGTTCCAGTAAATGTCCGCTTTGTAAGGCTTCGGTCAGTGCAGCATCCAGGTCAGCATCGTTATAACCGACGCGCTTCTGCAATTCGGCGCGTTTTACCGGCTCTGTGCCACTGACAGCCTGTGTGACCCGTTCGGCAGGTGTTCCCTGCAACCGTGTTTCCAGATCACGCAGTACATCAGCCTGAAAGCGTTTCCAACGGCGCTCCGGCTGTGGATTAACGATCAAACCGCCGCCGATGGTCTGCGACGGCGAAGGATAGCGCAGTATAAAACGATCTCCCTGGGCTAAGGCGAGTGGTTTTTCCAGTACAAGCTGTAACCAACATTCACTTCCCGGCGAGAGGATCTCATCCGAAAGCAGACGTACATGGGCGATGCTTTCCGCCGCGCCGACAAAGCATTTCACCTCGGCATTATGCTTGAGGGGTCGTCCGACATCGGAGAGATAACGAAAGCGCACATCCACCAATTGCGTTGACTGCAACTGATGCGGATAGGTGAGGACATAACCGCGTTCAATGGCTTTGCGCTCAATGCCCGAAAGATTGACAGCAACACGACTTCCCGGTTCAGCCGACTCCACCGTCTGCTTATAACTTTGCAGACCACGAATGCGCCCACTCAATTCCCCCGGCTGGATTTCGATTTCGTCACCGACCTTTAGCGTACCCCCCAGCAGCGTTCCGGTCACAACCGTCCCGAAACCGCTGATGCTGAAAACACGGTCAACCGGCAAACGAGGCTGGCGATAATCCACCCGTTCCGGCATATCTGCCAGCAGCGCAGTAAGATGATGACTGAGTTCTGTTAGCCCGATACCCTGCCGCGCGGAAACGCGAACTATATCCGCACCATCAAGGGTCGTGCCGCTGGTGACGGCACGAATATCCTGCTCGACTAATTCGAGCCAGTCGGGATCGGAGACCATATCGATTTTGGTGAGGACAATAATGCCTTTGGGGATGCCGAGTAAATCCAAAATCGCCAGATGTTCACGGGTTTGCGGCATCACGCCTTCATCAGCCGCAATCACCAGCAGGACAGCATCAATGCCGCCTACACCTGCCAGCATGTTTTCAATAAAATCGCGGTGGCCGGGCACATCGACAATGCCGAGCGTTTCCCCATTTGCCAATTGTAGCCAAGCAAAACCCAGATCAATGGTCATCTCGCGTGCTTTTTCTTCCGCGAGACGATCCGGGTCAATGCCGGTTAATGCCCGGACAAGCGTGGATTTGCCGTGATCGACATGTCCGGCAGTGCCGATGACGCGCATCAATAATTTCTAGCGCCCACCAGTACCGGGTGTTCCGTTGCCACCGGGCAGGTTCGGCATCTTGACTGGCGGCAATTTGGTTCCTGTGTCGTGTTCCAGCAGCAGCGATTGATAACGGTCACGGTAAAGCTGGGCGCGTTCCCGTTCGAGATTCCACAAGCGGGTCACGTTGTCGATAATGGGAGGGAACATGGCTTCCAGTTCCGACATGCGCTGGACAAAGCGGTCAAATTCCTTATCGTGATTACGCCATACTTCGTCATTGGAGATGGTGAACTGCTTCCAGCGCTTCTGGTCGTCGGATGTCCAATCGTTCCATTCCTGACGGAAACGTTCCTCGCTCAAGCGCTGCATTTCCGCCACTTCATTGATACGCCGTTCCAGACGATCACCGATGCGTTCGAAATCATCCACGATTTTCTTCATCTGACGATAGGTTTCCGCCCAGACCTCGAAGCGCTCCATATTGCGCTGCATTTCGCTGTCCTGCTCACCAAAGCGCTTGATAAGCTCGTTAATCTGCTGGTCGCGCTGCTGAATAAGCAAGCCCTGCTGGTCGATTCACCAAAGCGCTTGATAAGCTCGTTAATCTGCTGGTCGCGCTGCTGAATAAGCAAGCCCTGCTGGTCGATAAACTGCTGAATCTGCTCACGACGTTCACGTTCGGCATTTTGCACATCCTGTACACGCCGTTCAATGCGCAGAGTCAAATCTTCCAGCAGACCCAATTTCGGGCGGATACTATCGATCTGCTTTTGGACTTCGGGGATTTCCGACTGCGCTTCCGATAAGCGGCGGTTGTCCTGACGACGCTGTTCTTCGAGGAATGCCAAACGGCGATCCGGTTCCTCGATCTTCTTGAAGAGATCGTCAACGCGCTGCTGCAAGGTCGAAATTGAGTCGGAAACGCGCTCACGCTCGACCTGATGTCCCGGCAGTTCGCTGGTCTGGCGCTCGATTTTATCCAGCCGCTCAACCGCTTCCCGTACCGGACGAAGAACATTTTCGCGTCCCAGTTCTGCCCGACGTTCCGCCTCACGCTCGGCAGTCAGGCGCTTGGTTTCAACATTCTCAATCATTTGCTGCATCTCCTTGCGGAGCTGCTCAATCAGGTCAGCCTCACGTCCAGTGGGTGTAACCTGGGTTTTGATAACCGTTTGGTCGGACTCCATACTGTTGATGCGCTTGCCCAGCATAGCAATGGTATCCTGCTGCTGTGCCATCCGCTCTTCGAGAGTCGCAATCGTCGCTTTATCCCGCCGCCGTTCCTCGTCGAGCCACTCAATCATGCGCGCGGCCTGGTTCATATCCATAATAGTGCTTTGACCTCCGGGGTCAATTTACAGTGCATATTGCGCGGATTATAGCATAACTGCTGAAGAATGAGTTAAACATTGACAATTAAAAATACGCACTCATAGTAATATCAATGAACACTATCAAGACGCGAACTATCCTCGTTTGGCGGGAAATCGGGTTCCTGTTATCCTCATCGCGATTAGATGTCAACCAATTGGAGAAGCAATTTTGGCACCCACAGATCGATATATCGCGGAAACCACCCTATATGTCCGTTATGCAGAAACGGATGCGATGGGTATCGTCCACCATGCCAGTTATATCGTGTATTTTGAAGAAGGCCGCAGCAATTATGCCCGTCAGCGCGGCAGCGATTACGCCAGTTTTGAAAAAGGCGGTCATTACCTGACCGTAGCGGAAATCAATGCGCGTTATGCAAAAGCAGCTCAATACGGACAGCGGCTAACCATCCGCTGCTGGATTGAGGAGATGAAAAGCCGGGGACTCACGTTCGCCTATGAAATCGTTCATGCAGACAGTGGTGATGTACTGGTTACGGGTTACAGCAAACATATCTGTATCACTCACGATGGGCAGGTCGCGCGGCTGCCTGAAGAATGGAGGAAGTGGGCAGAAATGTAAATTTTGACAGCCCATACTCCCTCGTTATACTAGGGGACAATTAAATTGGAATTTGATTTTTGAAGTTAGACTCATAAGTGGAGCACAAACTATGGTTACCTATGCGGATCGTCCCTGGACAAATACTTATGATCCGGGTGTCCCCAAAACATTAGAACCCTATCCGAATATCAGCGTTCAGAATTTCTTGCAGGAAGCCGCCAAAAAATCACCCAACAGCACAGCCTTGATTAGCAGCGCCCATCTCCCCGTATTGGGTCGGCAGGCTGCTTTTATGAGCTATAGTGAACTTGACCATCTCTCCGACTCGTTGGCAACCGGTTTAGTCGCACTGGGACTGAAAAAAGGGGATCGTGTCGCGATCGTCATGCCCAATATCGCCGCTTTTGTCATCAGCTATTATGGCATCCTCAAAGCGGGCGGCGTGGTCGCGGCCACCAATCCTACCTACCCCTCGGACAAAATGCAGTTCCAGATCAATGACTGCGATGCCGAAATCGTCATTACCATGAGCCTGTTTTACAACACCGTTAAGCAGGTTCAAGCCAAAACTAAAGTCAAAACAGTCATCGTCTGCAATGTTAAGGAATATCTGCCGCCAATTGCCAAACTGCTTTTTACCATCGCGCGGGAGAAAAAAGAAGGTCATCGCGTAGAATTACAGACTGGCGATCATTGGTTCCAGGACATACTGGCGAAATATGCAGGTCAGAAAGCCAATGTCGCGATTAATCCAGACCAGGATTTGGCGCTGTTTCAATATACAGGTGGGACAACCGGCGTTTCCAAAGCGGCAATGGCGACTCACAAGGCACTGGTCGCCAACACGCTCCAGATGAAAGCATGGCTTATGGGTAATGATGACTCACGCGGCAGCAGCGAAATCCTGCTGGGCGCAATCCCCATGTTCCATTCTTTCGGAATGGTCGCCGTTTTGAATTTTGCTATCGGTATCGGTGCGAAAATCGCCCTTGTTCCCAACGCGAGGGATATTGGCGATGTGTTGGATAACATCAATATATTTAAGCCAACCCTTTTTCATGGAGTCCCTGCTCTCTATAACGCCATTAACAACCATCCTGATGCTTTATCGGGCAAAGTCGATCTACATTCGATTCGTGCCTGCGTGAGTGGTTCCGCGCCGCTGCCCCCGGCAACCAAGCAGGAATTTGAGAAACTCAGCGGTGGCGCACTCCGTGAAGGCTTTGGTATGAGTGAGGCTCCAACTGCAAGTCACTGCAACCCGATTAAAGGCGAAAATCGTACCGGCTCAATTGGTCTTCCACTGCCCGATATGGAGATGCGCATTGTCAGCCTGGATGATGGCGTGACCGATATTGCGCCCGGTGAAATTGGCGAACTCATTATGACCGGGCCGCAGGTTATGGTTGGCTATCATGGAATGCCTACCGAAACAGCCAATGTCCTACGTGAGAAGGAAGGCCGTAAGTGGCTTTATACGGGTGACATCGCGCGCATGGATGAAAACGGCTATTTCTACATCGTTGACCGCAAGAAGGATATGGCGCTGATCGGCGGTTTCAATGTCTACCCCAATAACATTGAAAAAGTCATTACCGCTCATCCAGCGGTACTGGAAGCCGGTGTCGCGGCTGTCCCACATCCTGAAAAAGCCGGACAGGAGGCGTTGAAAGCCTGGATTGTTCTACGCCCGGATCAAACAGTCACAGAAAAGGAACTGGTGGATTACTGTGCTGAACATCTTGCACGTTATGAGGTTCCCACCCGTTTTGCCTTCGTGAAGGAACTTCCCAAAACCACTGTCGGCAAAACGCTGCGTCGTGAACTGGTACAGATGGAAATGGCAGAACGGGAAAAAGCAAGCAAAGCGTAACTGAATACTATCGAAACGGCGGCATGAATATTTGCCGCCGTTCGCTTTTTATTAAAATAATTAGGAGCGAAATATGACTGAGTTAAAAGAAAAGGTCGATCAGCTTATCGGGCATGAATTCGCGCCTGTAACTTATGAATATACCGAACGGGATGCCTGCCTATATGCCCTGGGTGTAGGTGCTCCGGGTGATTGGCGTGACCAGGACGAATTAAAGTTTGTCTATGAACTTAGTGGACTGGGTTTTCAGGTTCTGCCCACTTTCCCCGTGTTGTATCCCTCTAAAATGATCGATGTGATGCTGACTGGCTCGATTGGCGGCATCGAGTTCAATCCGATGATGCTAGTACATGGTGAGCAGTACATCGAGATTCGCAAAGCGATCCCGACATCGGGCAAAATCACCAGCTATCCCAAAATCGTCAGTATTTATGACAAGGGCAGCGGCATGGTCATGCTGACCAATACCATTTCGCGTGACGAGAAAGGTGAAGAGGTGGCCTTCAGCCAATCATCCACCTTCATTCGCGGCATCGGTGGTTACGGTGGGGATAGAGGGCCTTCTGGTGAAGTGAATGTCCCGCCAGATCGCGCACCTGATGCAATTCACGAGCAGCAAACCCTGACACAGCAAGCCTTGATTTATCGCCTCTCCGGAGATCGCAACCCGCTCCATGCCGACCCGGCTATGGCAGCATTAGGAAATTTTGACCGCCCTATCCTGCATGGACTCTGCACATTTGGCTTTGCCGGACGCGCGGTTCTGAAGCACTTCTGCAACAATGACCCGGCAAAATTCAGGAGCATTCGTGTACGGTTTTCCAAACACGTTTTCCCCGGCGAAAAGTTGGTCACGGAAATGTGGAAAGTCTCGAACACACAGGTCATTTTCCGCTGCAAAGTCGCTGAGCGAAATGAAGTTGTTTTGTCACAGGCGGCAGTCGAGCTTAAGTTGTAATATACTCGTATCCAGTTAGTTTATGTCAAAATATAGAGGTTTATTGCGATGGTTACTTATGCAGACCGCCCCTGGACAAAAAATTACGACCCCGGTGTTCCCAAGACGATTGACTATCCCGACGTACCGATGCATCAATTTTTGCAGGACTCCGCCCAAAAATCCCCGGATCGAGTCGCTTTAATCAGTCCTGCTAAAGTGCCTGTGTTGGGACACCAAGCCCTGACCATGACCTACCGCGAACTGAATGAAGCCTCGGATGCATTAGCAGCGGGTTTAATCGAGATGGGGCTGCAAAAAGGGGATCGGGTCGCCATCGTTTTGCCGAACTCGATTGCGTTCGCCATCAGCTATTTCGGGGTTTTGAAGGCAGGCGGGGTCGTCGCCGCCACCAACCCCACCTACCCGCCGCCCAAAATGCAGTACCAGATTAATGACTGCGAGGCTGAATTCGTAATCGTCCTGAGCGTTTTTTATAAGCTCATCAAGCAGATTCAATCCGGCACAAAAGTCAAAACGGTCATCGTCACCAACATTAAAGAATATCTACCTCCAGCGGCGCGGCTGCTGTTTACCATCGCGAAGGAAAAGAAGGGTGGACACCGTGTTGAGCAGCTTGCGCAAGGCGATTACTGGTTTCAGGACATCCTGAAGCGTTATATGGGTCGCAAGTCCACTGTTGAGATCAAACCAACTGACCGGGCGGCTTTGCAGTACACAGGCGGGACAACCGGTGTCTCGAAAGGCGCGGTTCTCACTCATAAATCACTGGTCGCCAATATGCTCCAAATTCAGGCCTGGACTTCAATCCTCGAAACGGAACAAAGCCCTTATGGCAAAATGGATCGTGGGGACATGCTCTATCTGGGGGCAATCCCCATGTTTCATATTTTCGGTCTGCTGGTGCTGCTCAGTCAGGCGATGGCGACGGGTTCCAAAATCGTGCTAGTTGCCAATGCCCGTGATGTGGACAACCTGGTTGAGATTATCGCGCAATATCGTCCGAATGTGTTTTTGGGGGTGCCAGCATTATTCAATTCCGTTGTCAATCATCCGCGCGTCAAATCCGGTGAGGTGAAACTGGATTCATTTGTCGTTTCCAGCAGCGGCGCGGCTCCCCTTCCACCAGCTACCAAGCGCGAATATGAGGGGTTAGGAGCGAAACGTCTGAATGAGGGCTATGGCATGAGTGAAACTTCTGCCGCGTCGCATTCGAATCCATTGGTTGGCCCCAACAAAACAGGATCCGTTGGGATGCCTTTTCCAGACATGGATATTCGTATCGTGAGTCTGGATGATGGCATAACCGATATGCCGGTTGGCGAGATCGGTGAAATCGTTATGTCCGGCCCGAATATCATGTCTGGGTATCACGGACTGCCTACGGAGACGGCTAATGTCCTGCGCGAACAGAACGGCAAAACCTGGCTGTTTTCCGGCGACATCGGACGCATGGACGAGGACGGTTACTTTTACATCGTTGACCGAAAGAAGGACATGGCGCTGATTGGGGGCTTCAATGTTTACCCCAATAATGTAGAAAAAGTCCTCAAGGATCATCCAGCGGTATTAGAGGTGGGTGTCGCAGCCGTTCCACATCCGGAAAAAATGGGCGAGGAATCGCTAAAGGCGTGGATTGTGCTCAAACCGGGACAACAGGTCAGTGAAAAAGAACTCATTGAACACTGCACCCAATTCCTGGCTGGCTATGAAGTACCGCGCCGATATGCCTTTATCGCCGAATTACCCAAGACGATGGTGGGTAAAACCCTGCGCCGCGAACTGGTACAGATGGAAATGGACGAGCGCGAAAAAGAACTGGCCTCGCAGTAAAAATTTGCATTAGTGGACAAAATGGGGTAGCGCTGGTCGCTATCCCACCGACTGTGAATCGGGTTGGGCTGCTACCTCGGCAGGTTCGTTGAGATAATACCCCCGGTAAAATGCACGTGCGGGACCGCGATTCATGTACCAGATCACATACAACATCACCAATAGTTCGGTGAAGAATTCGCCTTTGGAGACAGAGTGCAACATTGAATCGAGTGAACTGACCCCCAACTGAAGATTTTGCACTGCCATAGTCTGGATAACAATCGAAACGAATTTGATGACCGTGTAAATGACCACCAGCGCCATCAGACCGAAGCGCATCCGGCTGGGGCGACCACGCCACGCAAAGATCGCCGCAATCAGGAAAACGAAAGCCAATACCGCCTGAAATATGAGGGTTTCCGCCGGGATACCCAGAATATCGCCGCCGCTGATGATAACAGGCTCACCGGCAACTTCGGGTGGACTTTGGTCAACAAAATGCTGACGTACCACAAACAACAAACCGACCTGCATGAGCGGCAGAATAGAAAAAACGAACAGACTTGCGATAATAGCCAGCGATACACCTAAGGGTCGTCCAGGGCGTTTCACACGCGCCTCCTGTAATGAAATTAAACTTTCTAGTAGTTACTTTTTGGTAATAGGATTTTACAATTGCATTAGTGCGAGTTATTATTTATACTATCGATAGTCCGTAATTTTCTGTCACATTTAGGAACAAGCTCATGGCTTTAAGCAGCTTAGTAGATCAATCTTATCAAACTTTTCAGGAGCAGGCTGCTCAGGCACGTTTGATATTACTTCATCCCCGCAGTCGCTATCGCTCCGTGTTAGTCGCCCAGTTGATTAACACACCCGGATTAAAAACCTTTTATCATGCACTGGGTCCCGATGATCTGAATCTTGAATCCTTCCTATCCAATATCACACATGATTTAGCAAATCAGTATCCTACTTTTGGTCGACATCTGAATCTGCTGCCAGCCAGCGCCTACCAGAACATGGATACTCTGCTGAATACTTTCGCTCGCGATCTGTCTGAAATCAGCGATGAGGATTTTCTCCTGATCCTTGATGAATACGACAGAGGTGACAGTGCAGACGATATTCAACTGTTCATCGCGCGGTTGGTCGGCAAACTGCCCACTAACTGCCGTCTCGTATTGAATGGTCGCACCCTACCCCGTCTGCCCTGGATCTCGCTGGTCGCCCAAAAATACGCCATTTTACTCGAAGACCAGCTCCTCATCCGCGACAATTTCTATGAGTTGGAAAATCGTGGCAAGACCAAGCTCGAAGTGTTCTCACTGGGGCCGGGTCATGTCCTGATGGATAACAAAGAGATCGATACCTGGGAAGGACACCTCCCCCGACTGCTGTTCTTCTTCGCTCTGGATCGTCCGATTGTTACCCGTTCGGAAATCTGTCAGGCATTCTGGCCTGAACTCGATATGGATCAGGCCGTAAATGTATTTCATGTGACCAAACGCCGCCTGCATAAAGCGCTGGATATGGATGTGCTGGTGCATGAGGACACATACTACCGCATTAATCCTGATTTTGCCGTTCAGTACGATGTCATGGATATGGCAACGGCACTGATGGAAGGCCGCAACGAAACTGCGCCCAAGAAACGGCTGGCAGCATGGCAGCGCGCTATTGATCTGTATCGTGGGCCATTCCTGCAAGGACACACCGATAAATGGATTGTGGAACGCCGCGCGGAGTTCCGAGCTGGTTATCTGGAAGCGCTAACAGAAATGGCGCATATCCGCCTGGAAGAAGAACGCTATGAACATGCTTTGGGTTTGTTCCAGCGTGCTTTGGCGGAAGATTTCAGCTATGAAAATATCCACCGCGACATTATGCAGCTTTACGCCAAGCTAGGCCGCCGCAGTGAAGCCGCCGCCCATTATCAGCGTATGGTCGAGGAATTCCGCAAGGCTGGCAGAGACCCGGAAGACGAAACTGAAGCCATCTATCAGTCCATTATGTCTTGAGAGGCTGGTTTTAGCGCTTCCGATGTGATAAGATAACTTTTACATCAACAGACCAGGGGAGTCCGCGCGAGGCGGGCTGAGAGGGTGCGAACTGCTGCACCGACCCTTAACCTGATCCGGTTCATACCGGCGTAGGGAGTGCCATCCATGACATTCAAAACCGCCCTGCGAATTGATAAGTGCAGGGCGGTTTTTTATTTCAGGTTCCCATAAAGGTCTGTCGTATCCAACCCATATTATGGAGGAATTGCGACATGAAGACTCGTTTATTGGCGTGGTTATTGATTCTCATCGTAACCGTCGCCCCGGCGCTGGCACAGGACAGCCCGACCAAACTCACTGTCGTCACACACGACAGTTTCAATGTCAGCGATGACGTGCTGGCGAAATTTCAGAAAGACACTGGCATCACTGTCGAAATCCTGCGCAGCGGTGACGCGGGAACAATGGTCAATCAGGCCATTCTCAGCAAAGGAAATCCGCTCGGTGATGTCATGTATGGAGTCGATAACACCTTTTTGGGGCGTGCCCTCGATAATGACATTTTCCAGCCCTACGAATCTCCCCTGCTGAAAACTGTACCCGATGATTTCAAACTCGACCCGGAAAATCGTGTGACCCCCGTCGATTATGGTGATGTCTGCCTGAACTACGACGTAAGCTACTTTGATGAACAGAAATCAGCGCTGCCTGGATCACTAGAGGACTTGACCAAGCCTGAATACAAAGGGCTGCTGGTGGTCGAAAATCCGGCGACATCATCGCCCGGTCTGGCATTCCTGATGGCGACCATCAAGCAATTCGGTACTGAAGGCGATTACACTTACCTCGATTACTGGAAAGACCTGGTTAAGAATGAGGTGTTTGTCTCGAACGACTGGAATGATGCCTACTACACCCAGTTCAGCGGCGCGACCAGCGATGGAACCTATCCGCTCGTTGTGAGTTATGCCAGCAGCCCGCCTGCTGAAGTCTATTTTGCCGATCCGCAGCCGGATACCGCGCCAACAGGCAGCATCATTGCTGATGGCACCTGTTTCCGCCAGATTGAGTTCGTGGGTATCCTGAACGGCACACAAAATCTGGAAGCCGCGCAGAAATTCGTAGACTTTATGCTGAGCGTTCCGTTCCAGGAAGATATGCCGCTGCAAATGTTCGTGTTCCCGGTCAATCTGGATGCGACTCTGCCAGATGTGTTTGTGAAATACGCGGCAGTGCCGGAAAATCCGGTTACGCTTGACCCGGCTGATATTGATACTAACCGAGAGGACTGGATTCAGGCGTGGACAGAAACAGTTCTGCGCTGAAAAATGCGCTGCTGCTGATTCCGCTGCTATTTCTGGCGATCTTTTTCGTCTATCCCCTGCTGTCCATTTTTGGCGTGAGTCTCGCGCCGAATGGGCAGCCTGATCTGAGCGGATTTGTGAGCCTCGTCACGTCCGAGTATTATCGGAACACGTTAGGATTCACGATTGGTCAGGCGGTCTTATCCACCGCTCTGACCATCATCCTGGCATTACCAAGCGCTTATGTGTTCACTCGCTATCGTTTTCCGGGGAAATCGCTGTTTCTCTCGCTGGCGACGCTGCCTTTTGTGCTGCCAACTGTCGTCGTGGCAATGGCCTTTAGTGCTTTAATCGGACAACGCGGACTGCTCAACAATCTGTTGATGAGCGCCTTCGCGCTGGAATCACCGCCCATTCAGCTAGAGCGTACCCTGACGATCATTCTCATCGTGCATGTTTTCTACAATTACGCGGTTGCCCTGCGGATTATCACCAGCTATTGGGCGAACCAGAATCCACGTATCGAGGAAGCCGCGCGGATACTCGGCGCAAGCGGCTGTCGTTTGTGGTGGGATATTCGCTTGCCGATACTGCGTCCGGCAATCACTGCGGCCGCGGTACTGGTGTTCATCTTCACCTTCACCAGCTTTGGGGTCATCATCATCCTGGGTGGGCCGTATTTCGCCACACTGGAAGTTGAGATTTACCGTCAGGCGGTCAATCTATTTAACCTGCCCGTTGCGGCGGCACTCTCGCTGGTGCAAATCGGCTTCATGTTCGTGCTGATGATCGTCTACACACGTTTGCAGCGCCGTATCACCTCGGACATCGTGCGCAGTGAAAATATTGCTCGCTTGCCCCGCACAGGCTTCGAAAAGGCACTTGTGGTTGGTGTGCTTCTGTTTATGGCGATTATGCTATTTACACCGCTTCTAGCGCTTGTAGTGCGTTCGCTGACCGCAGGCTCGGACGGCATAACCCTGTATTATTATCAACAGCTTGCTTTTAAAGCGCGTGGCTCGGTCTTGTTCGTGCCGCCCGTACAAGCGATTGGAAATTCGCTGCTGTTCGCGGCAGTGACAACTGTGCTTGCCCTGTCACTTGGACTCATCGCCGCATATCACCTGTCCAGTCAGGCTTCGCGTTTGTCGCGTTGGCTTGACCCGCTGTTTATGCTCCCGCTGGCGACGAGCGCAGTTACACTCGGCTTCGGCTTCATCATCGCACTGGATAAACCACCGCTTAACCTGCGTACATCGCCCTGGCTAATTCCGCTAGCGCACACGTTGGTTGCTATGCCATTTGTCGTGCGCAGTGTATTGCCGGCTTTACGCGCGATTCCGACCAGCATTCAGGAAGCCGCGCGGGTTTTAGGAGCATCGCCCTGGCATGTCTGGTGGCTGATCGATATGCCGCTCATCAGTCGCGGTCTGATTGTGGGGGCGACCTTTGCATTCACAGTCAGCATGGGCGAATTTGGCGCTTCGCTGTTCGTCGCCCGTCCTGATACGCCGACTATACCGGTAGTGATATTTCGGCTGCTCGGTCAACCCGGCGCGTTAAATTATGGTCAGGCACTCGCCATGAGTGTTATCCTGATGCTCGTATCCGCTTTCGGATTCGTGACCATTGAGCAACTGCGTTCCGCTGGAATCGGAGAATTTTAATGCTCACAGTGCAGGGAATAACACGCTCATTTGATGGACAGCCTGTGCTGCAAGGCATTGATCTGGAGGTTCCACAGGGGGAAATTTTATGCTTGTTGGGGCCGAGCGGCTGCGGGAAAACCACACTCTTACGCATCATCGCCGGACTTGAACAAGCAGACAGCGGTGATGTGCTGATTAATGGGCACTCAATCATAACGATTCCGGTTCATCAACGCGGCTTTGGGCTGATGTTTCAGGATTTCGCACTATTTCCGCATCTGGATGTAAGCGGAAATATCGCTTTCGGTCTGAAAATGCAGGGCTTATCGTCTGTTGACCAGCAGCGCCGCATTGAGGAAGTATTGCAAACCGTTAATCTCTTGGGATACGAAAAGCGGGATGTCGCCCAACTTTCCGGTGGCGAACGCCAACGGGTAGCCCTCGCGCGCAGTTTAGCGCCAAATCCACGTCTCCTCATGCTGGATGAGCCGCTCGGTTCGCTGGATGCTGCTCTACGCGAACAACTGGTAGTGGAACTACGCAGCATCATTAAGAAGTTAGGCTTGACGGCTGTTTACGTCACACATGACCAGCATGAAGCCTTTGCTATCGCGGATCGTATCGCCCTCATGAACACTGGCATTCTTCAGCAAGTTGACACGCCCGAAGCTGTTTATCGTTACCCGTCTACCACCTTCACTGCTCGATTCCTCGGTTTACACAACGTCTATCCGGTTTTAAATCAGAACGATGACGCGGTTCATACCGCACTCGGATCATTTCAGCTATCGCGACAAGCACGTCATATCCTTTTGCACCCGGCTTACCTGACACCCGTTTCAATGCACACCGCTGAAAGCATAACTGGCGTTATAAAAGAATGTGTATTCACAGGCGATTCCTACCGCATTCGTATCCGTCATGTCAGCGGCGAAACGCTTTTGCTCAAGCTGTCAGCCTCCAACGGCCATACCCCTGCTCTCGGTGAAAGCATCTCTGTGCGAGTCCCACCACAAGCCATCGTCCCTCTGTCCAATTGAGGATATTCAGAATTTTTTAGGTTTTCGATTCGTGACGTTAAGGATCAGGCATATAATGGTTCTTATATAATAAGTTTGAATTCGGATAGAAATTTCAAATCTTCGGAAAGCGCTTATTATGCCTGATGTCTTTATCTCCTACTCTCGCAAAGACAAAACCTTTGTCCAGCAGCTTGATGCAAAGTTTAAAGCCACTCAGCGTGATGTCTGGGTCGATTGGGAAGATATTCCATTGGCAGCAGATTGGCGCAGCGAGATTCACGCGGGTATTGAGAATTCCGATAATTTCGTTTTCGTCATCAGTCCGGACTCGGTCACTTCGCAGGTCTGCACCGAAGAACTCAATCACGCTATCGAACATAACAAGCGTCTTGTTCCTATCCTCTACCGCGAGGTCAAGGATTATAAAGCGCTCAATGACAATATATCCTCCCACAACTGGATTTATTTCCGCGAAAGCGACGACTTCGATAGTGCCTTTAATTCATTAATTAAAACGATTGATACCGATCTCGATCATGTTCGTATCCATACCCGCCTGCTCACCCGTTCAGTAGAGTGGGAAAATAAAAACAAGAATGCCAGTTTTCTACTGCGGGGCGTGGATTTGCAACAGGCGGAGGAGTGGTTAGCTCTCAGCGCCAACAAGCAGCCACACCCCATACCTATCCAAAATGAATATATCTTCGCCAGCCGCAAAGCCGCTTCCCAGCGCCAGCGTGTCCTGATGGGCGCGATACTGGTCGCCTTCGTGATTACATTGGTTCTGGCACTGTTTGCCATCAACCAGGCACAGGTCGCGGAAGCCAGCCGTCAACAAGCAGTAGAAGCTCAGGCCACTGCCCTCTTCGAACGTGATCGCGCCAACGTTCAGGCTCAAATTGCCCTTTCCCGCCAGCTTGCCGCACAATCCATCGTGCGTTCAGGTGAAGATGTAGACCTGGCGCTGCTGCTGAGTCTGGAAGCCAATCAGGTCGCTTCCGCTGTTGGGGAAGATAACGGCGAAATCAGAGGTAATTTACTGGATGCATTGCAGGCCAGCCCACATCTGGAACAATACCTGCGCATCAACGCCGACTGGGTGCGGGTCGTTGCGGTCAGCCCGGATGGCAAAATTCTGGCTTCAGGCAGCCGCGATGCACAAATCATCCTCTGGGATATGACCACGCATGAAACGATTGCCACACTGTCTGGCCACACCAATCAGGTGCGCGTACTGGCCTTCAGCCCGGACAGTAAAACACTGGTATCCAGCGGGAATGACAAAACGGTCATTTTCTGGAATATGACTACGCATGAGATGATTGGCGAACCACTCACCGGACATACCAATACAGTGCGTGGACTAGCCTTCAGCCCGGACGGCAAAACCCTTGCCTCTACGGGTGAGGATGGTACGGTCATTTTCTGGGATGCAGCCACCCGCGAGATGATTGGTGATCCGCTGATCGCCAGCGACAAAGGCATCCGCGCTCTGGTCTATAGTCCGGATGGGAGCATGGTTGCGACGGGTGGACTCGACCACCAGATAACCTTATGGGATACCAGGACGCGCGAACCGATTGGCGATCCCCTCACCAAACATACCGACACAGTTCAAGCACTTGCTTTTAGTTCAGATGGCAAAATACTGGCTTCTGGCAGTCTGGACGACAGCATTATCTTGTGGGATGTTGCCAGCAGAATGCCGTTGATGTCCCCGCTGATTAACCACAACGATTGGGTGTTGAGTGTCGCATTTAGCCCAGATGGAACGCTGCTCGCTTCCAGCAGCGCTGACCAAACGGTCATCTTGTGGGATGTCTCGACCGGTCGCCCGGTTGATAAGCCCTTCATTGGGCATACTGATTTCGTCAACAGTCTGGTGTTTACGCCGGATGGCAAAATGCTGGTTTCTGGCAGTGATGACAAAAATGTAATCCTCTGGAACGTTGCGAACCCCCATCCTGTGCTTGCGGGTCACAGCAACGAAGCCTTAAGTGTGGCTTACAGCCCGGACGGCAAAATCCTCGCTTCTGCCAGCGCCGACCAGAGCATTATTCTCTGGGATACCGCGACCAACCAACCGATTGGCAAGCCGCTGGTCGGGCACAGCGGTTTTGTCGAAAGCATCGCCTTCAGCCCGGATGGCAAAATGCTGGCTTCCGCCAGTGATGACGACTCGATTCGCCTGTGGGATGTCGCTACTCAACAGCCCATCGGCGGCCCGATTGGTGGACATCAGGACGACATTCTGAGCCTCGTTTTCAGTCCCGATGGAACACGGTTGGCAACCGCTAGTAAAGATAAAACTGTGATGTTATGGGACGTGGCGACCCGCAGCGCGATTGGCGAACCATTTACCGATCATAACACGCCCGTAGAAGCTGTCGCCTTCAGTCCAGACGGTAAAATCCTCGCTTCTGGCGGGGATGACAAACTTATCTACCTGCGTGATTCCGCCACAGGCGAAGTGATCGGTCAGCCGCTTGAAGGGCATAATGGGACAGTCTACGCGCTGGCATTCAGTCCCGATGGCAAAATTCTGGCTTCGGGCAGCAGTGACCAAACCATTATTTTCTGGGATGTCATCAGCGGCAAGCAGTTGGGTCGTCCGCTCGTGGGGCATAATAATTTCGTCTTATCGCTCGCCTTCAGCCCGGATGGAAGCATCCTGGCCTCCGGCAGCCGCGATAACACCGTCATCCTGTGGGATGTTGCTACTCGCCAGCGAATGGGCGGTTCACTGCACGATCACGCCGGATGGATCAACAGCCTCGCCTTTAATCCAAATGGCGAGATTCTGGCATCCGCCAGCGGTGACAAAACGGTTATTCTGTGGGATGTCAATTTTGACTCATGGCGCACCCGCGCCTGTCACGTCGCCAACCGTGATTTGACCGAAGCCGAATGGGAACAGTTCGTTGGACTGGACAAGCCATACCAACCCGTCTGTGCTGGACTTAGTTGAGTTCCAATTCGGCAGAATTTGCGGCATAATCGGAGGCTCAAAGCAGAACATCAAACAGAAGGAAGCCTATCCGTGAGCAGAAAATACGACACGCTCCACATGGGGCGCAGTTCTATCGACCTGTATTCGAATGATGTCGGTTCACCGTTTGTCCAGATTCAGAGTTTTGCCGCCTACGTGGGGGGAAGTCCCACAAATGTCTGCGTCGGTTCACAGCGATTAGGGCTAAAAACCGCCATGATGACCGCCGTCGGGGATGATCCTGTCGGGGACTTCATCCTGAATTTCCTCAATAACGAAGGGATAGATACCCGGTTCACACCGCGCAAACCCGGTCATCGCAGCAGCGCCGCTGTTTTAGGAATCGAACCACCGGATAAATTTCCGCTGGTTTTTTATCGTGATAACTGCGCCGACATCGAGTTGAATATTGACGATGTTCTGGCCTCCCCGATAGCTGATTGCAAAGTCTTCCAATTTGCGGGAACAAACCTGAGCAAAGACCCATCCCGCAGCGCCACCATTTTCGCAGCAGAACTAGCACATCAGTCAGGCACAAAAGTTGTTCTCGACCTCGATTTCCGCCCCAATCAGTGGCACGATGTCCGGGCGTTCGGAGCATCCATCCGCTCAATTTTACGCTTGGTCGATGTCGTTATCGGCACTGAAGATGAAATTAACGCCGCCCTGCTCGCTGACGCACAGCAAATGAATCTGACGCACTCACAAATGTCGGATGCGCATGTCAGTGGAGATATTCAATCCGCTATACAGTCACTTATGGCGCTTGGGCCACACGTGCTGGTGGAAAAACGTGGCGAACATGGCGCACGCATCCATGAGGCCGGTAAAGCGCCTGTCGATGCCCCTGGCTTCCCGGTACAAATCTACAATATACTCGGCGCTGGCGATGCCTTCGGTGCAGGATTCCTCTACGGCTATGTTAACGGATGGGATTTATACAAAGCAGCGCGGTTGGGCAATGCCTGCGGCGCGATTGTTGTCACCAAACATGGCTGCGCCAATTTCATGCCCACTATGCCCGAAATCGAGGGTTTTGTCGCGGGTTACGGCGGGTTATAGGCAAAATATAATCACTCTGTAGTCACCCAATTTACAGGACATTTGTCACGAATCTGTGTTCAAGGCATCAACATTACGCAGAATATTCCGCTGCCCATCGGGTTTGTTCATTATAATATTGATTAGGTGATTAACTCGCCAAAGAATAGTCAGGAACACAAGCGCATTGGCGAGTTGTGTTCCTTTTTGTTTTTCAAACCGATAGGGAGGTTGAGTATGTCCCATTCACGAATCATATTCGTATTTTTACTCGTGGCATTGATGCTTTCCACCGCACTCGTAATACAAGTCTCACCCACCGCTGCGGCTGGGTATTTGGCCTTTATTGTCAACAACAACAGCGATTTACCCGATTATCAAATTAACGGCATCTGCGAGATTTCTCCCGGCAGCGGTCAATGTACGCTCCGTGCCGCGCTGGATGAAATCAATGCAACAGGAGGCGGTTGGCACTCCATCAAAATACAACCCATGACCATTGTTTTGTCTTCACAATACGGAGAATTACGGGTCAACACAGGTGTCCGCGTCACCATTGCGGGTGCAGGACGACTGCAATCCAGCATTGATGGCGGCGGATACCTGGGTGTACGTATTTTCGAAGTTGACACCGGAGCTGCGTTAGCTGTTTATGATTTGACAATAGCCAATGGCAGCGATGCCTGCTGCGGCGGTGGAATTCAAAACCGGGGCATCGTCTATATCGTCCGTTCGGTGTTATCCGGTCATTTCGCAACGGCAAGTGGTATAGGTGGTGATCCGGGTCGTGGTGCAGCCATCTTCAACGAAGCAGGTGGGCTGGTCACAATTGACAGCACCACCCTCTCTAACAATCTGGCACGATCCAGCGGCGGAGCCATCCGCAACGAAGGCCAGCTCATCATCTGGAAAAGCACCTTTGACAATAACAATGGCTATGTCGGTGGCGGCGGAGCCATTATGAATCTGGGATCAGCCACAATTTACGACAGCACCTTCTCGGCTAACCGTTCGGCTGGAGCAGGAGCAATTACCAACGCAGGCGGACGGGTTTACATTTTTAGCTCGACTTTCGCAGACAATTTCACGGTTTCTGGTGCTCCATCCATGACGCTGTCGAATGACGAAAACAGCACGATGATTCTACACAACACGCTCGTTTATACATCACAGGCAGGGAATAATTGCACGGGGCGGATTACATCACTCGGTTTTAATCTCTCCAATGATACAAGCTGCAATTTCAAGGCACTCGGTGATCGCCAAAATGCGAGTCCGCACTTGGGGCCGCTGGCAAATAACGGAGGACTCACCCAGACTCATGCCCTATTACCCGGCAGCGCGGCGATTGACAAAGGTTTCTGCGTCGGAAGCGATCAGCGCGGCTACAGAAGGCCAGTGAACATCCCATTTGTGCCAAATGCGGGTAATACCTGCGATATTGGAGCCTTTGAAGTCCAGCGGTAAAAACCACAACCATCCTCTATCAATCAGGAAGTCAGAGCATACTACAATAACCCCTGGCTTCCAATCCACCGCTTTCCCTACGCCCCTGTAATAATTCCTGCAAAAAGTACGAATAAGTGGATAACCTAACAAGCATTGAAAGGAGCTTGACATGATAAAACGCTTGTTTTTTACGGTGTTCGCTGCCCTTACGCTGGGGATATTCACGGTCAGCGCGCAGGACAGCACGATTTTAACCGTCGGTGTGCCACATTATATGAGTGGTGAAGTCTACAATTCAGCTTTTTTCGATCCCTTTCGTGCGGCACATCCTGGCGTAGATGTGGTAATCATTTCACTCGACGACAATAAGTTATATCCGTCACCAGCAGCCTATTCTTCGGTTGAGGAACATCTCAAAGGCATTGCCGAATATGCTGTCAGCGCCGATGTGCTTTACATGAATCCCTATTCCAGTGCTTCGGTAGAAGCTACTGCCGCGGGCTACTGGCTGGATTTAGCCCCATTGGTTGCTGCTGATCCTGATCTTGCTGAGAATAATTTCTACCCGGTAGCATGGCGTGCCTTCCGCTGGCGAAATGGCATGTGGGCACTTCCCAGCACCGTCGAACCGCAGCTTCTGGCATATGACCCAAAAGCGTTTGATGAAGCGGGACTTACCTACCCCGATGAGCATTGGACGATTGACAATTTCGCGGAAGCGGCACGCGCACTCACCAAACGGGATGCGCAGGGCAACCCCACTAGTCCCGGCTGTTTTTGCGACATAAACCCTTTGTTTTATGAGGCCGTAAATGGTAGTTTAACCGATGAAAACGGCAATCTTAACTTTGACCAACCAGATTTAGCGATGTTGTTAGAAACATGGGTTCCTGTCCTGAAAGAAACCACACCACAAGGGGGCTATAGTTCAGAAGGTGTTGGTCTGCAAACAACAGGATTATGGATACTGGATGCCAATATGAGAACACCGCTCGTCCCCGCTCCCCCACCACAGGGACTAACCAGTGCCTATATCAACGGCTTTGGCATAAGCGCAGGGACTCCGAATCCGGAATTGGGGTTTGAACTGGTCAAATATCTCATTCAAAATCCACTCAGTTACAATCCAACCACACAGTTCCCGGCGCTCCGATCTGCGGTTGTCGGGGGACTCATGCCCCCAGCACCCCTATCTGCCGATGCACAACACATTGCTGATATCGCTCTGGAAAATGCGTTGGCTGGTTCAGATTTTCTCTACTTCGACTACCTGAATGCGGCAATGAATGATATGCGCCAGAACGATACCGATGTACACGCAGCTTTACAAAAAGCTCAAGACAATGCGGCAGCCAATCTGGAAACAGCATCGCATTGGACAGGTGCGCAAACACTAGTTGTCAATGTGCCACAACCAACGCCACTACCTCAAAGCGGCGAAATCATTCTGCACTTCGGTATCAGCCAGTATCAGGTGGTTAATCCATCAGACTGGGAGCGTATTGCCAAAGATTTCGCGGCTGATGATCCTCAAGTTTCGCAAGTAGAGCTTGCTTATCAGGGCATGGACTATCAGGCATTCATGGATAACAATGACTGTTACTACCTGACCTATAATGCCGTAGACCCGTATCGCACTGCCGATTATGTAAATCTTGACCCATACACGAGCGCTGACCCGAATTTCATTCCTGATGATTTCTTACCGGGAACACTGGAAACGATGGAATTGGACGGCAAAATTTGGGGTTATCCGCTCAATCTCTACCCCGCTATGCTCATTTACAGTGGGGACACTTTCCGGTTTTAATCTCTCCAATGATACAAGCTGCAATTTCAAGGCACTCGGTGATCGCCAAAATGCGAGTCCGCACTTGGGGCCGCTGGCAAATAACGGAGGACTCACCCAGACTCATGCCCTATTACCCGGCAGCGCGGCGATTGACAAAGGTTTCTGCTTCGGAAGCGATCAGCGCGGCTACAGAAGGCCAGTGAACATCCCATTTGTGCCAAATGCGGGTAATACCTGCGATATTGGAGCCTTTGAAGTCCAACGGTAAATACCTATTACTATCATCTAGCGATAAGGAAGTCAGGGCGTACTCCAATGATCCCTGACTTCCAATCCACCGCTTTCCCTACGCCCCTGTAATAATTCCTGCAAAAAGTACGAATAAGTGGATAACCTAACAAGCATTGAAAGGAGATTGACATGATAAAACGCTTGTTTTTTACGGTGTTCGCTGCCCTGAGTATAGGAGTCCTGAAGACCAAGGCACAGGACAATATCGTGTTGACTGTCGGCTTACCGCCTTACATGAGTACCCTGTATGACGAGGCTTTTTTTGATCCATTTCGTGCGGAACATCCGGGGGTAGATGTCATCATCGTTTCATTGGATGAAACAACCTCTTTTCCGCCACCTGTCACTACATCGTCGATTGAGAATCATCTGAACGGAATCAGTCAATATGTAGCCAGTGCTGATGTACTGTCGGTCGATCCATTTTATTCAATAACCCACGAGGCTACAAAGGCGGGTTACTATCTCGACCTGGCATCACTGGTCGCCGCTGATCCCGATCTTTCCGAAGATGCTTTTTATCCGCCAGCATGGCGTGCGTTCCGTTGGGATAACGGGATGTGGGCGTTGCCGAATACCTTTGAACCACAAATTCTGGTTTATGATCCGAAAGCATTTGATGAGGCGGGACTGACGTACCCGGACGAACACTGGACAATTGATAATTTCGCCACTGCATCCCGCGCACTGACCAAACGTGATGCACAGGGCAATCCCACCAGTCCTGGTTGTTTCTGCGACATCACGCCCCTGCTCTACAGTGCAGTCAATGGTAGTCTCATAGACGAAAACGGAAATCTGAATTTTGACCAACCCGCATTGGCAAATGTGGTGGAAACGTGGGGGAATGTTCTCAATGAGATAATACCTCAGGGAGGGTACGGTTCGGAGGGAGTTGGACTGCAAACAACGGGTCTGGGAATCCTGGGTCAGTATTCAAGAATCGCGTTGCTTCCTGCGCCAAATCTTCCTGGATTCCCCTATGCTTATGTAACGGGATATGGCATCAGCGCTGGAACTGTAAATCCTGCCTTGGCTTTCGAATTGGTCAAATTCCTAGCACAGAACCCACGCAATTACAGCGATACGGGTGTATACCCAGGCTTGCGGACTGCAACCTTGAGCGCCGCCCTTCCGGGAGGTGGACTATCTAATTTATCCGCTGAGAACCAGCAGATTGTCGATAATGCGCTGGAAAATGCCTATGCTGGTTCGGATCTTCTTTATTTCGACTATATCCAGGCAGCAATAACAGACACGCGCCAAAATGGTACCGATGTTCATATAGCCCTACAAAAAGCGCAACACGATGCAACCGTGAATCTGGAAACTGCCTCAAATTGGACGGGGGCACAAAGTATCGTTATCAACGAGCCAACCCCGCCTCCCCCACTCAATGAAGGCGAAATTGTCCTACATTTCGGCATCAGCCAGAATCAGGTCACAAATCCATCGGATTGGACACGCATCGCACAGGAATTCGCCGCTGATGATCCACAAGTTGGACAAGTAGACATCGAATATCAGGGCATGGACTATCAAGCATTCATGGACAACAACGACTGCTATTTCCTGAATTATGATGCTGTAGACCCCGGACGCATTGCGGATTACGTGAATCTTGACCCTTACAGCAGTGCCGACCCCGATTTCATCCCCGAAGACTTTGTGCCGGGTGCATTGGACGCACTCAAATTTGACGGCAAGATTTGGGGGTACCCTCTTTCGCTCTATCCCGTCGTGCTGGTCTATGATCCCAAAACCTTCGAGAAAGCTGGCATTCCAATCCCGGGTACAAGCTGGACAGCTAACGAATTTTCGGATGCCGTTCAAGCACTGCAAAACGCTGATCTAGGTATAGCTGTGTTTTCACCACGCTATGCTGAAAACGCCGATTGGCTAATGCTTATCGCGGCTTACGGTGGCCTGCCTATCGATTATCGAACCGATCCGCCAACCATCAATTTCACCGATGCAACCACGATTGAAGCCATCCGTCAGGTGCTCGACATGGCGAAAAGTGGCGCAATTCATTACAGCAAACTGGGCACGTTTAACTACACCGAAATGTCGGGGCCGGGCGCTATCAGCGCAACCGAACTGAACGGTTATGTAGACTTCCTAAAAGAGTTTGATTCGGTCAATTTCCCGCAAAACTCAGCTTATCAAACAATGGGCTTGGGTCAGGTCGGAGGACTGTATATCAGCAAACATGCCCCCAATCCCGATGCCTGTTACCGCTGGATAGCCAAAGTCGCTGCCAGCCCTGAATTGGTTGGCGGTGTGATGCCTGCGCGCATGTCCATCATAAACGATCCAGCGCTGCTGGCGGCACAAGGCGAGAACGCGGTTGCCATGTATCAAGAGCTGGCAAAGCTTCTAGCTTCCCCCCAAACAATCATTTTCCATTCGGGCTTCGGTGGGGGTGGCATCTATTCGCTGGAAATGTTTTTTGTCAACCAGTGGCTCAATCGTGCCTTCGATAAATATGTACTGGAGGATGGTGATTTAGAAGCAGCTTTAACGGATGCTCAAAACAAGGTAGATGCTTTTATCACCTGTACGACTCAGGAAGCCGCAGTCAGCGATGGCTCAACAGATGCCGACCTAAACGCTCACTACGAGGCAGTCGCAAGCTGTATGAAGTTGGTTGACCCGGATATGGCTGCCGAACAGGAAGCACTATCTCAAGGCGGCTAACCGATTGAATCCAAAATAAAATGCCTCGATTTGAGGCATTTTATTTTTCGAATGTTTAGAGAAGATGAACCTAGATATCCAGGTTTCGTACACTCTTGGCATGTGTCTGGATAAAGCGCCGACGGGGGGGAACACTGCTCCCCATCAGCATATCAAACACACGGTCGGCTTCGGCAGCATCCTCAATCGTGACCTGAAGCAAAGTACGCGTTGCCGGATCCATGGTGGTCTCCCACAATTGATCGGGATTCATCTCACCCAGACCTTTATAACGCTGCACTACGACCTTGTCTGGCGAGTCATATTTCTTGAGCGCGCGTACCAAAATATCCGCTTCGGACATACCCGCCTGTGAATAGATATAGTCTATATTTTTACCGTTCTTCAGACGGTAAATTGGCGGCTGTGCAATGTAGAGATGCCCCGCTGCAATCAGTTCTTGCATATGGCGGAAGAAAAACGTCAGCAGCAGCGTGCGAATATGACTTCCATCAACATCAGCATCGGTCATGATGATGACGCGGTGATAACGCAGGTTATCAACCTTGAAATCTTCACTAATCCCTGTGCCAAGCGCAGAAATCAACGCCTTGATTTCATTGTTATCCAAAATTTTGTCCAGCCGCGCCCGTTCGGTATTCAGGATTTTCCCCCGCAGTGGCAAAATCGCCTGGAAATGCCGGTCACGCCCTTGCTTTGCCGAACCGCCGGCTGAATCCCCTTCGACGATATAGATTTCTGCATCCGCGCCTTTTTGAGAGCAATCGGCCAGTTTACCAGGCAGAGTCGTGCTTTCGAGCAAACTGGGACCGCTGCGCACCAAATCACGGGCTTTGCGAGCGGCTTCACGCGCGCGCATACTGGTCATGCACTTGTCAACAATCTTGCGTGCATCACGCGAGTTCGTTTCCAGAAATTCATTAAAGGCTTCTGTCACGGCCTGTGAAACCGCTCCCTGGACTTCCGGGTTAATCAGCTTCACCTTCGTCTGGCTCTCAAACGACGGGTGAGGATGTTTCACGCTAACAATAGCCGTAATGCCTTCGAGCGTATCGCTGCCCGAAAAATTCGGGTCTTTTTCCTTGAGCAAACCCGCCTTACGGGCATAACGGTTGATAGCGCCTGTAATCGCAGATCGCAGCCCTGTCAAATGCGCGCCACCATCCGGTGTATTGATGGTATTGGCGAAGGCCATTTCTACAACATTGGCTGAATCGTTATACTGAAACGCGACTTCAATCCCGATGTTATAAGGAGGCTTGCCCTCCAGGTTGATTTCAATTTCGCGATCAACATATATTGGATCATGAAGCACTCGACGATCCAGATTAAGATAGCGCACAAATGAATACAACCCGCCTTCAAAGTAGAAGGTTGCTTCACGCGGCAGAGGCTTCACGCGCTCATCGCGCAGCGTAATCGTCACCCGTCGTGTCACGAAGGCCATTTCACGAAATCGCTGTGCTAAAACCGAGTAGCTGAATTCGTTATGCTCCATAATCGAGAAATCAGGGACAAACGTAATGCGCGTTCCTGTTGGTTCGTTTTCTTCCAGAGGGCGAACACGCTTGACTTCGCTGACTGGCTTGCCTTCCTGGTAATTTTGTTCCCACAGGTAGCCATCCCGGAAAACTTCGGCGCGCAGGTCGGAGGACAAGGCATTTACCGCAGAAACGCCAACACCATGCAAACCACCGCTGACCTTGTAGGCACTGTTATCGAACTTACCACCCGCGCCAACTTCGGTCAGCACAAGTTGCAATGTTGATACACCCTCTTTTTTATGAATGCCGACGGGAATACCGCTTCCATTATCGGTAACGGATGCAGCATTATTTTCGTGAAGGGTAATCAGAATATGATCGCACCGTCCAGCCAAAGCTTCATCAATAGAGTTATCTACAACTTCGTAAATGAGATGATGCAGCGCCCGTGCGTCTGTGCCGCCCACATACATACCGGGGCGCAGACGTATATGTTCCATCGGTTTCAGTTTCTGGATGCTGCTCTCATCGTAAACTGGAGCGATATTCTTATCGACCATATAAACTCCTCGATTTTGAAGGTAAACGAGATGTCAGAATTTGCGGATTTTCCTCGTAAAAGAGTTGACTCTCTTCATTATTAATTATACCCCATGACAGCCCTATTCACAATAGCTACAGCCTGTCTATAAACTGCGCTTGACAGTCGTTCTATGGCGCTTTACAATCGCAATAATTGCCCTTGTAGCTCAGAGGATAGAGCGGCGGTCTTCAAATAGGAGCCTTCTACCCGAAAATCAAAACCTGCCTCAATAAGGTTGATTTGCTGATAGCCTACAGCTATCAGAATGAAGGATGGAAGTGCAGTGGGCTGTATCGGTGAATATCGTCCGGCTGAATGCCACGACAACGCCGAGCAAACCGCGAGGTACGGGATGCGTAGAGACTGTACGCCCACCGCCTGCGATGGCGAAGACACAGTCCAGCCAGCAAGCCTTTTAGGTGGTTGTGGAAACACAATGCTGGATGCTAAACCGAAGGTCGAGAGTTCGAATCTCCCCAGGGGCACTCGCTCACCAAAATGAGTCCGTTTATTGGACTCATTTTCATTTTGTTTATCGCGCTCAGTTAACTTTCTCTCGTCACCAAAATCTCTTCCAAATACTCATCGAACTTCCCCGCATTACAGGAATCGACATAGCGCATAAATTCGCCCCCTGCTACCGGATAATCAGGGTAGCAGCTTGTAGGCCAGGCTCCTTTTGGAGCATGAACCAGATGTGTTGCGCCCGGATACGGAATCAGCATCGAATCAACCGACTTTTCGACCTTGTCCACGATACGTTCCACCGTCACGATCACAGTATCCGCCAAATAGATTAATTCGGCATCCACACCCACGTTATTGTTGATTTTGACATTCCCCTGCTGGTCACCTTCCAATCCATGAATCACCGCTACATCACAGTGAATTGCCGGAAACGCCATCAATTCCTCACCACTGTAGGGATCAATGATAGTTTTGACATCCGGGCGGAGTTTGGGCAAATCTGTCCCTATCCACGCGCGAGATGGCATAAAACCCACACGCGCGATTCCCGCGCGAATGCCCAATGCCAGACTCGCTTCGGTTTCTTCCTGAATATGAATCATACCTTTCTGCGCCGCTTCAGTAAACATCGGTGCAAAACCAAACGACTCCAGCCCGAAATAGCATGAGCGTACCGTTTTGACGCACCCTGCCCCAACTAACAAATCTGATTCATACCCGGCAGTGAAACACAGCAGAGTCAAATCCTTCGGACGTGGATTACGCCGCAGCAGTTCATGCACAAACGCCACCGGACGACGATAGACGGTCATTCCACCGAATGCCACTGTCTGTCCATCTTGTATCAGCGTCGCTGCTTCACAAAGGGAAAGCCATCTGCTCATGCTGTGATCGTTCTTTCAGATATGTTGAAGATCAAACACAATGGTATCAAACGCTATATCTTCAACATCATACCTGCATTATCTTCAGAATCAACCTGTAGAACAAGCAGACAGCCATTGAGAAAAGAGATGCTTATTCCCCTGTAATCCCGGTCATCTCGACAGATTCGACAAACCAGCGCTGTAAGACGAAGTACATCACCAGGAGTGGCAGAATGTTCAAAAACGTGCCGCTCATCTTGACGGCTTCGTTGATCCGGTCAAAGATGTTGACCGTCCCCGGCGGATAGAGATTTTCATAAGCTTGCGTGAAGCGTGAAAGCTGCATCGGCAGGGTGGATACACCCCCTTCGAGGAAGACAACAGTCAGAAAAGTCTCATTCCAATACCAGACAATCGAGAAGATGAACGAGACGATATATGCCGGGAGCGCCGAAGGTACAGCGACGGTGAAAAAGATACGGGTATCCGATGCACCATCCAGCCGTGCGGATTCCTCCAGGACTTTGGGGAGTGAGAGGAAGCCCTGATAAAAAATCAGGATGAAAATAGCGCTTTTATAGCCTTGTCCCATGATGGCGGGGATGATGAGCGCCAGTGGATTGCCAAGCAGATGCATGTCTTTATAGCTCAACATGGTCGGGATGACCGTGTTTTGCGGTGGGATGATGAAGGTTGCCAGCAGCAAAATCAGGACAAGCGACTTGCCCCGGAAGCGATACCGCGCCAATCCATAGCCCACAACGGAGGCCACAAAGGTCTGAAGCAGAGAAGGAACGACGCTAATTAGAATGGAGGCGAACAGCGTGTTTTGATAATCCAGTACACGCAGGGCTTTGGTGTAGTTGCCAAAATACAGTTCAGTTGGTACCCACTGCACCATTGGATTAAGCAGATCATTGGGATTTTTGATGCTGGTGACGAACATGAACAGCAGCGGTTGCAGATAGACGAACCCAATCGCGATCAGCAGCGCGTAAAGGATAAAACTGATGACCACACCGCGTCGGGCACTATTCCCGAATAGGAAACTGCGCATACGTTCAATAATGGGAAGACGGAGAATTTGTGTCATCGTGATCCTCTTTTCGCCCACTGCATCAGCAGGAAGTAGATGATCCCCAGTATGAGCACCATAATCGCGAAGTAAATGAAGGCCATCGCGCTGGCATAACCAATCCCGCCATGAACATCATACGTCTGTTTATAGATGTAGCTGATGACCTTATTCTCAGAAAAGTGCGAAAGTGTCACGACGGTGTAGACCGCATTCAGCACCGTTGCCGTTGAAAGCGATGGCAGCGTGATTTTCCAGAACGCCTCCCAACTTGAAGCGCCATCAATCGCCGCCGCTTCATAGATGCTCACATCAATCTTCTGCAAACTCGCCAGATAGATCAGGATTTGTACGCCGGAAAACCACAGGATGAGAATGAATGATGTGAGCAGATATTCAACCGGGCTGCGCAAGGCAGGCGGTAGCTGTTTTAGAAACTCAATCACCGCCGGAGCATTGGCGATTCCCGGCGCGGACGCTGCACCCTGAGCCGTTAATTCCTTAATGACCGGCCCGCTGGTAATAACAATTGGCAGGAAGAAAATCACGCGGAACAACCACTTGAGTTTGAAATTGAGATTCAGGAACAGCGCGATAATCATGGCGAAAATCAGCACAATCGGCACAGAAACCAGTGTCTCAATCGTGTAGCCAATCAGCAGTTCGACAAAAGTCGGGTCAGTGAACAGGGCGCGGGTGTAATTCGCCCATTCTATGAAGTCCAAATTGATGCCGATAGCTGTCACTGTGACCTGATTTACACTGTAGCGTAATGTCTCAAGGAGCGGAATCGCCGTAAAAAGCAAAAAGCCTATGATCCAGATCAGGATAAAGCCATAACCGTACAGCGCTTCGCGGGTGCGGAGGCTGATTTCACGGCGAGAAGTGCTGCGAGCTGTCATGTCGATTTCTCCAGAAGGGAAGCGCTTTTCGCCTCGACGGTAATCCCAGCGTACACAAAGGGACGATCCATATAATTGACGATGATTTGCCGTCCATTAGCATATGTGGTGGCGAAAATGCCGTCTGCCAGTTGTTGATGAGCAATAATTGACACGCCGCGCACCGGAGCCAGCAGGTCATTCATCCACTGATACGTCTGCCGGATTTGATCGCCCCACTGCGCATAAGACGAGGTGTAAATCCAGGTGGCGGTGGGGGTATTCAGCATGTTCGCGGTGGGTTCCTGCGTCAGGAAATAGGATGGATACACACCAAATTCCACCTGTCGCAGCAAATCCTCCTGCGTATTGGATGAAAAATTAAGCGCCCTGCCGTAGTAAGGCACATAACCGGACAGTACGATGGGCAGGAACGGCACTGCTTCCGAGGTGTAAATATAGCCATTATCACCCAATGGCATGTCGTAGTAGGCTTGCATCACGCCAAACAGATAATCATTGGGGTGGTAAAAGCCCAATCGCAGCGGCGTTTCCGCCAGCAGATTTTGATAAGCGCTGAGAGAACCTTCGCGGTTCAGTGAAGCACCCTGACGGAAGTCGCTGTAAAGCTCAAAACCAATGTTATCCAGCGCCACGCCAGCCTTAAGCTGCGAAGCGATGTCCCCCGTCAGCGCGGAGTAGCGCTGCTGAAGGACATCAAATGTAAAGTAATACTCGTATAAACGGTTGAAGCCTTCCAGGTTGACGTTGGTGATTGCCATCGCCAGATCGTTGCGCGGGGAATATCCTCCCTCACGGTAGAGCGCCGCCTGTGGGTCGTAGTACAGCGAAAAGTGCCCGCCCTCCGCCGCGATTTTATCCGCCAGATCACGCAGTTCGCCCACGCTGCCCAATCCACCGTCCAGCGTCAGGGAAGTCGGCGGCATACTCGACGCGCCATAGGGCTGCCAGCCGTAATAAATCACGTCGGGATTCGGGATTTGCAAGCCGTCGAGGATATCACTCATCTGTCCCACAGTCGTCATCGAGATGAAGCGGTACCACAGCAGCACTTTTTCCTTATCCCCACCCAGGAATTCCAGCCGGATGCCGATATTGGGGTTCGTGTCCTCGACCTTATGCAGCATCCCTTTATCAACGAGATACCGCTGATAACTCTGCGCCATCCCGACATAATTGGCATCATCGCCTGTCAGGAAGCGGTAATGCACCACCGCATCGAAGTGATTGGTCTGCTTCTGAACAGTCGTCACGCCAGCGCCGGAGCGATTGGTCGCCTGAAAGTACGACTCGTTATAGATAAAGGTGTTGTAGAGGAAATTGAAATTGGTGATGATGCCGGACGGATGTACCTGTATTTCGCCGTAGGGAGCGCCTTTTTCCACAACGGAGATGTAGGCGTTTTGTTCCCCATGTGACATGCCGTAGACCGGGAAGGAAATCGGATAGACAGGCGTTACACCCGTTTCATAGGGCATGATGGCGATCATCCCCAGATCATCACCGTAATAACGCCCATAGAACATGTTCTTGGCTTTGGTCGAATCTGCGAACCGGATCAGGCTCCCGGTACCGTCCGGCATAAACATGTAGCCCGGTTCACTGCCGCCGCGTGTTGCCCCTAAAAATGGATACAGATAGACTAGTCCAAGGCGGAACTTCGGGTCATCCTCGCGAATCGAGTCCATCGGAACTTCGACTCGCACACCTGCCGCCTCAAGCTGCAACGTCACGCCAACCGTGATGCCATAATCGCCAAAAGTAACCTGCGCCGCGATGCCCTGCTCAATCGGCGTGACATCCAGTGTGTGATTGCTGTTGCTGATCGAAATGCGCTTGTTGACCGCTTTCTCGTCCAGATATTCGATGCTGACTCCGCTCAGGGCGAACGCCTGCCAAGATTTATTCAGCTTGTCGCCGTCTGCGAGCGCATCAATGCCAGAATGCCACAGGTAATTGCTACGCTTATCCAGCAGCTTGAAGGCCAGCGTATCGGAATCAACATACAGTTGGAACAGGTCATTTTCCGCCGTCAGATGATAGCTTGCAGGAATCTCCGGGGGTGTATCGATAGCTCCGACTGCGCGCGGCGAAAACATAAACACCACGCAAAGGAGCACCAGCAGATTTCCAATCCGCATGAGGATACGGTCTGTAAAGCGATGGAAGTTAGCCATGCAGACTGACCTCCTGAATAACGGCTTGAATGAACTCAAATAACTGCGAGAACAGGATGTAGAGGATATACCCGGTCAGCAGGAACATCGCTATCGTGAACAGCGTAATCAGGATATTCCGCACCGTCTCGCCGAAGGTGTAGTTATGGACTTCCTTGACCATAATCACCAGCATCAGCCCAACCCAGAACCACATGAGCTGCGTGGAAAAGTCGTAGAGGAAAACTTCGTTGCGTGTGAGTACGTTGGAAATCAGCGCGATGGGCAGCGCCATCAGCACATACGGGAACAGGCAATATGCGCTGCCAATGATGACATGGCGCAGCCGACCTTCACCGTCGCTAATCGTCGCCACCAGATAATTAGCGACATTCCATAGCAGAAACGGCCCAATCGTGTAGAGAATTTCCGTTTCCACCGGGATTTCCCACGAGGTCGCGTAGGGACTGAAGATGAATCCGGTGATATACAGCGAGAGGACACGCACCAACAGCACAAATCCGTATATCAGGAAAGCAAACAGGAGACTGCCACGCATGTTTTGCTTGATGTAGTAAAAACTATCAACGGGCTGCTTGATGAAGCGGAACATGAATACAAAGTCGTCCACCAGATGGATTTTTTGCGCGTCCCGCAGGATACGCCGCAGCGGGTCTAACCAGCGATACCGCCGCTCCAATCGCCCGAAGATGCTAAAACCAATCCACGTGCCGACCATGACACCGAGCGCGGTACCGAGATAACGCTGCAAAACGGAGTTACGCAGTTCCCAGAAGGCTTCCGAATAGCCTCTGCGGGACTCAGCATAGCGGTAATACTGAAGCGCCTTGGGATAATCCTCCTCCTTGTAGTAGGCATCCGCGATAGCCTGATATGGCATGAGCAGCAGACCATCATAGGTCAGCACGTCCTCAAAGTACGGCCTCGCCTCCGCGTAGAAGCCGTCCATGTAGAGGCGCACCCCTGCATGTACCTTTTTGGCAAAATCGGTTTCCTGATACGTAATAATGGCATTTTTGTCTTTGTCCAACACATAGATTTCATCCCCCGCGCGTTCGATGGCGGTGGGATTGCTCAACATACCCAGGCGTTGATCGCCACGATCCCGTGCGCCAAAGACAAAAACTAGCGTGCCGTTCAGGTCATATTCGTAAATAAATCCCCGTGTGTCCACTGTCACCAGCAGACCATCATCACTCACATTAATATCCCGGAAGGTCGTTGAGCCGAAAATCCCCGGAAACAGATTCTTGCCGGAGACCGTGAAGCGTTGGATGCTCTTGTAATCTTCCGTACCCGCCGTAACCGTGTAAACCAGCGATTGGCTGTCAATCGTGACATTAGACGGTGAAGCGGCTTCATTTTTAATAAACTGGTCGAGTTGTTCCTGGGTCAGGAAAAGCCGCTGCAAAATCATCTTGAGCGACATTTCTGCCTCGTTCGCACCGAAGTAACCGATGAAATGCCCATCGGTGTTCATCATCGCCAGACCGTCAACCGAACCTTCGCTGACGATGTACAGATTCTTGCGCTTATCGACGGCGATTTTACGCGGCAGGAACTCGCGCGATTTGCCAAACAACGGTTCCGACGGACGACCAAACTCGTTTACCAGTTTACCGCTGGCATCCAGAATATCGATGGTATTTTTAACACCATCCGCGATATACATTGCTCCGGCTTCATCCACGTATATCCCAGTAGGTGATTTCAGGATGTCCTTGCCAAACTCGGCTGTGATCTGAAAATTCGCATCGAGCTTGAGGATGCGCCCATTACCCGTATCCGCGATATAGAGCGAACCATCTGCTGCGCGGAACATATCCTCCGGACTCGAAACATCAAGGTCGATCTCATCCAGCGGGATATAAGCATCCTGCGTCGGATAAAAAAAGCCTCCCGGCCCAACTGCCCATGTGGTGTAGGGTGAAACAGCCTGCACAGGCGCGTCCACCACGAACAGCCCAATGATGAGGAGCAGAAGTGATAGAACCTTCTTCATTATTTCAGCCCCGAATGTGACATGGTACTCATCACCTGACTTTGCAGAATGATGAAAATTACCAGATTGGGCAGGAACATAATCAACGCTGCCGCCGCCGCGATACCCTGTCCGGCTACAGTATTGGCAGCAGTGGCGTTCGCAGCAGTAGCAGTCAGGGTAGAGAGATAAAAGGCCAGCGTCCTCAGACTCTCGTTGTTGATGTAGTTGGTAGAAATTTCCGCGTTATTCCACGCCGCCTGAAACTCCCAACCTTCCTGCGGCTTATCGGTATTTTTGAACATGATGCTGCTCTGCGCAGAACCAGTCGCATAGCGGTTTTCCGTGCCATCGGGCAGCACTACAGCCGGATACAGGTCAATCTTCCACTGACCGCCGATTTCCGGCGCGGCAGTCATCAGCTTGACATACGTCTCGAAATTGGAAATGCCAATGGGAATTGTCCCATAGCGGAAACTCTCATAGAAACTCGCGGTGGTCAGCGGCATCCCGTAGATGGTGAAGCTGTCCGCCATAAATTTGACCGCCGCAATCGCCTGCTCACTTTCCAGCCCCGTTGCAAAACCATTCTGGCTGTAAAGCTGTGCTCCGTAATTGAATAGATACGGCGCAGTGAAAATGTAGTTTTTCTGTCCGGGGCCGCTCGAAAGTGGCGTGTTGTAATTCATGCCGTAGCGCTGCAATTCCGGCAGAATCTCGATGATGTCATCCCAGGTATGCGGCACCGGGATTCCCAAGGAATCGAGGATGTCCTTGCGGTAATACGTGACCCAGAAATCCTGCGCTTCCGGCAGAGCATATACCGAATCATCGATGATGTAGGCCAGCAGAGCGCCGGGGGTGTAAATGTGAATGAACGAATCGAAATCCGGGAACGAGCGCAAATCATACAGCGCGTTACGGACAGCGAGTTCGTAGGGCTTATCCGTGCTGACTCCCAACGCCACATCCGGCTGTATCCCAGCGGCGTTCGCCAGAATCAACTTGGACTCGTCCGGCATGATGGAGAATTTGACGCGAATCCCGGTCGCAGGCGTAAAGGACTCGTCGCTCATCAATTGCAGCAAATCGACATA
>JBGAGR010000040.1:0-39121 GCA_044226645.1 Aggregatilineales bacterium
TCCAAATGAAGCCACGTCCCAACTTATCTTCGTCCCCGCCTTCGGTCATAAGAACATCACCAGTTTGCAACAAGTATCTTGGCAACTCATCGGCTCGAAGAGAAATAGTTTTGATCTCAGATAAATCGAGATACCCATCCTGCACATTAGCGACACGTAGGTAAGGTACTTCCATAATGATTTCGTCCGCATCGTAGCGCCTTCCCTTTGCTATGCCCGTTTGAACATAAGCACATTCGCCAAGTGGCACAATACCCCATTCCGCAGGCACATCGCCGTACAATGTTTCTCGTGTTTCGGCTGGCTCTGTGCCTGCACCATAGGTGAAAAGGCGCTGCATCAGGCTGCGCTTGAATGCTTTCGCCTCGGTGATGATGTCATCCTGGACGGCGATTTCGTCCTGAATGGTGTTCATTACGGCAGCGATACTTTGCTGTTCGGGGAGTGGTGGAACGGACAAATAGATTTCGTGAACGTAGTTTCGATTTAATGTGGGTACACTAACGCCCGTCGCATACCTCTGAAAATCGAATGTTTGGAGAAGATAATAAACGAAATTCGGGCTGTTGCCGTGAAAATTTTTGACCCACAAAGTTGTATTTAATGCCCACGACTTACCCTCATAATAATACAGCTTACCAACGCTTCCACTTCGACCTACCGTTAAACAATAATCCTCAATAAAATACTCATCGTGATAACCAACAATTCCATTTGAACCAATGATTGGGTATTTACCATCGGCTCTCTGACCAACAGGCAAATCTCTACCTCTTTGGAGAGTCGCCACTTCACCAAATAGCTTTATATCCCAATCAGATGGAATAAGGCCAATTTCGGTTTCTTTGAAGTCGGTTTCAGTGTAGCTGTTGACCTGCATTATTCCTCGCCTGCCTTGAAGTCACGCCAGTTGGCGAAACCGAGTTTCTGCATCACCGCGTCGAGTTTCTTGTCGGCCTCGGCTCTGGCTTCCTCCGCCAGCCGCAGCCGTTCAACCGCTTCTTCCAATGGCAGGGGCGGCTCAACGTCATTGCTGGTCACATAGCGGCTTGGACTGAGGTTGTAGTCGTTGCGAATGACCTCGGCGCGTTTGACGATCTTGCTGACATGTTCCGTTTCCTGCCAGTTCAGCAGCAGGTCGGCAATAGAGGCCACCTGCTCGTCGGTCATGTAATTCTTGGGACGGCCTTTCTCGCGGAACTTACTGGCGTTGATGAGCAGAATTTCGTCAGCATGGGTGCGCGGTTCTCCATTGGATTTCTGCATGACCATGATAATCCCCGGCGCGGAGGTGTTGAAAAACAGGTTATCGGGCAGCAGAATTACCGCTTCAACCGCGTCGGCATCCACAAAGCGCTTGCGAACATCGCGCTCCCGATTGCCTCCTTTGTTACCACTGCCCCGGCTGGCTGCGCCTGTGTCCAGCACAACCGCCATGCGTCCGCCATCGAGCAGACTGGCATACATGTGCTGTATCCAACCCCAATCTGCCGAACCTTCCGGGGGTAAGCCCCACTGAAAGCGCCCATACTGGTCATTCTCATAAATTTCGACGGCGATGGTCTGATTCCACATGGGATTCGCCGCCAGCTTGTCGAAGCGCTGCAAGCTGCCGTTGGCATCCTGAAACAGCGGGTTGCGCATGGTGTTACCCTGGCGAATGTCGGCTACCATGTCATGCAGGAAAGCGTTCATTTTGGCAGCAGCGACGTTATCGGCCTGCAATTCCTGACCGCATAGGTTAATGGGGTGCGAGTCGTCGTCCGGCGTGAGGTCGTTGATGGGCTTACCCAGCGCCTCAGCCAGCTTTTGACGGTGACGGAGTTGAGTTTTGATGAGTAAGCCGCCGCTGCCTGCTGCCGGGTCGTAGATGATCTCTCCCGGCTGTGGGTCGAGGATATGGGCAATGAGAAAACCGACTTCGGTGGGGGTGAAAAATTCTCCGGCGCTGCTGCCTCGCTCGGCAAATTTGCGGATCAGGTACTCGTAAGCGCGTCCCAGAATGTCGGGCTGCACATCGTTCAAGCCCAGCCGTTTGTCGCTCTCGCTCAAAATGCCGATCAGCCGCGCCAGTATATCGTCGTCCAGGATACGCTGCCCCTGATCGGTGGCGTTGAAGTCTCGACGATTGATAACGCCTTCTAGCTTGGGATTCTCTCGCGCAATCGAGCGCAAGCTGTCCGTTAACCGTTCACCCAATCCCTGTGTCTGCCTGCGTACCTCGTCCCAACGGGCTTCAGCAGGAATATAAAAGCGAATGAGGGAACGGTCAACCGCCGCCAACTGCTCCGCCTGTCGCACACCCATGTTGAGAGTCTGTGCCAGTTTTGTCAGTTCGTCGGCGTACACATCGTCCAGCCGCTTATAAAAAATCAGAGGGAGAATATAGTCTTTGTAACGGGCAGCGTCCACTTCGCCGCGTATCGAGCAAGCTGCTTTCCAGAGCCAATTTTCCAGGGTCGTGAGTTCCATGAACCTTCTGCCGATGGTTGAGATTTCAGGTCACAATGCATTGCTGCATCCAGTATTTTACCAGTAATATGTACTTTGCGTTGTCAAAAATAGGGGGAATCAGTCGTTCAACGGGGAGATGATTTGCTCACCTTCTGCGTGAGACGCAAATCATGATCGAGATAGAGCGCCAGCACAACATTAAGCTGTATCCAGTAGAATTCTTCAAGGGCTTGACCGACCAATCCGGCTAGATCGGCTATTTCATCATCTCGCAGCGAGGCTATTTTCTCGGCAAGATCAGGTCGGCGCTTGAGCATATCGGCTCGGCTTGTCCACAAGATGGGGATGTCCTCCTCATGCGGTTTGCATTGAGGCGGGGTTTCCGAATGTTGATTTTCTCTTTGTGCTTTTCCCCGAAAATCACCAATGGTTAAAGCAGCGGTGATTTCATATCCAGTTAGCCCTGCCAGTTGTGCAGTCAGCTTCGCTGAACTCAGGGTAATGGTGTCCGCCAGGAGGATAGTCGGAGTGCTCTGGACGGTCATCGCTCGTTCTTCCGCCAGTTTGACGAGGTTGAGATAGGCTTCGTATTGGGTTGGTGGCTTTTCAGCAGGTGGTAACTCAGCAAGTTCATCCTCATCGTCACTCTCATCATTTTCCGGGGAAGGGAAAAGTTCGTAGGTGTTCTTCTGAGCTTGTCGCATGAGGTCGGCTTCAATCTCTTCCTCAGTTCGGGGGTCTTCGCGGATAAGTTGAAGTCTACCCGGAGAAAGCGGCATCACTGGATTCGCTCGTACTCCAAACTGCGCCACCTCGCGCTGGGAGAACATATCAGTCTGCTTTGGTTGATCGCGTTGGCTATCCGTTTGCTTCTGCTGCCGTGTCCGGTTATCGACCCATTCACCCGTGAATAAATCGTGTTGCAGTGGGACTTCGGCAGGCATACTTAAAGCTGTGGAACGCTAATTGCTACATCGGCCATGCGTCCAGTCTGGTTATCGTAGGTCACGTAGTAAATCGTTTCGGTGTTATGATCCCACAATTCAAGCCGATTTTCGCCACATTTGAAGACACTGAAATAACCACCTTCATTCCATTCCAATGCCGTTATCAATGCCTCATCGCGGGTCTCAAACAGCGGTAAACTGAGCGAGTCAAACAACGCCACTAAGGGATAGTCCAACCCCCATACTTCGCGTTCCAAGCCGGATGGGAACTGCATTGCTGCTGACTTCATCCCTTTGAGCCAGGGATAATCCCATACCTGGGCAAGCACATCCCCATCGCGGAAAAACATCCCTTCAATCGGCTGGTTATCTAAATAGCTTTCGGTCTCTTTGCTGTGCCAGGACATACTCTCCTATATTTCCATCATCGGCCTCAATACTGTTGTTCGTGCCATTGTTTCAGTTCACGGAGTGTCTTGGGAGTGAAGTGCAGGTCACGCTCAAGCGGCAAGCCCAAACCACCTCGAACGCCCTCCAATTCGCTATAGGAGAAGTATCCAAGTTCGACCTCAAAGCCTGTCACTAACCCGAAAAACAAATCCTTGCCATCGTACTCGCTGGCATACCACGTCCAATTCGAATCAGGCGTAAAGAACTTGATTGGAGCAATAGCATTCAGACCGATTTTCTCATTGGCATAGAGTTCGGGCAGGACGGCTCGGCCCGGAGCATCCAGCAGTTCCATCGCGTGATGAGGGAAGCGGTTCACATTGGAGATTTGTCGTGCCTGATTGTCGTAGGTGATTTCATAGCCATTGCCGGAATGGGGATGGAAAACGAGGAGCTGATTTTTACCCCGTCGAGCAACGGTGTAGTCAAACTGGCTGGCAAACTCGATGGCACTCTGAAACCCTTCATCGCGGGTTGTGCTCCGCAGCAGCTCAAATGCGCCAAAGATATTCAGTGTGCCGCCATTATCGGAACTATCTGACAGTTCGCGCTGTAGGTCAGAAGGAAAAGCGATGGTGGGGTATTTTTTGCCCCTCACCCACTCCTGATGATATTGTTTGGCGAGAACATCGCCATGCAGGAAATATAAGCCGTTGATCGGCATGTTCTCAAATGGGCTGGTGGTTTCTTTCTCGTACCAGGGCATAGTGCTGGTAGCAGCATAGCACACTGACTACACAGCATTCAACTTCCATTATGCTTCTCGCGCAGGCTGTGTGGGTGTACCCAACTGTGCTCCGATTTGTTGGGTGTAATAGCGCAGTGTTGCTGTGGGAATACTAAAGTGTTTGGCAGTCGTGCTGATGGGTAAGTTGCTGATATGAGCATGAAGTGCCACCAGCTTTTCATAGCTCTTCGGTTGCTTCAATAAATCGAGCGCCAATCGTTCAACTGCATGGGAGGTTTCCTCGGTCAACATGAAGATAAACTTCATCCGCCGCTCTGGACGGCGTGTTCGTACAGTCGGGTCGTGCTGTGCCCCAATCATCAGATGCACTCGATCATACGCTCTCTGCATCCGCCAGGTTGGCAGACCATGTGCTCGTGCCTCAGTTTGTGCTGGCATTCCTTGGCGGATTCCCTCCAAAGCCAGTTCATCCAGGTTCCGAGTGTCTGCCTTCGTCTCTTCGATCAGCCTCTTCACCGCTTCATACACCTCGCCTGGAACTGCCTCATTAGCCTTTCGGATGGCTTGCATGTCCTGCCTGGGCAGTGTATCACGTCCATGTTGTCTGGCTAATCTGGTTTCTTCAATTGGGGCATAGTTGGGCAGTCGTTCCTGTAACTACTCTCTCACCCGGTTATATGAAACCTGCATGGAATGCGCTCTTGCCCCGAATAAGCGACTTGTTTCACTGGCGCTGGCGTGCAGCATGGTCAGCCCGTACAACGCCCACACATCATACTGCTCGCGTTTCCCTTTTTCCTCTGTCACGATGAAATGGGCTACAGCTGCAATCGCTCGGTGTAAATCGGTACGCATATCGACCTGACGAGTTTCCCGCGAATGCGCTCGAAAGCTCGCTTGTGGAGAATGGGCTGGCCTTTCAAATCCCTGCTCTCCATCGGCACTGGTGTGCCGCCGAAACTGCCAATCGCTTCGTGTCGCGTGGAGCGCCGTGAAGATGATCCCCTTCCCTATCCATGCCAGCGCTTTGTCCTGCAAGAGTTCCGGTTGTTGCTGTAAGCGCTGCCACAAGCGTAGATAACCCGCTTGTAGACCATCATCAATATCCGCCTCGTTCACCTGATAGGTGTGACGCAAAGCAGAGGCGGCGTATTTGCGGGTTCGCTGGTGTAAGGCTTCAAAAGAGAGTTCACCGAGAGTCGTAGGATAGACACAAATGGGGATAGTTTCGATAGCAGCTATTGGTTCATCTACAGGACTCGAATCGAGACCTGTAGGTCGCCGTAGTCGCTTTTTGAGTCGGGCGAAGTGCCGCTCCTGGTCGTCGTAGCAGTCTCGAATTTTAGCAAGAATGGTTTCACTGGTAACGAGATTTTCTTCAGACTGTTGGATGTCTTGCGTCGGTAGTGGCTCTGCTGTTGGTGAGGGGATGCAATCTTGGCGAGGGAAGGGTCTAATGCGTTCCACTTCCCTCCTGTATGGATTGTTTGATACTACTCACTGATTGGTCAGTACAAGAACTGCACATCCAAACAATTTAGCATACGGGGTATGTAGAGGTGAAGCGCCAAAATGAGGCTATGGCGTACAAGCTCTAAATTGCGACGTATGGCCTCCTCGGACGCTGGCTTAATTAATAATTTCTCAGTCCTATAGTCGCAGGTCTCGATAAATGCAGCGTTAAACTACATCATGTCAATAGAATAGTGACCGTTTATTTGAAAAGACTGATCGAGATAAGCTCCCCTACCAAATTGTTAAATTCAACGTAATAATCGGCTATAGATACTACAGTTGCTAGGATTCTCCCGTAGCGAATCCACTTTCCAAACCCTACTCCCAGAGTCCACTGTCTTAACATGTTTAAGAATAACCTACGATACCTTAATACAAACATAAACTTGGCTAAAATATTGGCAATCTGAAATAGACGGTCATCCACAGTATTGGAGGGAAAAGATAGTGACTTCAAACGCAGAGGAACAGGTGCAGGTTTTAGAAGCTGGTACGGATAGAGTTCTCGCCGGGGACACACTGGCAGAAGCAGGGCGCAAAGTGCTGCTGGCTAAATTCGCCACAATCCTGGAATACGAGATTGGAAACGAAGCTGAAGATAACAAAGCTGCCGTCCAAAACATGCTGAGCGCGATACACCAGATGCAAGCTGCTCTGAAACTGCTCAAACCCGATTATAAGCCGAAGACTCTGCGCCTCTGCAAGCGTTCCCTGACTCATTTATCCAATTTGCTGAGCAAAATGCAGAATCTGGATAGCCTGGCAGAGGATTTGCATACTTTCGGGGCAAGTCTTGAGGCGGAGCAGCGGGTGACTATGGATTATATTGTGGATAAACTGATTCAACAGCACACGATTGCCCATGAAGAACTCATCATGGTATTGGGGAGCAAGGAACAGCGCCGCTTTCTAAAATCACTGAAGGCACATTCCAGTAAAATTGAAGTGTCTGCCGAAAGATCGGACAAAGTTGAACCTTCACAAGTACGCTACTTGCTTCCCAGAATGATTTATGATCGTCTGGCTGTGATTCGCGCCTATGATGAGGCACTAAATGAGGCGGGGATTCCCCTACTTGAAGCGCTGCGCGTTGAGTTTCGGCGCTTACTCTACACCGTATCGCTTTTTGAAGATGTACTGGGGAAGCAGATCACGAGTTTCGTCGAGGAATTACAGGCGCTTCAGAGCACACTCGATCAAATACATGATACGGCGATGACACAAAGAAGGCTAGACCGCCTGATGAACACGGGCAAAAAGCGGTATGCTGGTGTTCTGGAGACTTACACCACCTACCGGAATGACAAAACACAGGCGCTCGTGGCAGAATTCAAGGAACAGTGGGCAAAGTTCAACAGCCGGAAAGTACAGCAAAAACTTTCAACGGCGCTGCTGGTACTATACGAGAACTGAGCACCTATTCTGGCTAAAAGGGCAGTACAGAGAATTTCCCGTACTGCCCGCACAAGATGATTCGCATTTTACCTACCTCGCAAAGATACTTCACATCCACTTAAAAAGGGTTTAACAGCAGGGCGATACGATTTATCCACTTCGGTTTTCAGTGGGGTTACTTGGGGTGGATGGTCTAATGAACTTCAACCAAAAGCTATCAGTTGCATGGATACTGGTGATTTCAGGACTGACCAGTCTGGTGAGCGCCTGGCTGGTTCATCAAGCGTACAGCTCAGCAAGCCTCCAGAATGAAGCCAACACCTTAACCATGCTGGGGCTGTATTTTCTGTGCTTTGCGATCATTGCTTATGGTGTACCGCTACTGCGCAAGCACTTCTTCCGCCAACCCAAACGATAAGGTCATCCCTGCTCCGCTGAGGGCATTCACAATGGTCACGCCCGGAACCGGATGCAAAATCAGCTCGGTTTTGCCGTTTATGAGCGGATAGATGCCGTGCCAGCGTTCGGCAATTTCGAAGGACGGCACCTGCGCGAAGGTACGCAGATAATCCATGATGGCGGCGTTGATGTCCTCGCGGTCAAACGGATCGAAGGTCATGCTGTATTCGTGGTGATCGCCAATCGTCAATTCACCCAACGCGGTTTGCGAGAGCAGCACATGAATATCCTGCTGCATATAGAAAGGCATTTCGGCCTCATAGCGCTGGCGTAGGGCTGGCAGCGACGGGCAATCGACAAATGAATCATATCGGGCGAGGGTTAAGCCGCCGCACAAATTCGCGCCCAATTTCCAGTTATCGGGCTGGGGCGCAGTACGCATCATCTGTAATTTACAGCGGGTAATCCCACTGTCAGCGTATTCCTGCGGATAGAGTGTCTCGAAATCTGCGCCGCTGCACACAAACACACGCTCTGCCTGCCATGTTCCCGCTGTCGTCTCAATGCTTGGCAAGTTGATGCCTGTCACCAGCGTCCCGAAATTCAGTTCCACGCCGTAAGTTTGTTCCAGCCAACCTGGAATCGCCCGAATGGCCTGACGCGGATCAACATTCAGTTCCGTACTGCTCCACAGCGCACCTTTCAGGCCATTCAGCTTCGCGGCCTGACTTTTTTCGGGCACTTCAGCGGGAGTCAATAAACGGCAGTAATCATGCGCTTCAGGAAACTGTGCATAAAATTCTTCCATCACCGCCATCTCGTCATCGTGATAGGCCAGATGCAGTGATCCACATTCAAGGCAGTATAAATCTGCCGCTTTGCTAATTTCCAGCCAGGTTTCGCGGCTTTTGAGCGCCCGTTGAAAGAGGGAGCCGTACTTTCCCACAGGCCAGATTTGACCGAAATTACGAATGGATGCACCTACTGCCGGATTTGTCCGCTCAAACAAGGCCACTTTATTACCGCGCTTTGCGGCTGCATAAGCATGGGCTAACCCGACAATCCCCGCGCCAATGACGATGACATCTACTTTCTGGGAATTCATGGCTGCTCCCCACTGCTCAAACGCTTCTCGATGTCATCCAGGACAGGTGGCAAATCCGCAATGGTGCGAATGACATAATGTGCCCCAGTCTGGCGCATTCGCTTCTCAATCGGGGCGAGACTGTTCGATAATTTGCTTTCGGACAGCTTTTTACTTTCTGCCAGACTCAAACCGAGTTCATTACCCGACTGCGTTACGGCGACAACCCACGTCCCGGCGTTTAAGCCTTCCTCAATATCGGGGAGCGTGTCGCCCACTTTAACGACTGCTGCCATCGGATAAACTTGCAGGTGAAGCGCATTTTCGTAAATCATGTAAGGCGCGGGTCGCCCTGCCGAAACATCCGACGGACAAACCAGTGCATCTGGCTTGTACCCCTGTGCGGTTGCCGCTGGAACCAACGCATCCATAATCGGCTGACTGTAGCCTGTGGAGGAACCGATTTTCAAGCCGCGTTCACGACAGTGTTTGATGGTGTCGAGCGTGCCGGGAATGAGGTCTGCGTATTCGGTCACAATTTCCTTCTGGATGCCTACCGAATTCTGATACATCCGGTCAATATCATTGTCAGTAACGGGGCGCTGGTGAATCGTTTCCCAGACGGCGGCTGTCTCTGGTTGCTGGGTGATGGCGCGGATGTGGTCGCGCTTTTCCAGACCCATCGGTGCGCGTGCCTGCGCAATCGTAATATCCACCCCCTGCCGCTTGAACACCTCGATAAACACTGCCACAGGTGCGAAACAGCCAAAATCGACAGTTGTCCCCGCCCAATCGAAAATCACCGCTTGCAGCCATCCGGTGTAGCGTCTGGTCATGTGCCGTATTTCTCCACAAAAGCCTGCACATCGTACAGGTCGTCAAAACGCGCTTCCAGTGTCGGACGATCCCAATCCCACCAGGCGATTTTCAGCAGTTTTTCGGTGATGGCTTCCGGGAAACGCGGACGAATCGGTTTCGCTGGAACACCTGCGACGATCATGTAAGGCGCTACGTCCTTCGTGACCACCGCGCCGGAACCAATCACCGCACCCGTCCCAACTGTGACTCCCGGCATGATAATCACATTATGTCCCAGCCAGGTATCGTGCCCGATCACACATTTATGATCGCGCCGCCATTGGAAGAAATCCGCGTCATCTTCGCCAAGCCCGTACATTTGACGGCGGTATGTGATGTGATGCAGTGTTACCCGTTCCATCGGATGGTTACTGGGATTGATGCGGACATGCGAGGCGATATTGCTGAATTTGCCGATTTCGCTATAGATGATCTGATTATCCCCGACCACATAGCTGTAATCACCAACTGTGGTTTCGACCAGTGAGCAGTTGGGGCCGACTTCCGTCCATTCCCCGAAATAACAATCATGGATGAAAACACCGCTATGGAATACGGGCTTCTCACCGAGTTTCTTGGTCGCCATTGTAGCGGTGTGTCCGTCGCCATAAAAGCTGTCTACGTAATGAAGGGTCATGCTTCTACCTGTGTTGTCAATTGAGATAAACGCGCCATATGTGCGTCCCAATAAATCGGGTTTCCGCCGCGCAGTACCGCCCGGATGCGCGGATAATGCCCGGCTTCTTCCAGCAGCACCAGATCAGCATTCAGGCCAACCGCGATGCGTCCACGATCATTCAGACCCACCGCCGCCGCCGGATTTTCCGCTACCAGCTTCATGCTTTCGTGCAGCGGCATGATGCCTTCCCGCGCGATTTTGAAAACCGCCTGTAACATGGCTGCTGGATAGTAGTCCGTCGCCAGAATATCGACCAGACCTTCTTTGACGGCTGTCAGCGCGCTTAAATTCCCGGTGTTGGATTCGCCCCGAAAAGCATTCGGCGCACCCATGATGATGTGTATGCCGTGTTCACAGGCATAGCGCGCCGCCTCCATCGTCACCGGGAATTCGCTGATGGTCATGCCCATTTCGCGCATCCGGTCAATCTTGGCGGGTTTGTCGTCGTCGTGCGAGGCAATCGGGATGCTATACTCCCGCGCCAAACGGCACACCTCGGCGGCATCGTCCCAGTTACGGGGTATTTCCGCGTTGGCCTCAATACGCTCCTTCATGCGTTCCTTTGCATTGTTTTCCAGCACGTCGCGCGGGATGCCCAGCCATTTCACCATGAAGTCAATGTAGCGGCTGGCATCGGCGTACTGCCCCTGTCCCGGTGTGTGATCCATCAGCGAAACCAGATCAACCGCATTGTCTCGCAGCAGCCCTTCGAGGATAGACGCGGTAGCTGTGTTATTGATCTCAAAACGGGCATGAACTCGCAGATCGATCATCAGTTTGTCGCGTTCACGCCGAATCGCGTGAATAATCTGGGTGGCTTTTTCCTGCGTGCGAATGTCCTTCTGATGCCAGGCGAAAGCAACAGCAGCATAAGCGGTGGTGATACCCGCGCCTGCCAGCCGCTTATCCAGTTCGTAAAGCGCTACTTCCTCCGGGAAATAAGCGTTGGGGCGGGGTTCGATGTCTCGTTCCAGCATATCGCCGTGTAAATCAATCACGCCGGGGGCGAGGGTCAGTCCGATGGCGCTCAGGCCGCGCCCACGCATATCGCCTTCCCGAATTTCAGCGATGATACCCCCTTCAATATTGACTGCGCCGCGTTCCATCACCCGGTCAGGCAGCACAATTTTCAAATCAGTCAACCACATGCTCAAACTCCTCATGGTCGGTGGTCAGGCGAATTTCGCTGTCAATTAAGGCTTCCATGTCTTCAGGGTGGTGAAATACACCGATCAGGGCGACTCCCTGCTCCTTGAGTTCATGCAGACGGTTCTGCAACGATTGGCGTGTACCCGCATCCAGTGAAGCCGTCGGCTCATCCAGCAGCAGCAAACGGCGCGGAGCGATTAATGCCCGTGCCAGATTGACTTTTTGCTGCTCACCACCGGAAAAGGTGGTCGGGTACGCTGACCACAAATCTGTTTTCAGGCCGAATGATTCCAGCATATGCTGTGCCTGCTGTGAAGCATCCTCCCAGGGCAAACCTGTCACAACCAACGGTTCCGCCACCAGTTCCAACGCGCTCACACGCGGACGTGGACGCAAAAATTGGGTTACAAAACCCAGTTCTTCCCGCCGCAGCAGGGCGATGTCAACATCGGCTGCCCGCATCAGGTCGATTAAACCATGCTGTGATTCAAACAGGGCGGTTCCTTCAGTTGGAACATAGGTGCGGTATAGACAGCGCAGTAACGAGGATTTCCCCGCACCGTTCGCGCCGCCGATCAGCAAAAATTGTCCGGCTTCGAGCGAGAAGGACAAATCTGCGAAAACATCAATTGTGCGCTGCAAATGGTCAATGTAGAAGCGCTTGGTCAGCCCTTCAACCTGCAATAATGGCATTGGGTTCCTCTGTGTTTACAGCTTGGCATGAACCAACTGCTGCGTATAAGCATCCTGTGGGTCTTCTAAAATCTGGTCGGTCAAGCCCTGCTCAACTACCCGTCCGTAGCGCATGACCATGACACGATCCGCCAGCGTCCGAATCACACCCAAATCGTGCGAAACCAGAATAATCGTCATGTGACGTTCGCGCTGCAAATGTTTCAGCGTATCCAGCACCATCGCCTGCACGGAAACATCCAGCCCGGTGGTCGGTTCGTCCAAGAGCAGCAAAGCGGGTTTCAACGCCAGCGCCTTCGCCAGTTGGACACGCTGCTGCATTCCACCGGAGAGCATACGCGGCGGATCATCCATGCGGTTGAGCGGAAATTCGGAAATCGAAAGCGAATCCCGCGCGGCCTGACGCAGCGTGGCAAATGTGCGTTCACCCGTTAGCAATAATCGTTCAGCGACATTGCCGCTGCTGGTAAAACGCATCCGCAGTCCCAGATAGGGATTCTGGTACACCACACCGATGTTCAGAATTTGCGCTTCCCGGCGGGCAAAGCGTTCCAGCCCGAACAAATTTTGTCCCGCCAATGATGGGATATTCAGGGAGTATTCGCCAGCATCGGGTGTTTCTTCCAGATTCAGCAGGCGCAGTACCGTCGATTTGCCTGAACCGGATTCGCCCACAATGCCCAATACTTCGCCGGGATAGGCCTCCACATCGACACCCGCAACGGCTTCAATATGTCCGTAACGTTTGGTCAGCCCGACAGCCTGTACCAGTGGCGCGGTGGTAATCAGGCGCGGTGCATCAAAGTAGTGGTTCGCGCCGGGGTTTGAGATAGCCAGCATGGTAGAAATTTCCCTGTTCGTCATAGTAAGTTGCGCCGGTTGTGGCCTCGTTTGCCAGTTTTTCGGCGTAGCCGCTGTCAGATAGTTCGTACTGTGACGTACCATCTTCCTGCGGCAGTTCGTTCATGAATTTGTTCTGGACACCCGTTGTTTTACATTCCCATCCCTGCTGATCTTCGATCTGGAAGGGCACATCGGTGAATTCCAGCGGAATAACATTGGTATACGGCGGGACAGCATATAGGCGCTTTTCCCGTCCGGCGGAAAGCAGCGTGAGATGTGCTGCCTGATGCAGTTTGGGGTTATCCCAGCGTGGAATCGGGCTGGGGCTAATCACGTAACGTCCATTGACCAGTGCCGGGTAACTCGCGCCCTGAATATACTGTCGGTAGCGTACCAACTGCTCATGCAGCAGCAGCCACATCTGCCCATAATCCGCATCGGCGTGCATTTCTGCCGCTTTCGACATATCCGCCATCACGCCGCGTAACGGTTCTGGGTCGGGCACTTGTAAAATCAAGGCCTGCCCTTCGCGTAAAATTTCTTCCGGGATGCGGTGGCGGCTTTGAATCAGAGTCGCCTGCATGGCATCAGTCGTGGTCGAAGCACCACTCATGCGCGTAATGAATCGCCGTAAATTAGCCGCATTGACCGAATCATCCGCGCCCTGGTCAATGACTTTGATGACGCTCTGCGGCCCGACCAGACTCAGCGTGACTTGCAGGCCGCCTGTTCCCCATCCACGCGCAATTGGTAATTCGCGGCTGGCATAGGGCACCTGATAGCCCGGAATGGCAATGGCTTTGAGGATGCGGCGGCGCAGTTCGCGCTTGGCATAGGCATCCATGAAGGCGTAGCTGTAATCCTGACGCGGCTGTGCCAGATCGTTCAGCTTCATGGCTGTGCCTCCGCTGGTTGGGCTTCCGGCACAGGTGCATCCGATGGATAAAATGTTTCGATCACTTTGCGTACTGAGTCCATGCTGCTGGCGAAGGTCACATAATGAGGCAGCTTGAAATGAATGCAGAAGCCCGACGACTCGACGGGTTCGGTGTGATACATAACGAATTCCTCGGTATGCGCCGGATGGGGTTCGCGGTTGTTCATTTCCAGATCCAGCGTGGAAGCCGCGATCAATTTGACTTCGTTCCAGCCCATTGTTGCCGCGAAACCGAGTTGATAACCCGCCTTGCCTTCATCGCCGCCGCTGGTGATGACTTCACCCTGACTGACGCGCACCCGTCCCGCGCTGAAAGTTTCGCCCGTGACAGGATGTTTCATATTGACTTCGGCATAGCCCAGACGGAGTTCGTTTACCGTTGGGTGAATTAATCCGTAACCGCGCATACTGGCATAACCCAAGGCCAGTACACCGCCTGTATCCGCCCGTGAAAGTGCTTGCAAACGATGCGCTCGTGGCGCAGGGAATAACACCGCATCCGTTGTTACATCCGGGATGGTCACGGGATCAATGACTTCCGGTGAGGTCTGCGGTAATAATCCCTGCGTGCGCTGCCAATCGGCTACCGCTGGATAGGTCGGTGAAGCGGGTGTGTCCGCTTCAGCCGCGATGGGTTCTTCAGCTTCCATGCCATCCAGCACATCCAACCGCAGCAAACGATGGCTGTAATCCAGCGTTGGGCCAAGTACCTGTCCGCCGGGAATATCTTTAAATGCAGCGGAAATACGCCGCACGGTCAAAATGCTGTCAGCAGAGGCCGGTTCCGCGTAAGCGATGCGCGGTTGCGTCGAACGATAGGCACGCAGCAGCAGCACCGCTTCATAGACATCGCCGCCAGTCTGAGCTAATGCCAGTGCTGCCAATTCCGGCGCATACAGCGACCCTTCGCCCATGACTTTATCCAGCAAAAAGGGTAGCTGCTGGCGAATTAAATTAATTTTTTCGAGTGTGAGTTTTCCAGTGAGGGCGTGATAAAACTGTTCAGCATGTTGAATAGCTTCCTCACCGCCGCGTGTTGCAACGTACATGCTGACCGCCTAAACTAAGATGACCTGAACGCTGCGCGGTATCCCCACGACGCGCTCCTCATCCACCAGATAAATATCCCAACCCAAAGGGAAATGACAGGCCGATGCCCGAAAATCCCAGAATGCTTCCGGGATGTCATCCACCAGTACAGCCGCTTGATTGCGTACACCCGCCCCCTGCACAATCAGCTTTGTCCCACTGCCCAGCCGACACTTGATGATGAGTGTCGCGCCAGTATCCGGGTAAAGCATGGTACCGATATTGGCTTTTTGTAAATCAGCGATGGCTGTGTGACCCATCGTAGGATAAAAGTGATAAGCAGCCTGCTCAGCCGGGAGTGTTTGTGCACCCGTAAAAGCTAAAATTTGTGTGAGATCGCTGTCAGGTGTGTAATAGCTGGTTTCCAGATCAAGCAGCGATTCAGCAATCAGGCGAAACCCATTGGTGGATTCGGGCAAATATTGAATATTGCCCGGATAACTCAGCGCCCACATCAAGGCCAGAAAGGTTTCGCGCGAACGGGCTTCTGTTTCGGTATATACTGGATAGCTCATTAGAAAGTCTCCATTTCTACTCGTGTCGCTTCGACCTGTCGTAAAAGGCGTTCATCATCCTGTCGCTGGATTTCCTGCTGAGTTTTTACAAAAGCATCAATATTTTCGGTTTGAATATTCGACTGTAAGGCAGCATCCAGCAGTGCGATAGCGAGTGCCTGCAATAAATCACGTCCGGTGCAGGCGGCATAACCTTCGACACCATTTTCCAGTCGTACATGGGCTTCCGCGACCAGCACTTCACCCAGATGAAAGCGTGTACCTTTGGCGGTGTCTGTGTAGGGGAGCATCACCAGTCCGGTGCGGTTTTTGAGAACGGCAATATTGCCGAGATGGGGAATGATTTCATCTGCAAATAGCTGGACTGCATCAGTGGGAGTATGCGTAAGAACGGATAAGTATTCGCTTTGGGAGTAGACCAATATAAACTCCGATATTCGAAATAAAGATCGGGACGACCTATAAAAAGCCGCCCCGATAGGTACGTTTCCAGATGATTTAGCTGTTGGTGCTTACATCAATGCCAAGGCGGCGAGCAGCATCGCGCAGGGGATTGAAGAAGGCATCCACGCTGGTCAGGGTAGTGTCAACAGTGGCCGGATCGATGTAGAAACGACCCAGAGCATCCACCACGCTCTGATCATCAGCGATTTCCAGCAGCGCCTGCTTCACGGCATCTTTGAAGGACTGGGGCAGGTCTTTATTGATGGCGAACGGGGTCTGGGGAATGGCAACTGACTGGGCGAAAACGGCGATGTTGCCTTCCGGGCAGTCCGCATAAATCTTATTGATTTCATCCTGGGTCATGCCGAAGTGGAAAACTTCTGTGCCGGACTTGGTATCCTTGTCGATACCGCAAACTGGTACGGCAGCGTCACCATTGGCCTGGGCAACCAGGTTATCATCGAAGGTCGCGCCTGCATCAGCAGTACCATTATAAACGGCGAGAACCGAGGCAGGATGGCTGCCGGCGAAAACCGACTGAGCCAGATAGCTATCCAGTTGATCTTTGCTGTCGAGGTTCTGTGCATTCATGATGGTCAGCGAGGGCATCAGGAAGCCGCTGGTCGAAGCCGGATCGGTGAAGGCAAAGGATTTGCCAGCCAGATCGGCAATCGAGGTAATGCCCGAACCCTTCTTGGTGAAGAGGACGCTGTAGTAAGCAGGCAGAACGGTCTTGTCAACAGTGGTGCTGTAGTTGCCAACAGCGATAGCTTCCGCATTGGCGACATTGTTGGCGATCAGGTAGGACAGGGGGCCAACTTCGAAGGCATCCGCACGACCGGCACGCATGGCTTCAATGACCGCGCCGTAGCTGGTTCCGGTCACGACGACGGTGTGTACACCCAGTTTTGCTTCCAGGTAAGCACGCAGCGGTTCCTGAGCAGCCAGCGCTTTTTCGATGTTGTCGCCGGGATAAACGCCGATGATGAATGTGGTAGGCCAATCGGCCTTCGCCGGATCAGGGGTGGCTTCCTGAGCGGCAACCAGACCAACACCCAACAGGGCAACCAGTACCAGAGCGACCAGAACGAAACTTAACTTCTTCATATGTGAATTATCTCCCTCAACAATTCAATTGCGAAAATACAACGGCTGCGGAGCGTTAAGTGAAACGCTGGCGCAGAGAGCTGCTAAGACGGTCAATAGCGGTCACGGCGATGACCAGAACGACGGCTGTACCGAATAATTTACGGTAAGCACTCAGACCCATATATTCAAAAAGCAGATAACCCACTCCACCTGCGCCGACATAGCCCAGAATGGTGGCATGGCGTATATTGCTTTCGAAGTAAACAATCGAGTAGGAAATCAGCAGCGGAAGCGCCTGCGGTATAACCGCATAGATGAAGGTCTGCAAGCCGCTAGCTCCGGTTGCCCGTAAGGCCAGCACTTGCTGCGGATCAATCTGCTCAATGGCTTCCGCATACAAACGGGTTAATGAACCAACCGAACTGAAAGCCAGCGCCAGTACACCTGTGAATGGCCCCAGACCTACCGCTGCCACAAATAACAGCGCGTAGACCAGTTCGGGAATCGAGCGCAAAAAGTTGAGAATAAGCCGGATGGTTTGATAAATCAGCGGATGTGGTGAAATATTCCGCGCTGCCAGCAGGCTCAAAGGAAGTGACATCAGCACCGCGGCGACGGTACCGATAACCGCCATCTGAATCGTCTCAATCACCGCAGTGACAACCACAGGCCAGCCGAGGGTAATATCCGCCCCCAGAATGTTGTAGGTTGCTATGGTGTTCTTTGAGAGATCAAAGGTGGGCGGGAACATACGCCCCATCAGATCGCCCATCGCTCCCAGCGCGTCAAAGACACCGCTCACACGGTTAATTTCACTGGGTTTTGAGGCATTCCAACTCCAGCCCAGCACCGCCAAAACAATCAGAATAATCAGAATGGCGCGGGGCGTAATGGTCGGAAAAGGCCGCAGTAAGTTTTTGCGTACTTCGTCAGGGGAAATTGGAGCGGTTGCTGGAACCGCTTGATTTTGTGCTGCCATCGTTATGCGTTGACTCCAATAACATTGGGCGCACCCATGAGGCTGCCTTCGGTCTCATGCAGAGCGAGCGGATGTTTATCGAAGCGATAAATACGATCCAGAATGGTATCGTTGAGGTCTTCGGGCAAACCATCGAAAACGACTTTGCCCTGTGCGATGCCGATCAGCCGATCCGCGAATTCTTTTGCCAGATCAACATGGTGGATGTTAATCAGGGTCAGTACACCGACTTCACGGGCAACCCGCGCCAGATCGCTCATGACCTGTATGGAAAGTTCCGGGTCAAGGCTGGCGACAGGTTCATCCGCTAGCAGGATTTTGGGTTCCTGGGCAATCGCACGGGCAATCGAGACACGCTGCTTCTCGCCGCCAGAAAGTCTGTCCGCGCGGAAGTTCGCCCGGTGCAGCATATGAACACGTTCAAGCGCCTTGAGCGCAATTTCGCGATGGCTCCGGTCAAAGTAACCAACCAGACTGCCGAAACCGCCGTTGTAACCGAGCCGTCCAGTAAGGACATTGGTGATAACCGGAAGGCGCTCAATCAGGTTGTATTCCTGCCAGATAAAGCCGATACGACGACGCGCCAGTTGAAGCTGCTTCGGCCCCATACCGGTTATTTTTTCATCATCAAGGACAATTTCGCCGCTGCTTACGGTCTGCAAGCCGTTGATACAGCGGAGAAGTGTGGATTTACCTGCCCCGGAACGCCCGATAATCGCAATAATTTCTCCGGGATTGGCCTTGATTGTGATTGACTTCAGTGCCTCATTACCGTTGGGATAAACGACTTGTAAATCCTTGACCTCGAGCAGCATAGAATAATCCGTCCGTATCTGGCTACTTGAAAATATTTGAAAACAAACATGTCCACTCTAACGATTGCGCGTCAAGCTGTAATAAACGGCAGATTAAAATTGAACAGTGTTTTTGGGGTTTTTACTTAAACCAAAAGACGACTATTTAACAAAAAGCTTAATCATATTAATGCGGTCAGCGCTTGTTTGTGACCAATCGGGCGAGTAAATCCGGTTTATCCGAGCAAATCCCGTCCACGCCCAGTTTGACCAACGCCTCAATCTCAGCAGGACGCTCTTCATGCCACGTCACAATCCCAAGCTGGGCTTCGTGTACATTCTGTAACCAGTCGGCGGTTAGAAGTCGATGGGGTTCCGGCGTGATATCCTCCCAGCAGGGATGCACATAGTCGGCTCGAATAGACCCGGCCAGTTTTACCGGGTCGATATAGATTGAACTGAACAGAGTCGAGGTATGCGCCAGCGGATAAAGCGCTTTAATTTCCGCCAGCCAATCCGGGCGAAATGAGCCAAAAATCACATGATCTGTCAGTTGATACGCCCGCAGAGTGTCAAAAATAACCTCAAAGGCCGTCCGGCTGAACGATTTGATGTCCAGATAAAGACCCACTTTGAGCGCGGTGCAGACAAAAGCAACTTCCTCAAAAGTGGGGATCGGTTCGGTTTTGGGAGAACTCGTTTTGGCGCGAAGTGACTTTAGCGTAAGCTGGTCAATATTCTGGTCGATTCCATACAGGCGTTTCAGGCTGGCATCGTGGGCGATGACCGGGCGTTCATCCCAGGTAACGCGAATATCCACCTCCACCATGTCGGCCTGCATCTCTGCCGCTTTGTGGAAGGCCTCCAGCGAATTCTCTGGCGCATAGGCCGAAGCGCCGCGATGCGCAATCCGCAGCACATGATCCCGTTCCCGGCGATTCAGCGGCGTGAAATCCTGACGAGTGCTGTTCATTAAAGTTGATTCAGATAGCGCCGCATCATTTTGATTTGATCGAGAACAGTGTCTTCGTCAAAATCGTCCAGTTCAACCGTCACCGCCTGAACGGGTGCATGGCTCAGCACCCACCCCAGCAGTTCAAAATCATCCTCTTGCAGCGGTTGATGCATATCGACCATCTGACTGCCCTCCCAACCGGGGCGTGTAACATGCACCTCGCGTATTTTTTGCAGGGGCAGCGCTTCCAGATATTGTCGCGGGTCAGACCAGCCCATATTGTGAGCGCTGATACGCGCGTGAGCCAGGTCAAGCAGGACACCACAACCAATCTGCTCAATCAGGGATGAAAATAAGGCTGGTTCGCAAATATACTCATAGGCATTGGTCGGATGATAATTAAAATTCTCCAATAAGAGCGGCATTCCCAGCCATTCGCTCAGCCGTCGACCATGCTTCACAATGTTTTCAACCACTGTTTCGCGCGATTGCAGTTGGTCGGGGTCAGCCTCACGATATGGCCCATTGCGGTGCGCCTGCGGTTCCGCACTGGCTCCGATACCGGTAGAGAACCAGGGCGATTTCGCCAGATCAAGCATAGCGCGGGCTTCGGTCATGACATCATCCTGAAAGGGGTCTTTGTAATTGAGCCAGAACGATCTGGCTAAATCGTGAAGGAAAATCGGTTTACTGTATTCAGCGACCTTGTGTAGATTTTCTACTCCGGCCTGACCGTAATAGACCACGTAATCGACATCGAGCTTGCCAGCCGCCAGCAGGTTGTAAGAGCCTTTGAGGATCGGAACCCCCAGTTGAATTGGTGTCATATATGCCTTCTTATGTTTTGCTATGCCAGCACGCTGTTCTCAATGGTTCGTTTAATCTCAACGGGCGCTTTGCCATCCTGGAAAAGGGTATAGCGAGTCGGATATAGCAGTAGTGAATCACCTTCGTTGTATTCAGCGGACTTTGCCAGATACACTTTGGTGATGCCAACCTCCGGAACACGCACCAGCGCCTTGCGATAATGTCCCAGATCAATCAACTGCTCGATTACGCCCTGCCACGCTTCAGCATGGTCGGCTGGCGTGAGCGCCATATCTTCCGGACGAATGGCAACCGTTACCGCTCCGTTGAACGGCTCGACATGAAGTGCTGGTAAACGATAGTGTCCGAGAAGCAAAGTATCGCCCTGCTGCTGTGCTGGAATCAAGTTTGTCACGCCAATGAAATCCGCCACAAACAATGTTTTGGGTGTCGCGTAGATATTGGCGGGTTTATCGATCTGCTCGATAAGCCCTTTATTCATCACCGCGATTCGGTCAGCCAGACTGAGCGCTTCTTCTTGATCGTGCGTTACGAAGACGGCAGTAATTTTCACGCTGCGCTGGATGCGGTGCAATTCTTCACGCAGGCGAACACGCAGCAAGGCATCCAGATTACTAAAGGGTTCGTCGAGGAGCAGGATTTTCGGTTCCAGGACGAGCGCACGCGCCAGCGCAATACGCTGCTGCTCACCGCCAGAAAGCTGCGACGGACGGCGCGAACCATAACTGCCCAACCCGACCAGCTCTAATGAGTCGCGCACTTTTCGGTCAATGTCCGCGCGGGAAAGTTTGCGCAATCGCAGTCCAAAAGCGATATTTTCATAGACGCTCATATGAGGCCAGAGTGTATATTTCTGGAAGACCATCGCGCTCGGACGCTGGTTGGCTGGCATTGACATCACCGAGGAGTTGTCGATGCGAATATCACCGTAGGTTGGTTCTTCAAATCCAGCGATCATCCGCAGAACAGTCGATTTACCGCAGCCTGATGGGCCGAGGATGCACAGGAACTCGCCATCCGTGACTTCGAATGTCACACCATCGACCGCTTTGACCGAACCGAAATGTTTTGAGAGTTTATTCACAGACAGTGTAGCCATAATTGTTCCTCAGACACCAAATCCAGCCGCGAAATAGCGACCCCGCAGAAAGCGCTGCGCAAATGTCAACAATAGAAGGGAAGGAACCCACGTAACGAACATCAAGATCGCGCCGTACTGCACGACCAACTGATTATTTGTCAGGGAATACATGAGTACAGGAACGGTGCGCACATTGGGCAGGCCGATGATGAGCGATGCCTGCGCTTCATAAAAGATATTGACCGCGCTCAACAGCACAGCGGCAGCAATCGCCGGGAAAACCAATGGCAGCGTAATTTGCACAAAAACCCGCAGCCGCGATGCACCCACATCCAGCGCCGCTTCTTCCAATGCACGATCTACATTGCGGAAGGCAGCCGTTGGAATCCAGATCATCAACAGCAGCGTATTGACCACTTGAATGACAATAACGCCGGAAGCTGTGCCAATTAAGTTAAGCCGGAAGAAAATGACCGCGATGGTAATGTACAGGCCGAAACGGGGGAAAGCATTGGTTGCCAGAAACGAAAGCAAGAAAATCTGTCGCCCTGGAAAGCGAATACGGGCGAATGCATAAGCCGCGGGTAAAGCAACTAACGCCGAAAGTAGGGTAGCGATTACAGTGATGCCGATACTCTGCGGAATCGCTGTGGCAATATCAGCGCGGCGAAAAGTTTCGTTCCACCATTTGAAACCAAATTCAGTCGGAATGAGCGAAGGATACTGCCACTTTACAGCGAAAGCCCACAGCACCACCGAGACCATCGGCCCGATGATGAAGAGTATCAGCGTTGTGGCGATGACTACACCGATGCCATCCCTGAACAGCCAGCGCAGGACACTCCTGCGGCGCGGTGGCAGCACATCAACGTGCATGTCAGAAAGTGAGGCGGTTGTTTCCATGACTAATCCTCGGTTTTCTGCTGGCTGGCGACAGTTCGAACATAGAGATAGCCGGCAACTGCCGCGATGAGAAAGGTGATAACAGCCTGCGTTTGTGCCTGAAGTGGCGCATGGGTAGAACCGTAAGTACGATCCATAAACACGCCCATCATTTCCGGTTCCGCCGGACCAAGCAGGTAAGGAATGGTGTAACTGCCGATAACGCCCAGGAATTCGAGGGCGAAAATAATCAAAATCGGATTGGTAATCAGGGGCAGCATAATGCGCGTAAAAATCTGCCAGGCGTTCGCGCCAACATCGCGGGCGCTCTCCAGCAGCGAATCGTCAATCTGAATCATGGCGGCGCTCAGGATCAGTGTTGTGAAGGGAATCCCTTCCCACACCAGCCCGATAATGGTTCCTGTCGTGGTCAGGTAGGGTGTGGTGTACTGGTTAATGCCGAATTTGGAAAGCAGGGTTGCCAGCAAACCATGTGTGATGGTGAAGCGTATCATGGCGAAGGCCAGAATAATCCCTGGCACAAATAGGGGAAACAGCGCCAGAATATGAATGAAATTGGCGAGGCGACCATGCGAAAAGCGCAGGTACAGCGCAATCGGAAAACAAACGAGAAAAAGCAGTGCGACCACCGTGAAAGTTACCTGGAGTGTATATAGCAGATTGGTCATGCTCAGCGGGTCATTGAAAAACGCCGTGTATTGTTCCAGCGTGAAACTGGTGGTACTGCCATCTAATTTCGTGGTTAAGGTCTGGATAACCGACAGTGCAGCAGGATAAACGATGATGAGGATGACCAGCAGCAGTGCTGGTAAGATGAGCAGATAACCACTTACGCTACTTTTCAGTTGATTCCTGCGTTTGGACTCGTTAGCATCGGCGGATGTCATATTTCTACCCGTTTTGAAAAAATGGTCAAAGGCAAAAGGACGGGTTCCACCTTCACAGGTTGGAACCCGCACTTGATTCATGAATCAGTTAGCCAGGAGTTGCTGTAGGTGCAACCGTCGGAACAGGTGTCTCGGTAGCGGGCAGCGTGGTGGCGACATTCTTGTACCAGCCATCGTTACGGGCATCCGACCAACCGCCACCGGGCCAAATCGGCGGGGCTTTGTCGCTCAAAGCAGCCGAGAGCAAGTCCTGGAGGTCGGCAGGCAGCAGTTCTTTCTGAATCGCCGGGAAACCGCCGATGTCTTTGACCACCGACTCCTGATTTTCCAGGGAAATGTAGAAGTTAGCGAAGGCCAGCGCACCATCCATATGGGTGGCGTTCACCGGAACAGCGGTGTAAACATAACCACCGGACATGGGCAGATCGGTAAGCTGGGTCAGCTTAATGTAGTCCGGCAGCGTGCCATTTTCCAACGCCTGAAGGGATTGGTCTGACCAGGCGGTAATCATGCTGACCGAGCCGTTAGCGAGCAGTTGCAGTGTCGGCAGGTTACCAGCGGGATATGAACCGTTCTGGTAGATGTCGGCGTTGATGTCGCTCAGAATCTTCCAGGCTGGTGGCAGGAGTTGATTGGCAAGGTCCACACTATAGTTATCCGCTGTGAACAGGGAGGTATCATTCCCATTGGCTTCGTAGATAGCACGGATGACAAAGTTGCCGCCACTACCACCCTTGTCGGGACGGCAGTAAACGAACTGACCGGGGTGTGCCTTGATCCAACTAATCAATTCGGGGAAGGTCTTTGGTACTTCATTTTCGGGCACTACCGTGCTGTCATAGGCGATTAACACCTGTGAACCACGATAAGGTAAACCGTAGGGGAGGATATTTACCGTTGGATTCAAAGTATCGTAATTGGGGATATTATCCTTGGAAAAATTCACCCACAGATTAGCATCCAGGGTTTCCTTCGTGAAACCTGCCGGATCCATGCCTTCAATCACATCAACCTGGGGATCAGCGCCAGTTTGCTGTGCCGCCATGGTACGGGTGATAACATCTTCCATGCTGATGCCACCACGCGCAATAACGACATTCAGTTTGTATTCAGGCTTGGCGGCTTCAAAGGCCGGAGCGACGATATTCGAAAGCCAATCGGTGATGTTGGTGTCAGCATCAACATAAATGTTTAGTGTGGTGGGTTCCTGCGCTTGTGCGCTGAAAACACCCAACATGAACACCGTGACGATGGTCATAAGCACGAGTCTAAACGAACGTTGTCCAAATCGCATTAGGACTCCTCCGCAAATCTCTTGATAAATTTCCAATCAGGCAGCTTCGAAGCAAACCTTATGAAAGGTATCGTTAGGATTTAAACGACAGACTCAACTTTGACGCAATTCGGATTAAGAATACTGAAATAATGCTTAATTTTTCTGTAATCGAAACATCATGCAGTTTCCATAATTTTTAATCTGAGTAGATTACCCTTAATTCCCTTTTCCTAGCGAGGACATTCCAACCATGCCAACAGAAGCACCCATGATCGTCCATCATATGGCAGCACCCCACGCTGAATATCCCCCCAATTCGTTGGAAGCTGTGCGATACTGTCTGGAATCCGGCGCGAAGTTCATCGAAGTGGATATTACGGCACTCCTTGAAGATGATTATCTGCTTGTACACGATGCCGATTTGGAATCGGAAACCAGCGGGAACGGGCAGGTCAGTGAATGCTTGCCAGCGCAGGTCAATCAGCTTTATTTGAAGTCACCCCAGACAAAAACAGTCACGACTTTCCGCCCTGCTTTGTTAAGTAGTGTGGTGGGTCTTTTTCAGCAGTATTCCAATGACGCGCGTTTACAATTGGATTTTAAGAATGTCATCCCCTTTATGGATGATGAGCCTTTGCGGCGGCTGGTACGGCTAATTGAACCGCTCGACAGACGGGTTATCGTCAGCACAGGCGCGGACTGGCAGCTCCGGCGGCTGCACAAAATTGCGCCCTGGCTTGATCTGGGACTGGATATCCATTTTTATATTGACTGGCGGCAGCCGAATGAGCCGGTTGACCCGCGTGTTCCGCCTTTCAGGCAGGGGGCTTACGGCTATTGGGATGACCATGTTCTGGCATCACAGCGCTTGTGGTCAACAGCGGACTATCTTGCCGAACGCTGCGAAATTCTGGCAACACAGGTACCGGGCATCAGCACCTTCTATATCGAACATAAGCTACTGGTGCAATCGCTGGACGACGGTTTCAACTGGGCAGAAGCACTGCATACCATCGGCATCAAACTGGATGTCTGGACAGTAGACGCGGATAATCCGGTTGCGGCTGCCAACGCTCAACGGTTGCTTCTGGCGGGTGTCGATCAGTTCACCACCAATACCCCTCAAGCGCTGGCTGAATTGTTGTCCGGCAAAGCCTGATTTAGCGCCAGCTTTCGCCAAAAAAGATGGGATTCGTGATCGCCAGCATTCGATTTTGTGCGTCACGTAATTCGACCAGTGCCCATGTGCTGTTGTTGATGGGGAGGTCTGCCGAACCGGCTTCCCCACAGCGGAATTCGTATTTTGGCTCACCGTCCGCGAGCCAGCGCAGCAGGCTCCCGGCTGGGGCATCTTTCCACTGAACGGTAAGCTGTCCGCTGGGAATGGCTATATGATCCCCCATCATGACCGTTTGACCATTTTCCATGCTTGCCCGGAGTTCGAGATGGGGGCCAGCGCTCAAATATAGATGCCCTTGCCGCACAGCATCCAATATTGCCCGTTCGCTCAATGCCTCCGCGTAGACCGTCGCACGTCCATAGGTTGTACCGTGTGGCGGTAAGCTGTGAATATCGCTCCCAGCCGTCCCTACCATGTGATAGCCCTGATTCAGCCATTGATACCAGAGTTGCAGGGCTTTTTCGTTTCCGCTGTCGTTATTGTCCCAGGGGCCATTCCAGATTTCGATGCAGCGTGCCAGTCCAGGCATAACATCCATATACTGCCAGTCACAGCCTGTACAAACCGGGTCGCCCAGCGACATCGGGTGAGCGATAATGAACAATCCACCCGCCTGCTGGACAGCTTGGAGAATATCGGACATCGTGCGTGTACCTGCCTGTACTCGCCAGTCGATCCACTGTCGAAGGCCGAGCGCCAGCGCATGTCCGTAATAAGTGGTTAGTTCCATGCCTCCCATTGTTAGTAATTCATCTGTCGCGAGAGAATCTATCTGAGCTAAACCGGAAATGGTGTTGTGGTCGGACAGCGTAGCAAAATCCAGACGTTGTGACCGGGCATAAGCGACCCAATCCGGAATGTCCCAATGCCCATCAGAATGAATAGTGTGCCCATGTAAATCACCACGATACCATCCAAGTCCGCGCTGAGCTGTTTTGCCGGTTGGCCAGTCCGTCAATGAAGAACTGATTTCCTCGGTTGAGCATCGAATTTCCAGCCGGTAGGTAACTGGCGCAAGCACCATATGGGTATTAATAACGATTGTCCACTCACTGGAGGGTATTTCGCCAGCGATATAGCCTGGTGTAGCCATATTGGGCGTGATGGTGATTTTCTGGCGCGGTTCCATTTTATGACCCTCACCACGCGGTTGATGCGGATCAAACAGGGTTAATGTCAGCAGATTATTGCGACCATTAACCTGATGTGGCTGATATTCAAAATCAATCTCCATACTTTGGATATGTTTCGGCACCTGAAATTGAATCGCAAGATGCTGTTTTATCTGCGACGGTTGAATGACACCCTGAAATGACGTGGACATGCTTGACAATCTATACCTCAGCGTAATATCTAGAAATCTATCCTAGGTCGGAAATTTTAAGGCGATTTTGCGACCGCAATAAACTACCAATAACTTTCATCTGAGAGATCACGAAGTAGAAGCCACATAGTTATTCTCTCTAGTATTTTAAAGGCAAATTACTACGGGACACACCTTACAACAGTATCAGGAACATTACTTGCACTCCGTCTATCCGGGGAAAAAGCACGCTACCTCTGAACTGTATAAAGGATAGTAGAATGTGGGTTAACTATGTCGCACAACCTTTCTTCGGCGACATAGACACTTGGCGAATATTTGATTGTGGGTTGGTATAACTTTGGGGTCTTGAGAAACAAAGTTAGGCGATTACCCTATAGTCTCCCGTTTACGGCCTACGGTAGATCTCGTGCGTTCCGACCCGTCGCATCACCAACAACTCGCCTTCAATTTTAAAAGTCATACGGTAGTGAACATCAACTCGTGCTTCCCATATCTGCTCTTTGCCGGTCATCTTTCGCGCATTCAGTCCGGGGTGATACAGGTCTTGCTTGAGTAAATTGAGTAGACGGTCTACTTTCTTCTGTTTATCGTCGGGGAGCTTGGTATAGTCTTTGATAAAAGGCTTGAGAAAGTGAATCGTCATACCTGTTCATGAAGATACTGGATAGCCTCTTCTACGTTGTCAAAACCAACGTACTCGCCATTTTCCTCAGCTTCATCGGCTTCGCTCTCCATTGATTGCCATTCCTTCGACCAAAACCATTTCTGCTCATCCGGGACACCTTTGGGAGCTACACCCGCTTCTTGCCGCAGCCGACCAAACAGATGGGCAGTGAGCCTGCCCCACTGCTCAAACTCAGGTAGTAATTCGGCTGGTATGGTGACGGTGGATTTATTCATCTGTAAGTATCTTATCACGGGAGACAATGGACGTTTCGAGAGCCAGCGGAAGTATGCTTTCAATATGCCACATGCTAAGATGGTGGGTAACGGTTATGGTTCCAACGTTTCCCTAAAGACACAAGGGGAACGGTATATCTCGGCAGTGGGAAGGTCGGGATATAACCCCACTTTACCACTCCCACTGGTAAAGAAGCTGCCCACTCCAGGGGGTTCGGAAGACCGTCATTAATGGGTCACTGCCAAACCATGCTTGCAGTGACCCGTTTCATGCTTCAAGACGGGGTGAATAACGCCTCCGGGGTATCACTCCCGGCGACTGTCCATATCGGCTCAGCCAGTACATTCTCCGCTGCAACGGCTTTGAGATGGGTAAACCAGAAACGACGGCCTATGTTGGCAATCGTCGCGGTTTGAGCTGCCAGGTTTGTCATTCTCCCTTCTCCGGGTGTGTCCACGACGGTCACGACGCGAAAACCTTTGGCTTGAAAGCGCTGTTCATAGCCACCTTGCTTGTAATAAGCCACATACCCGGTCACTTTCAGGAGAAACCGTTCTATCTCCATCTTCCCTCGGTCAAGTTCCAGGAAGAAATGGGATACTCCCCGATTGGGTATGTCAATCACAAAGTAGCTGTCCGGCACGATGGGCACCGTCTGGGTTCTGCCGCGCTGATCGGGAACTCTGACCTTATCATAATCCGCCTTGATTTCATTTTCCGTTTTCCAAATGGGTATCTGCCAACCCTGCTTCTGACAGGCTAATGTGACCGCCATCCGAAACTCGGTGATGGCCTGTCCATGTTCCAGAAACATCGGTGAGAGGTCTTTGGAGGGCAGTCCGTGAAAGTCACTGATGTCCAACCGCCGCAGCATCTCAATCCCCCGTTTGTCGAGGATATAGAAGGTTGGGCTGCTGCCAAAATAGGCGATGGGCAGAAAGACCCGTTCCAGATAGTGATGATGATACAGTCGCACCAAGGACTGCTGCACTGTTGACCGTGACTTGCCCAGCAAGCGTTCAAGTTGGCTTTGTGACAGCATCCGGTAGTCGTAGACCAATCTGACGATTTGTTGGTCACGTTCCGTCTCACGCATCGGACGCGGATTATCTGGGCGTTGGTCACGCCGATTGCGTTTAGGGGTTGGGTTCGATGAATTCATCCGTGTCCTTCTTGAGCGTGACAGAGGGCTTTGGCGGGGTATAGCGGTCTTTGAGCCATGCTAAGACTTCACTATACGGTTTCGGCGTGTAATTGGCAACGGATCGCGCACGCAGAGAGGCTTCGCGCTGTTGTCGGCTGTTTTGGTCTCCAACGTCAATCAGCGGTTGAGTTTCCAGGCTGAAGGCAGGTGGTCGGCTGTTTTGATGGCGCAGTGACACCGCCGCTCGATATTTTCCCAGCGATACCAAATCCGCGCTGGTAAACTGGGGTTTGGTGTAGATCGAGAAGTCGCTGGCATCCCCCTCCCCAATTTCGAAAGCAATCAGGGTGGCGACATTCCCCTCAATAGCCTCGCGTGTCTCCCCCACCATCTGTTTGAAGAACTGGTTCGACAACACCAATCCCAAGCCCTTTTGACGGGCTTCCGACAACATTTCCGGTAAGGCCGTCGTCACAAAGTTTTGCGCTTCATCAATGTAGAGCATAAAGGGGGTTTGGCTGATCGCTCCAGCCATGACGGCCATTTCGATCTGTGATACGAGGGTCGCGCCTAACATTTGTCGTTCCAGTTCACCAATGTCGGCGGTATCCGCTGCCAATGAGACCAGCATAATCTTGTTTCCCGCAATCAACTGCCGTAAATCGAGCGCATGGGGATGACAGGTCATGGTCATCAAGCTGGTGTTACTGTAAAACGTATCCAGACGACGCAGCAGTGGAAATAAATCCTGGTTGCGTTCAGCACTGGATTTGGTATCAAAGTCATTCCAGAATCGCGGGATGGCTAAGTTATCCAGAGTCGCGGTCAAGCTGTCGCGGTAGGCTAGATCGTTGAAAATGCGCGGAATGTCGAGCAGCGTGGCTTGTGGGTCTTGTGCCAGGGTAATGAGTGCCATTTGCAGATAATAAGCCATCTGGCTCGAACGAAACTCCTTGTAGATTTTGGAGAGTACCGACACCAGCATTTGAGCCGATCGATCACTTTTCAAACCACTCGGCCTGTTCAACAGATTCAAGGGCGGTGGATAAAACACGCCGTTGACCGGCGTTGCCATATCCAGCACCACCACATCATTCTCGCGTGCGGTGGGTATACTCTCCTGGAGGATGTTCCGAACCAGGTTTCCGGCAGGATCAATCACGCACACCCCTAAGCCTGCCGCGATGTCCTGTCGGATCAATTGGTGCAGCAGTGTGGATTTCCCTGTCCCGGTCTTCCCGATAATCGCCGTGTGTTGGGTGCGTTCCTCATGCGGCAAATAGACCGGATGGGTCTGTTGACCGTAACGGTTCAAGCCCAGTAACACACCGTCTTTTTCGGTCAGACTGGCGAGCGTCTTGGGAAGTTGTACTTGTTGGCTCACTCGTTTCTGGATATGGGAAGCGGTAAAGCCCTCATGGGGTAAGTGCCACAGGGTCGCCAACTCGTCGGCGGTCAACATCAGGGCATGTCGGTCGGCATAGGCACGAACTTCCTTCTCAGCGCTTCTTGCCCAGCCTAACACCGTTTCGGCAGGGTAATGGGCAAAGAGTTGATCCGTGTTGCTGATGACAAACTGCTGCTCATGGCCTTTCTCGACCAGCGGACAATCCGGGTAGTTAAACTGCGACACAATCGCCGACAAGGCATGAATCTGATGCAAGCGGTCTGCATCCGGGCTTTCCATCACCACGGACACCACCGCCATGTACAGCGGCTGCGTCAGCTTGGCGCGGTAATCCCGTTCCTGCCGGTCACTAAAAGCCGGGACACGGGTACGCCAATCGATCCCTGTCTGAATTAAGTCCTCTACGATTTGCTCCCCCACACCTTTAGCCCGGTAGTAACGGGGTGTCGGGGCAACCGCCAGTTTGGAGACCGTCAACAGCTTGTTGACCTCCTGGATGTCATAGGTCATGTTGCCAACCCAGGATACGGAATAGGTTAACCTTTCCCCTGCTTGTAGACTATCCATGATTTGCGTCAGGGTCACAAGCGGATCGCTGCTTTTGAGTTCAAACGGGCTTTTCAAACTCTCAAAGAAGGGATATTGCTGTGATCGACTAAAAATCACTTGCTTTTGGTGCAGCGGACAGACTGGCTCCCTCAGTTCATAATTCTCCACCTCAGCATCGGGGTACAGCCCTTGCACCAAGCCCTGGAGTGCCGTCAGCCTCAGGTAGCCAGGGTCGATGAGCAGGGTAAACCGGATGTCGTCATGGGTCGCCTCAACGCGAAAGTCAATAAAAGTGTTGGCGGCCTGCGCCAGCAGCGCCTTGACCAACGCGGTTGCATTCTGGGCTTCCCACCTGCCTATTCGTCCCGGTTTGATGGTGTACCAGACAGACGGCGGCGCGTTTATCGGGGTAACGGAATCCAGTTGAGAGGAGGAATTGGATGCAAACAGGGTCAGCCAACCCCGTCTATTCACCCACCAGTACACAAAACCCGCGACCATGAGCGCGGCGACAATGTTGGACATAACCCCATAACTGCTCTTGTAATTGAGAGCATAAGGAATAAACGCAAGGACGAACAGAATAACAAAAATATCTGAACAACCAAATGAAACCTTTTTCTTTCCCATCTCACTAACCCCCTCATGACCATTCAACCAGGTGAACAGTCTAACGCGTGGATGGGGGCTGGGAGTATGACATAAGTCTGTTACTGACAAGTACAAAACTCACCTTAATGAAATACTTGTTTCAATGATGAAACAGCCAATCACTGCTGGCGCTATTCTGGCATGAGCTTCCACCATACTTTGTTCATTCCCAATAATCCGCAGCATGGGTAGACAGAGTGGGAAACGCACTGTCCTTTCCCACTCTGCTGGGCTATTCGTCCCTAAAGGCTTCGACCATCTCAATCCAATCTACCTCGCTCAGCGCACCGTTTAGAAGATCGGAAAATTGAGAACCTTGTGGTTCTTCAGGGTAATGAGTAAATTGCGTGATGGATGTCCGAAGTACGACTACCGTACCTCAACTTTATTCTCATCGTTGACGACATGAATATGTCCATCTTCAAGCCAGACATATTCACTGGTCGCTCGTAATCCCCAAGTAACGACCATGATTTTGCCCCGATAAAAGGTTGGGTAGCTTCCTTCCCCGAAATGGTCAAATACGGCAATCGCCGCATATTTAATCAGATAGCCTAAGTCCCCGACATCTATACCGCCTGGGTCGAGGTGGTCAATCTCGTATTGGATAAACTCGTCAAACTCGCTTTGCGTCGGAAGACGTGGGATTAGTCCTGGTTTCACACTTTGCTGATAATTTGGCACTGGCCTCCTATATAGGTTATTAGGTTATAACGGTAAAATGTAGTGATAAGAAGGGATGAAAATACCATACCTCTCTCCTATCTCCGCTTAATGGTTCGCAAAAGTTTCGGCAAACTCGATCCAATGTGCCTTCCTAAAGGTAGTATCATCGTTGACTTTTGATTGATCCGGTAATACTTGTGCCGAGTGTAAACATAAATCCGTTCCACCCTGCTCCCATCTTTTGAAATTTTGAAGTGTTCGGGGTGATTGGGTAGCTGCGGGTACTGTTCCGACCAGATCACCCACACTTGATGGGAACCGTTCGGGTAGTAACTGGGGAAAATGGTGATGCTGGCCTCATCAACGGCTTGTTCAACTGCCTCCTGGTCAGAGGGTATCGGGTGCTTACCCAATTCCTCCCTAATCAAATAACGTGCCAACAATTCTCGTTCAGGATGGGTTGCTAATCGACAAACTTGGTGGTGTTTCATAATCTTGATTGAATAAGGGCGGCAGTGCTTGCCGCCGCCTTATTCAGTTCCTTTCTTGCTTCAAATTAATATAAATGTCCTTCAGCTTTGAGGCTCTGATAACCGCTGCTGGTTACGATCACATGATCGAGCACCGGAATATCTAACAGCTTCCCCGCATCGACCAGTTTACAGGTCATAGCGACATCCTCACTCGATGCCCTGGCATCGCCACTCGGATGATTGTGGGCGACAATGATCTCTGCTGCTCGATAGCTAATCGCTCGTGTGAACACCTCTCTGGGATGAACCAGGCAGGATGTTAGCGTTCCTAAACCCACCAATTCGGCTATTTTGATTTGATGGCGTGCATTCAGGTGAAACACCCAAAAATGCTCTTTGTCTCGGTCGATTTCATCTTCCGCCGCCAGTAAGTCCCACCACAATACGACAAACATCCTCCGGGCGGGTGAAAGGTTTCTTTTCGCTTTTGATCGGTATGATCATATGAATTTGTATAGATTAATTGATATGGTTTAATTATATCACTTAAATTATATATGTCAATAATTTGACATTGCGTAAATCCATTACTATAATCCAACCATACTAATTTGACCTCAACCCTATGACCGATACTCAACTCACCTTTCAACCCATTGACGCGATGGATGTCCGCCATAAATTCGGTGAGGTCGGCAATCTGGTCAAGCAGAAACGCCGCCGTTTTGTCGTTCAAGTGCGCGGTAAAGATACATTTCTCATCGTCCCGTTAAGTGACAAACAGGTTATTGGTTCCCAGGCTCAAGCCGAAGAACGTGACCGCGCTTATCTGGCCTTCGAGCGTCTTGAGGGACTGGTGACAGAACCCGTCACCGATGCCAGTCAGACTGTCGATCTCTGGTCTATGATGCAGCGGAAGTCACAGGAGAACATGTCGGATAATTCGGTTTTGATTGACAGTGATGTGTTCATGGGTCTGGTTTTCCGTGAGGATGCTCATCATCAGCGCGTTAAGGATTTGTGTGGCGCAACCTGCGTCAACAGCAAGTGCAATTCATCACTACCAATCTGGTGATTGCTGAAACCGCCACTATGCTCAGTCGGCGTATCGACTTACCCACTGCACAACACTTTTTGGAATTGGCAAGCGCTATCAAAACCCTGATGATTGGTGAACGAGTACATCACATGACGGTTGAACTTTTCCAACAGCAGCAGCACTCACCAGTTTTGTTGATCTGTCCAATGTGGTCATTGTCCACGAGTTAGGCATGAACAGGATTTTTAGTTTCGATGCCGTTTATCCCAAAGATTTCGGCCTCATATTGGTGAGCGAAACACTTCACTGAAAAGCCGCGCATTTTTCCGTCCCTTTCCAGGGACGTTCAATAAGGGCGCTTTGCGCCTTTCCGCTTGGATTTACCCCCCGTCGTGCCGGAAGGCCGACTTCCCCACTCCAGGGTGCTTGACCGCCGCAGCGCCAGCCAGGTGGCTCAAGCCCCGTCCGCCGCAGTTTCGCGCAGCGAAACCAGGGAACCGCCCGCCCGTTTTTTTCCACCCACATCATCATCACTTCTACTACATTTATTTAGGTTGTCAGGTCTGGGGGTAAACGGGCGGCGGGGAGAGGGGAAGTCGGGCTTGACGCTGGCATCCGCCAAGCAAGTCAAGGCCGACGGGGGGATGGTTGACCGAGTGGGGGTTGTTGGGTCGTCCGCCTGTTTTCGACGGCTTTAGCCGGGAGAAATGAGGCTGGCACGACCTGTAACTCCCCGACAGAGACCATAGGCATTTGGTGTTCGTTAACTTTTTGACCACAATGAACCTACGGTTGTGGCTACCGTATCATGAACCGTATCTTTTTCGCTGTCATCCGAATGCCTTTTTCATCCGTCTGAATCGCTTTTGTACTCACGATAACCTTGTGTATCCGGTTTCTTGCTGTTGAGCCTATCCCGCAGCAATGCACCAATCGGCATCCATCGGTTCGAGGACAGTTGGTCATCAGCGCTTTGGCGCGGTAATGGGAAAGCTGGCCGGATGGGCGTGGCTTCCAAAAGGGTCGTTGTTTTCCTGTCAGGAACCCTCTCAACCCGTTCCGAGGTTATCAGTGGACAAATGACTTCCTGCTTCAATCGGGTGTGAATCAGGCTTTTCGCACGAGCGGTTAACCATGCCCCTCGATTACGCACCCTCGGCGCTTGCCGCATCTCCGCCAGGAGTTGAAATACGAGTGCATCCGGCAGTGAAGCGGCTAATTGCGCGAAGTTGCCGCGACTGTGATGATCGTCCGTCTGCTGCTCCATCGCCTCAATCAGGTAATCCACCTGCTCTCTCGGTTTGACTGTTCCCCTGTTCTCTTTCCTTTTTTTAACAACGTTGTTTGATTTTCTTGTATTGCTGTTTCTTGTTGTTGGTAAAGGTTCTTTACCTACCCTTGGTAAAGATTTTTGACCAAGGGGGTGTTGAGCAACCGATGCAGCTTTCGCAGTGTCAGGCATCTGCTCCGTCAGTTTGAGACCATAAGCACTGGGCAAATGACCGCGTGCCTGACTGCTTCGCTGTTCTCGCAGGATAATTCCTTTTTGGAGGAGCGTTTGCAGGGCGTTCAGCAGCGTGGGTTTACTCAATCCCACTCCCCCATCCAAGGCCTTCCCATCTTTGCGCTGGATACCGCGAAGCATCTGGTTGAGCGAAATATGGTCACGCTGTTTTTTGAACCCAAAGGTGCGTCGGATAATGTACAACAGCACTTTGAGTTCGTTGCCCGACAGCACCGTGAGCAGTTCATCAAACAACTGATCTGGGACGGGGGTGGTGTTGGGAGAAGTAAATCCGGTGAAAGACAAAACTTTATTCATTACCTACTATTACAAACAGAACCAAAAAGGATTGTCAAGTCGTGCTTTTTCCCGTTCACCTGTTCGCCCGAACGACGCTACGGGTGTTCAGCCGTTCACCCGTTCGGGTGTTCGCCTGTTGCTTTTATGGGTAACGTTTCAGATAGGTATCGAGCGCTTGGCGTACCAAATCGGAGATATGGACAGGCTTACCAGACAACTTGCTCTCTGCTTCGAGCCTTTGTAACTTCGCATGTTGGTCGTTGTAGACATTGTAGCTTTGTCGTCCTATAAGCCGTTTACCCGTTCGCTCGTTCAGGCGTTCTCCTGTTCGGTGGTTCACCTGAACGGGTGTTCGCTCGTTCACCTGTTCAGCCGTTCGGGTGTTCGCCTGTTCGCCCTCGCCCGTTGCCCTTTCACTCACGCCATTTTGTGAATGAGAGGAAACAACCGCCATATTATTCCCATTCTCCGCTGTAACCGGATTGAAAAAAAGGGGATTGTCTGCCAGTCCAGATTTCTTGTTCATCGCCCAATGATTTCTTTAACTAATGCTTTATAAGCTACTGCCCCAGAACTACGCGGCGCATGGTCAAAAACATGGGTATGGCGCGAATGAGCTTCTTCTAAAGCCACATTTTTGGGGATCGTCGCCTTGAACACCAAATCATTAAAGTATCGAACCAACTGCTCCTGTACATCCCGCGACACATTCGTATTTTCGGTAAACGTACACAATACCCCTAGTATCCTCAGGTTAGGATTCAATTGATTCTGTTTGACCATGGAAATCGTCTCTCGAAGCTGTACTAAACCGGAGAGTGCAAAATAAGCCGTCGAAACCGGAATAATAAGGCAATCACTCGCCACAAAAGAATTGATCGTCAAAAGTCCCAGCGATGGGGGATTATCAATCACGATGTAATCAAAAACATCTCGAACTGCATCTATCGCATTTTTCAGACGGGCACTGCGGTTATCAAAGACACTCGCTAATTCCAGATCAACACTCGACAAGCGAATATGGGCTGGGGCGAGATGCAGGTTATTAAAGGCCGTTGGTCGGATAATACTGGAAAGCGGAGCGAATTTAATAATGACATTGTGCAGCGTTTCTTCAGGCTCAAGTTCAACCTCGGTTTGTGTAAATACCTGAGTAGTATTGGCTTGCGGATCAGCATCCACCAACAAGACCTTGTAGCCCTCAAGAGAAAGCCCTGCGGCAAGATTAATAGCGGTCGTACTCTTAGCTACACCGCCTTTCTGATTAGCGATAGAAATCACCATAATTACCTCTTGCTTTTAACATATTCTGATAGAACGAGGCGTATCAAGGCCGACAGTGATACATTGCGCGAGTAGGCAACCTGTTGTAGTTCTGCTTTCAAAGAATCGGTTGCATAAAACTTGATGAGCGCGTCTGTTGTGGGTTGTTTGGTCATATTTTGGGACATAAGTGGGACACATTAGGGACAATAAACCTAAGTGAGAATACTAAATCACGTTAGCAAACCAATGTCAACAATGCGCAGTGAATGGATTTCAGGATGACCTTACCAATACGAGATGTTATATCATCATCTCTCGCAGTTCCTTAATGGTTTCGGTGAAACTGCCATCTTGTCCGTGTGTTGTTCGCCACTTCATCCAGAAGTCAATGATCGAGCCGCCACCACATCCAGCGTAGCAGTGCCAATAATTGCCCTGCACATTGACTTGAAAGCTCTGGTGTTGGTCATCGTGAAAGGGGCAGTGACCTCGACCTTGTGCATCCAGTTGGACATATTGGCTCACCAACTGCTGCACACTCATGGTGGATTTCAGTACCTCCGAAAGCCTGTTGCCCTGCCCTGTTTTCAACTTTTCAAAAGTCGGAGTAGGGGAGCGGGGTTCGGGTTCTGGGGCTAAAGCCAAAACCTGCCCAATGAAGGTCGAGGAAACTCGGTTCGGGTTGGACAGGATGGCGATTTGTTCTCGAACAGTAGGCGCAAGGGGTTGCCCGTCTGGTGTGACGAAGTGATACCGCCTTCCGGTCTTCCGATGAATGCCCAGCGGCAGTCGCACCAGTGATCCCGTTCCAGTTATGAGGCGATCTTGTTTGGGATATAGCTCGATGGTTTCTGGCAGACCGTATTCAAGCATCAGTTGCTTTCCAAACTGGCGAATATTTGCGCCGAGCATAGGTGAGGTAAACAACCACAAATGCCCTCCTCGACGCGACTGTTCCAGATAACTGGTAATGTTTTCCTTGTCAAGTTGCTCGGCGAGACGAATGAGGCTTTGAAAATGGTCGTCGGTGTCCCCATCCAGACATAACCACTTGGCTTGACTGTCGGCATCCAGTGCATATGCTCCTATCGTCACTGTGCCTTTGAGATGAGCAGTGACTAAATAGGGTGTCAAAGGCTTCTTGACCGTTACATACGAACCTTTATCCAGTTGAATAGGGTAACAGTCTTCCCGTCCAATAAACGTCGTTTGATAAGCTTTGAGAAGCTCAATGGGTAGTTCTGCAATAGGGGAGTGATCTTTTTCGTTCCTCACCAGTACATTCTACAGAACGAGGGAAGTATGCCGCTGCCCTACCAGAGAAATATTCGCCAAAAAATTAGGAGTGGACTTAGATTGCCACTCCTAATAATCTGTCATGCAAACTATTTCCGTTTTCCACCAAGTATTTGATAGACACGATTGATTGAGATGCTATATTCCTTTGCAAGCTCAGGCACAGATGTCCCAGACGCATATTTGTGCTTAATCTCATCGTTGCGGCTGTTCTTAGGTCGTGTCTTGCTGGATTTGGGGGCTTTCTGTCGTGAAGGGTCTCTATAGAGAAGTGTGAGAATGCGCGATACGGCAAATTCTAGGGAAGAAAGCAAACTGCCTCGCGCTGTAAAGGCGTGAGGCAGGATATGCCCCATAGGGGATTCGAACCCCTGTTTTAGCCTTGAGAGGGCCACGTCCTAGGCCTCTAGACGAATGGGACTACTAAAATCCGATTCTAGCAGTTAGCAGAACTTCGGTCAAGATAGGGAAAACTTATCGTGTTGT
>JBGAGR010000374.1:0-6641 GCA_044226645.1 Aggregatilineales bacterium
TGAGTGGAAAGGCGATCCATTTGAGATCGTTCTCTACGGACGTAAACAGTAAAAAAGCTGATTATTAAAAGGAGCTTTTGATGGTCGCACAAATAGACACTTTCGCTCGTGTTGCCGCTTTGGATGATCTGCGCGGAAAAGGGGCAATTTCCGCCACTATAGAGGGGCATACGCTGGTGCTGTTCGATTACGGCGGGGAAGTCTACGCTGTCGATAATCGCTGCCCCCATATGGGTTTTCCGCTGGATCGTGGCACGGTGCGGGATGGAATTCTGACCTGTCACTGGCATCATGCGCGATTCGATCTCGCCAGCGGCGGCACATTCGATTTGTTCGCTGATGATGTCCGCGCCTTCCCGGTTGAAATCCGTGATGGCGATATTTACGTTGATCTCGCCCCACGCAGCGATATATTGGCACACTGGCGGCGGCGTTTGCGGGATGGGTTGGAACGCAATATCTCGCTGGTGATCGCCAAGTCGGTCATCGGATTGGTGGAAGGCGGCGAAGACCCAGCGGAACCGTTCCGCATTGGCATCGACTTCGGCACCACTTACCGTCAAGACGGATGGGGACAGGGTTTGACCATCCTCGGCTGCATGATGAATCTCATCCCCTATCTCGCGCCGGAAGATCGTTCCCGCGCGCTGTATCATGGGCTGTCCGCCGTTGCCAATAACACCGACAGCCATCCGCCGCGCTTCATTGTGACTCCGCTGCCGACGCAAAACGCCGACATTGCGACGCTCAAGCGCTGGTTCCGCCAGTTCATCGAAGTGCGCGACTCGGAAGGCGCGGAACGCTGCATCGTTTCGGCGGTGCGTTCGGGCGCGAATGATCGTCAGATGGCAGATATGCTGTTTTCCGCCGCAACCGATCACCGTTACATCCAGATTGGGCATGTACTCGATTTCACCAACAAAGCGTTGGAATCGCTGGACATCGCTGGATGGGACTACGCCGAGCAAGCACTGACCAGCCTTGCACGTGCCTATGCCAACGCAGACCGACAGGAAGAGGCCAATGAGTGGCGTTATCCGATTGATCTGGTTGCCATTCTGGAAGCGGCTTTTGAGACACTGCCTGCCGTGCTGGAACATGGTCAGAACAGTAAGAAAACCCCCGTGAATCGAGATGAACAGGTCAAAGTGCTGCTGGGTGAAGACCCACAGGCTATAGCGGATGCGCTGCTGGATGCGCTACGCGGCGGATGTGCGCCAGACGAACTCGCCGGACATGTGGCGTATGCTGCGGCGCTGCATATCGCGCGATTCCACACCAGCAACGAGTTTGGCGATTGGGACACGGCGCTGCACACTTTCACTTTCGCCAATGCGGTGCATCAGGGCTTGCGGCGGGTAAATTCGCCGGAACTGCTGCGTGGCGTATTTGATGCTGCGATGAGTGTATATCTCGACAGATTCCTGAATATCCCAGCGGCAAAACTGCCCCAGCAGAATGGCAAAGTTCAAAATCCGGCGAGTTTACTGGATGATCTGACTGCCCTGCTCAACCGTCAGCAGCAGGTGAATGAGGCCGGAGAATTAGTCGCCAAATATCTTTACAGCGGCGGCGAGGCGGAAAAACTATTGGCGCTGCTCGGCAGATTGCTGCTGCGAGAAGACCGGGATTTCCACACCATCCAGTCGATTGAAGCGGCTTTCCACCAATACAGTCTACTCAAAGGTACGCCGGAAAGTGTTCATGTGCTGGTGGCCTGCGCACGGTATCTGGCGGCTCACGCGCCGACGATGCGTGCCGAAGGTCAGACCTACCAAATCGCATCTCGTCTATCCCGCGGCGAAAAGCTGTTTGAGGAAGATTGATGGAAGCAAGGGTATGATAGAGACGATGGTTTACGATACAACGTCCCCAAATGAGACCCAGGTGCAGTTAATGAACGAATTTGACCGCCAGGTCGCGAATTTGCTGCAAAAGGGGTACCCCAAAGCTGCTGGTAATCTGTCAGTTGAGGCTTTTTTGACACATATTGAACCGCTCAAAGAAAGGCTTTGGAATCTCAGTGTGCCCGAAAAGGATTTGGAAGCGGGGCATCTCCCCTTTGTGATTGTGATCAAAAATGATCTGGTAGCCAGCGAAAAGGCTATGACGCTGGTAGAGCGTGAAGGTAAACAAGGATTTACCAAAATGTATCCGCGGGAGCCAAAAGACTTCCAACCTATTGACAGCATAAGGCTTCCAAGTGGCATGGCCTACCTATTGATAGATATTGACAGAGGTAAAGCGAACATCAACATCGCTCCTTTTGAAGCACTGAACATGATTAAAAATGACAACCGCTCTCCACTCACAATAGATGAAGGCATTGCCATCATTACGCACTATCCAGACTTCTTGAGGAAGAATAATTGTTTTTCGTTACTTGCGTCCCGCCACAGCGGGGATAAGCGAGTTCCCGCTATATGGATCAATAAGGAAAGAAAGCCAAACCTCGGCTGGTGCTGGGATGGCAATCCGCACACATGGCTGGGTTCGGCCTCTTGCAGCAGCCGAGTTAACTCGTGAAAACAAGCTGGTCTCTATGTGGCCTCTGCTCCCGACTTGGACGGCGTAAGCGGCAAGACCCGCAGCGAGATTGATGCATTTGCACTCACCAGTGCCGTTTGTGGGATGTAAGCCTGGAGTTGACTCATTTAGCGCCTGTTTCTGCCTGAAGCAACAGCGAGTCGTCATTTTATTCGCTTACGGGGGTCACTGGCATGAAACGAATATGTACCAGACGCTTCAATTGATTGCGAATGAGCGGTATTCGTATCAGCAGCAAGACCGTCAGAATCACAAGATAAATGTGGATTTCGTAGATGGCATCCGGCGCATTGATGAACATGCGTTTACTGCTGCTGGTCGCCAGAACGGCATGATAGACAATCGCCAACCCGGCGACATAAACCAGTCGATGAAGGCGTTTCCAACGTTTGCCCAACCGTTTCATTGCCCACTGATTCGAAGTAATCGCCATCGCGGTCAGAATCAGCAGACCGATTATTCCGAAAACAATAAATGGTTGAAGGGGAAACCAGAGCCAACCGAGACCTGGAAACAGAGTATCGGTAATCTCCAACAGGAAATGCAGGGCGGCGAACCCGAATGCCCATAAGCCGGCAGGTTTACGCAGTTTGATAGCACTGCGCCAACCGAAATAGGTGTTCAAGGGCGACATCACCAGCGAGAGCAGCAGGAAACGAATCGCCCATTTGGCGCTTTCGAGGGTGGGATCAAAAGTATTGACACGTTCACTCACATGGGTACTGGTGCGTATCAGCAGAATGAGCATGATGACCGCCGCAATACCATTCAAAATTGCCCAGCGCCAATTGATTCTCAGCCCGTTCATGGACATCCTCCGTTACTTTTAACACTTCCTACACCGTTCGCCACGTGTACGTTCCCGGCGCAGGAAGTGTTCAAGCTGAGAGGGCACGTTATCCAGAGGTTTTGATCTCGAAAGCGTCTTCCAGTGGATTGTTCAGGCCACCGCAGCCCATCGCGGCTGTCTGACCGAAATCCAGCTTAAGCGCATCAAACAAATCGCCGATAGCTTGCGAGAATGCGCCAGAATACTGCATATAGTTCTGACCATCAATTTCGGTCTGCCAGGGGCCACCGATGCCAACGACATTGGAACTATTCGTGACCATATGGACTACGGTTATCGGCGAGGTCCATATCAACTTTCCAGTCGGGATAGTAATCCCAGCAAGGAGTGCTGCTAAACTGCTTGCCAATCGGCAGCAAATCACGCAGGGCTGCGCCGAATGCCTGTACGACGCTGGCATCGAGCGTTGTACCCGATAAATCGCGTGGAGCCTTTGTCGGCTCACCTGTTGCCATCGAATAATCACTGCCTGCATCAGCGGTACCAGAAACGGCTGGCTCATCATCCGCGTGATAGTGTGGATCGTGTAATCGGCACTGCCACCTAATCCACCGAAAGTATAACGGATGTTCGAATCGGTAATCGACTGGTTGGTGAAATCCGGCGGTTCGACCAGTGGCAGCGTGTAGTAACTGCTGATGATGCTCAAATCGAGCGCTAAAGCAGGATTCAGCGACATCATCTTTTTGAACAATGCCACTTCATCGTCGGTTGGGTCGGTATCCTGTGACCGTGATGCTGCCAGCGCCACAACCTGCCGTGCAAGTTCGCATCCGGTGGGCTTGTGCTGCGCAGACGGCGTAAGGGTTGCTTCCGGTGATTCACGGCTCAAGGCGCAGTTGAAAGCCTCCTGAATTTGCGCATCTGTTGGTGCTTCAAGTGGAAATGAAAAGGCAAAATCGGGTTTTTCGGGTGCCGGAGTCACATCCTGTGCCTGTAGGGGCATCATCACCAGACACAGCATTAATACACTGATTATTCCTGCCAAACACTTCATAACTTTCCTCCTGTTTAAACGGTACGTTATATGACGACAGTACGTGGTGTTGAGTTCCCTCAAATTTATTATAGTGGTGTGTGATTCTTAACAGTCGCCTTTCATACAACGTATGCCCTACGGTTCGTGGTCGCAGATAATATGGATTATCATTCAGAGGGTATCAATTTGTGTTGTAAAGGAGCAAGTATGCGGTGGCGTATTGTATTGGTTCATGTACTCATGCTTTCGATGCTGCTCGGCATTATTCAGGCAGTGAATGCTGCACCGCCAACAGAGGAGCAGGAAGCCTTTCTGGATACACTGGCGCAAAAAACATGGGCGTATATCAGTTCAGATTGGGCGACGGATAATCATCTGCCCTGGAGCTGGCGATCCGCGACGATTTCGGGCGGGGATTATGTCAACACGACGGAAATTGGCATGTATATGCTGTCGTACATCGCCGCGAATGAACTTGGTGAAACGGACATGCCCACTGTAGAAAGTGAAATCGGTGCGGTGCTCGATCAACTGCTGGCGTGGCAGACGGGATCACAAAGCGATGTAAAATGGGGCGAACGCCTACAAAAACAGTGTCTTTTACCAGTGGTATTGGGTCAATCCTGACCCATCGCATAATCGTCCACCAATCGTCGGGGCGAGTGATAATGACCATGTTGTGCCGTCGATTGATAATGCACTGCTGGCGGCCTGTCTGATGACGATTCGTGGTTGGGCGGATGAAAAAGCGCTGCTCGAACTGCATGATAAGGCCGATGCGATTCTCAAATCAATGGATTTTACGTTGTTTTACAACAATGCGAGACACCGTTTTCGGTTGGGTGCGCCGGAAAGTCCAGCAGGCGGCGTGGATGCGGATTATTACTCGAACGAAAATCGTATCATCAATTTTGTGGCGCGTGCGTTGGGTCAGCTTACGCCAGAGGAATTCCAGGCGAGTATTGATGCACTGGAACAGCCGGAAGGCACTTATACGGCATCAACGGGTGCATTTACTGTCAAAAGAGTGGCGTGGGATGGCTCGTTGTTCACATATCTCGTACCCGGCTGTTCTTCCACGAAATCGGAACCAACTACGATACGAATACGATTGAACCGGCTGTAGGGGCGCAGATTGCTTTTGCGCATGACCAGCAGTACACGGCGTGGGGATTTTCCGATACATTTGATATTGAGGATAGAGGCTATATCCAATCCGGTGCACTGCCGACCTCGATGACCACTTCACCAAAAGCGGTTGAAGATCATCCCGGCGTAGTGACACCACATGCCTCAGCACTGGCGTTGATGACCTCGTATGCCGATGAAGCAGCAGCGAATTTACAGACACTTTCGACGTTCGATTCACTGTATGACCCGATGTACGGCTTCAAGGACAGCATCATGGTGAAAACAGGCGACGCGAATTATGGAGTGGCGAGTGAGCGTTTCAGTGAGTTAGCACAAACTTACATTCTGCTATCTATTGCCCAGCATAAAACAGGTTTCATCTGGAAATATTTCTATGCCGATTCGGATGTTCCAGCAACAGATCAGGAATTATTCGGGCAAGGTGGGTGAAAAACCGCTCAGAAAGATTAAGAATTGTTACCTGATAATCAGATGATAACAGGTGAAAAGTTAGCGTATAGTTTGTAATGGCTTGTCAAATGAAACCAAATCGTAGAGCGGAAGGATTTTCCAGAGGTTTTATCTGCATGTCGAAACACCGCTGGAAAAGAGAGTCATTTATTCCTTCCTAAGCCCGACAATCAATCGATAGCATTCGCTTTCCGTTACTTTCGATGGTGAGCCTTTCATACATATTGCATGAAAAAATCGTAAATCTATTGTGCAAAGTGTCGAATAACACTCTATAATGATGACAAATAGTCTGGCGCTTTGCCAGACTATTATTTGCGCAAATGCATAACACCAAGGAGATGGAATGCCGACACGAACGCATACGCGGCCTTCGGCTCGACTCAGCCAGGACGCACTGCTTGAAATGTTCTGGACCATGCTTCTCAGCCGCCGGTTGGATGAACGCGCCTGGATGCTCCACCGGCAGGGCAAAATTCCGTTTCACATCAGTGGAATGGGACACGAAGGCGCACAGGTTGGCGCAGCTTACGCGATCAACAGAGGTGTTGATTATGTTCACCCCTACTATCGCGATCTGGCGCTGGTGCTGGCTATCGGGGTCACGCCCGAAGATTTCATGATGAGCCTTTTTGCCAAAGAAGGCGAATACAGCAGCAAAGC
>JBGAGR010000041.1:0-37299 GCA_044226645.1 Aggregatilineales bacterium
CATCATCAGCGCTTACTGTATCGCGCGGCTGCATCGTTCGCGTTTCGGACGGGCGATGTCGGCTATACGACAGGATGAACAGGCCGCCGCCAATATGGGCATCGACGTGGTGTATACCAAAAATGTGGTGTTTATTTTGAGCGCGGTGCTGGCAGCAGCGGCGGGTGTCCTCAAGGCGCACCTGACACGCACGATTGACCCCGGAGATTATGATTTTGGACAGGCGGTAGAAATTCTCACCTTCGCAGTTCTGGGAGGAACGACTACATTTATCGGCCCCATTGTAGGCGGATTCGTGCTGACTGCCCTGCCGGAAGTGCTGCGCAGTCTGAAGGACTACCGCACGATTGTGAACGGCGTGATTTTGCTGCTCGTGATCATTTATCTGCCCGGTGGATTGGCTGACCCCAAAATCTGGTCAGGATTGTGGCGGCGGATACGCGGCAAAACACCCACCCCGGTGAAAGCCGACAGCGGATGATGATTTATGATGAGCAGCACGACTATGCTTGAACTCAAGGATGTTTCGCGCTTATTTGGCGGCTTACAGGCACTCAGCGATGTGAATATCATTGTGCCAGCGAACCGCGTCGTCGGGTTGATTGGCCCCAATGGCGCAGGCAAAACTACGCTCATCAATAACATCAGCGGACTCGATCATCCCAGCAGCGGCACGATTCAATTCAAAGGTCAGGCGATACACGACGCGCCGCCGCATCGCATCACGCAGTTGGGAATCGCGCGAACGTACCAGAATATCCGGCTGTTTGGGGACATGACCGCGCTGGAAAATCTGCTTATCAGCCAGCACAGCCGGGGACATGCATCGGTGCTGGATTCACTGATTTTCTCGCCACGCTATCGCAGTGAAGAACGGATGCTGCGCGAAAAAGCACAGGAATTGTTAGAACGTTTCAATCTGACAGACGCGGCAGAAATCCGCGCTGGCAACTTGCCCTATGGCGATCAACGGCGGCTGGAAATGGCGCGTGCTCTAGCGATTCGCCCCGATCTGATGCTGTTGGACGAGCCGACAGCGGGTATGAACCCGATTGAAACGCATGAACTGGGTGAGCAAATCCTGCGGCTGAAGGCTGAGGGTATGACGGTGCTGGTCATTGAGCATGACATGTCGCTCATTCATCAGGTATGCGACGAGATTTATGTGCTGAATTTCGGGCAGATTATCGCGCATGGAACGCCGGATGAAATTAAGAATAATCCGGTCGTAATTGAAGCGTATCTGGGGCAGGAAGAAGAAAACGAATAATGGCGCTACTGGAAATCCATAATCTGCACACCAGCTACGGCGCGATTAGAGCACTACGCGGCATCTCATTCAAGGTCGAACAAGGGCAGGTGGTCAGCCTGATCGGCGCGAATGGCGCGGGGAAAAGTACGACGCTGAACAGCATCAGCGGGTTACTCAAGCCTTCTGAAGGACAAATCCTGTTCGATGGACAGGACATCACAGGCTGGCGGGCTGATCGTGTGACGGGGCTGCGGCTGATTCAGGTTCCGGAAGGACGGCAGATCGTCGCCACCATGACCGTGATGGAAAATTTACTATTGGGGGCGTATCGCCGACAAGACCGCGATGCTATTCAGCAGGATATTGACGATATTTTCAAACGCTTCATCCGTCTGAACGAGCGCCGTCACCAGAAAGCGGGTTCACTCAGCGGCGGAGAGCAGCAAATGCTGGCGGTGGGACGCGCGATGATGGCACGTCCGCGCCTGTTGATGCTGGATGAGCCGAGTATGGGACTCGCGCCGCTGCTCGTGAGTGAGGTCTTCCATCTGATCGCGGACATCAAAAAACAGGGCATTCCAATTTTGCTGGTGGAGCAAAACGCGCGGAAAGCCCTGCAAATTGCGGATTACACTTACGTTCTGGAGCGCGGTGCCGTAGCCTACGAGGGCGAATCCGCGCGACTGCGCGAAGACCCCAAAATAGTCTCGGCTTATCTGGGCTAGGCGACTATTTCGCCTTAACGCCATTTGGCTGCTGCGCCAGCAATCCTTCTATAGTCGGTCTGGAGAGACGGAAGAAAATCTCCGACATTTCTTCAGCAGAATAGGGTTTATCCTGCCTCAGCCACCAGCTTACCAGTGAGATCATCGCCCCAGAGAGATAATTCGCCAGCGCTTCGAGCGGTACTGGCAGATCGTCCTGAGGCACAAACGGCTCAATGCGTTCCTGCAAACTGGTCGCCAGATATTCGCGTACCCCATTCATGATGGCTGCCATACCATCCTGACTCAACAGGGTCGCGCGGTATAAATCGCGATATTCCAGCACATGCTGGAAGGGCATTAGACGCATGGGGTTATCTGCTGCGCGAAATTCGTCCTCGGAAATGGGCATCGAACGAGATTTCAGATCGTCAAACATCTCTTTGAGGATGGTCAGGAATAACTGTTCTTTGCCTTCGGGATAATGCAGGTAAAAGGTGGCGCGTCCCAGATTGGCACGATCTGTGATTTCCTGCACGGTCACAGCATCATAGCCTTTTTCTAAAATTAACTCGATCAGTGCATCACGGAGAAGCTGCTGAGTGCGTTGTTTGCGGCGATCAGGTCTTTTCACTTTAATTCCATTTCAATAGACAGATACACTTATACTATACGCCTGTCCATTAATACACACTATAACCATTGTCATGGAGATTAAGGTATAGTTTCCCTGTATTTTGTTCTACAATAAGGTCATCCGTACAGTGCAGAGGCAAACCGATGAATTATCCACCTGGCCCAAAAGGCAGTCTCTTTCAGCTTGGCAATCTTGGCGCATTCCGGCGCGATCCATTAGGCGCGCTTATCGATCTTTCGCGTTACGGCGACATCACCCGCACATTTTTTGGCCCTCAAACGGTTTATACCCTGCATCACCCGGATTTGATTCATCAGGTATTGGTCGATGATGCCGCCAAATACTATAAACCGCAGTTGACCAAGCAGGTCTTGAAGCCCAGTGTTGGGAACGGCTTACTGGTCAGTGATGGCGATTTCTGGAAACGGCAGCGCAAACTGGCACAACCCGCTTTCCACATGAAGCGCGTGGAAGCTTATGGTCAGGTGATGGTGGATTACACCGAGCGCATGATGGCGAACTGGCAAGCTGGTCGCCAATATGACCTGATGAACGAAATGATGCAGCTTACGATGAATATCGTCTCCAAGACGCTCTTTGGGGCGGATGTTTCCGCCGAAGCGGAGATCATCGGCAGCGCCATCACGGTTGGACAGGAATCCGCCAACAAAGCGTTTAACCACCTGATTCAAATCCCACTGTGGCTGCCAACCGCAGAAAACCGCGCGACGAAGCAGGCGCTCAATACACTGAACGAGATTATCCACCGATTTATCCGGGAACGACGCGAATCCGGGAAAGATGAAGGCGATTTGCTCTCGATGCTGCTGATGGCGCGCGATGAGGATGACGGCGGGCAGATGAATGACCAGCAGCTCCGCGACGAGGCCTTCACGCTGTTCACTGCTGGTCATGAAACCACAGCCAATTCGCTGACATGGACATGGTATCTGCTGGCGCAAAATCCTCAGGCTGAGGCTAAACTGCATGAGGAATTAGATGCTGTTCTGGGTGGTCGTCTGCCAAATGTGGCGGACTTGGCGCGCCTGCCCTATACCGAAATGGTGATTAAAGAAGCGATGCGGCTGTACCCCGCCGCGTGGATTGTGGGACGCGAACCGATTGAAGATACCACCATCGGAAGTTACCCGGTCAAAAAAGGCTGGCTGGTGTTTATCAGCCCGTATTCGGTGCATCGTGACCCACGCTGGTTCCATGACTCGGATCAATTTATTCCCGAACGTTTCAGCCCGGAAAATGAAGGGCAAATCCCGCGCTACGGCTATATTCCGTTTGGCGGCGGGCCGCGTGTGTGCATCGGCAATATGTTTGCCATGATGGAAGCGCGGCTGATTCTGGCATCTGTCGCCCAACGCTATCGCCTCTCGCTGGTGAGTGATACGCCTGTTGTGCCGGAACCGCTGGTCACACTGCGTCCGAAAGGCGGTATGCCGATGATGGTAGAAGCCCGTTCGCGCGATGTAGACGCGATGAAACCGGAACAAGCGGAACGGGTTTAAGTTCTTTGCTTCAGCGCAGGGACATCACGGCGGATACCGCGATCTGATGACCAGGGGGCATAGGGCGCGTTAACCACCTCGCACAGTTCCAGCAAAACGGTGTCATAGTTGACGCGCCAGCCAGCGAAATCCAGCCATGCCTGATCGCGGTCTGTTTTGATGGGAACACCTGCCGCCGCTAAAGTGTCGCAGGCTTCTTCGAATTCGTCACGGGTGATGCTGATGGGCTGGTCGGGAAAATGGGGGTCAGGGGGATACTCGATGCGGAAAAAATCGCAGATATGACGCAGTGCTACAAAGCCAGCGCGAATGCATAACTGCGCTTCCGGTGTACGCGGGACATCAATGATGGAAGACATCAAGGCTGCACCGTCCATAACGGCTCCAGCGGCAGTAATCCACGAACGATCTGGCTGGGGCGAACGAAAAAAGTTGATGGCTCCTAACGAGGTGTGGCTTTCGTCAATTTCGGAAAACCAGACCTCCCAGGCTTCCCACAATTCGGTTAAATAATCCAGGCCGCGAATGCCATGTGCCCGGATTATCATCGTTACGGCTGATGGGGGTGTATCAGCCCGAACTTCCAGCAGTGTCACCAGACTTTCGCGCTTGGAAAAAGCGGCATACATGGTGGGCAGGTAGGAAATTAACAGCGCGATTAACCCCAATCCAATCGTCGCCTCAGAAAATTCCAGAACCGTTGCGGGGAAGGTATCGACGGTAAAAAAGCCCAGTGTGTAAAGCGATGAACCACTCAGTTTGAAGGCATCGTACAGTGTCCCCGTCCCGATTGCCCAGTACATGAGCATATAACCGAGCAAAACCAGAACCAACCAGGCAATGGGCATAGTCAGCAGGCTTATGGGCGCATAGAGTGCCATCACCCGATCCCGGTCATGATAAGTATCGACTTTGTGGAGCCGCCATTCGAAGATGCGCCAGACATTGGTGAATATCTGTCGTGTCAGCCAGTTATTATCGCCGCGTGGCAGCACGAATGTCCGAATAGCTGACATCAAGGTAGCGCCGACGATGAAGAAACCTAACAAAAATGATGCGATATGCAGAATGATTTCCAGAATAGTCGTCATAGTATCCTTATGGTGGGTACGCGAAATGTGATTTTCGGGCGAAGCGCGTTTGGCGAATTTATTATAACGGGGCAGCAAAAAAAGCGTCTACTCACCTTTCCGGCAGGTCGTTGGAACCGCCACAAAATGGCTATAATTGGGAGTGAGCATTACCCAAAATCCTAACAAGGTGGCGATTATGTCTAACCAGAAACCGGAATCTCTGTTAAAGAATCCACAGATTATCGCGACCATTATCGGCGGTATTATCACCCTCATTGTTGCGGTAGTAGGTATTCTACCTGCATTACTGAACAACAAAGAGCCTGCCCCACAAGTTGTCATCGTGGCGAGTCCGGTTCCGGCAACCGCAACAGTGTTCCCCACCGCAGCAGCGCCAGAGGAAGCAACCGCCACTACGGTAGAAATTCTTCCAACGGCAGCAGCCACTATCGCGCCGACGACTCCCCCCGAACCGACTCAGACACCTGCCGAACGAGCGACGGCTGTCCCGAATGTTCTGCTGATGGTTGACGATGTATCCTTTACCGTGCTTAACCAGTCCGGCAGGACACTTTCGCTGGAAGGAATCGTCTTCCGCAGCAGTGGCGGCGAATGGGATGCGCGGAAATGGGGGCCGAGTGTATATAACAGCTTACCGGCTGGTAAATGTCTGCGACTGCGGGATGCCGCATCAGGAAACAGACAACCGCCCGCCGCATGTGGAAGTCAATTATACGGTCTGCAACTCGTGGGCAATTCGGCCTTTTTCTGGATTGGTGTCCAGAGCTTCGATGTCGTCTACAATGATCTGGTGATTGCTACCTGTGTGATAAGCGATCAAAGCTGCGCTATCGCTGTTCCGTAAAAAGGATATGACATGGAAATCGTCCGTTATGATGAACTGACCTGGCCTGAAGTGGCGGATTTGCCGCGCGATTTGCCGCTGGTGCTGCCCATCGGGGATCGCTATGACCTAAATCAGATTGGCACGAAAATCGGCGCAGAGCGTTACTGTCTGCTGCCTGCCCTACCCTATGGATGGCAAGGGAGCGTTGTGGCAGTGAGCGAGTCCACGCTGCGGCGGGTGGTGGCGGGGATTTTCAGCGGGCCAATGGAAGAAGGTTTCACACGGCTGGTTGTGGTTCACAGTGGAAATGAAAATCTTGAATCAGCGGGAATCCAGCAAATCCAGCTTGCGGCTGTCCCGAACGCACCGACTCCACAGCCGATTTATGCCACACCGCAGCGCGTGATTCTCATCCCGTGTGGGCATACGGAGCAGCATGGCTATCACCTGCCAATGAATACCGATACCGTCATCATCGGAGCGATTATGCAGGGAACAGCAGAGGCGATTCCGGATGAAGCAGAGATGCTGCCAACGCTGCCCTACGGCGTGAGCATGTACCGCTCGTCCTTCGCCGGGACGATGAATATGGGCTGGCGTAACTTTGAGGATTTTCTGATTGAAGTGGCGGATGTGCTGGTCGAACGGGGTGCAGATCGCCTGTATTACAACAGCGGACACGGCGGCAACTGCTCATTCCTGACGAATGTGGTCAAAATTTCGGGTGATCGCCATCGCCACATTTTCGCTGCGACCACCTGGCTGCATACCTCCGGGCTGTTGGGGTCGCCAGCCATTGCCAAATATCGCCATTCTAAAATCGGCGGGATGGGGCACGCAGGTGAATTGGAAACGTCCTACTTACTGCATCTACGCCCGGATTTGTGCAAAATGGAGCGGGTGGTAGATGAAATCGAGTTCATCAGCACGCCGAATTATTACATGGATTGGGTAGAAGGCGGTTCACTGAATATCACCGCGCAGTGGGAAGACGACACCATCACCGGGGCGTATGGCGCGGGGAGCCTTGCCACAGCGGAAAATGGTGAACGCTGGCTGAAGGTGGCGGTTGAAGAAAAAATATCGCACGTGCGGGAAATCCATGAGCAGGCTAACCGTCGATTGGAAAAACGGGCGCAGATGGCCGCACACAATATCACGTCCAAAACGGTACTGGCGAAACAGCCCTGGCGCAAAAGTTAAGTTTGCGGCGAACGGATGAATTCGTAGGCAAACGCTCCAATGAGCGCACCTATCAGAGGGGCTACCATGTAAATCCATTGGTCGGAGAGCATTCCGGCTACCAACGCGGGAGCAATCGAACGCGCGGGGTTCATGGATGCGCCGCTGATAGGGCCACCCCACAGGGCATCTAAAGCAACCGTCGCGCCGATAGCGAGAGCGGCGGGTGTGCTGGCAGCGCGGGCATCTGTAGCAACAGCAATGATGACGAACATCAAAGCGGCGGTGAGCAAAACTTCCAGCAGAAACGATTGCAGCGCTGTACCCGATGGCAAAGTTGTGCCCATCTGCGCCACATCACCGATAATGAGCCGCAAGGTCAATGCGCCGAGTAAAGCACCTAGCACCTGTGCGACGATATAGGCAGGGACATCTCGCCACTTGAAATGGCGCGTAGCCGCAAAAGCACAGGTCACAGCGGGATTGAAATGTGCGCCGGAGATATGGCCTGTCGCAGCGATCATGACCGCAATCACCAGTCCAAAAACGAGCGCGACTCCGACATGGGTAAGCTGTCCGGTGAGCGTATCGACCATAATCGCGCCGCAGCCAGCCGTTACCAGCGCATAACTGCCAATAAACTCTGCACCAGCGCGGCGTAACAATGATATTTGCAAAATGGCTTCTCCGACGAAGGCTTAGTGTATAGGCGCGTCCGACAAAACCGCTAGAAAATATTCGATGCGGGTTTTGAGGTCACGGGCGATATGGGTAAATAACTGCTCGCGCTCTGCTGCGTCCTGCACCTTGACCGGATCACCATAACCCCAATGGAGATAGCTGCGAACTGCCGGAAAGGTCGGGCATATTTCACGGGCGCGGTCACAGACGGTGATGACGTAATCGAAATGCTGCCCCTCAAATTCAGAGAGCGCTTTCGCATACTGCCCTTCTATGGCGATGCCCATTGTCTGCATAGTTCGAATGCAATCGGGGTGGATGGTTGAGGGTTCGCTGCCCGCGCTGGCGATTTGCAGCCGATCGCCTGCCAGCGAACGCATCAAGCCTTCTGCCATTTGAGAACGGGCGCTGTTGTGAGTGCAGACAAACAGGACGCTTAACCCACGCGGCGACATCTGCGAATCCACAGCTTCCAAATGCAACAAGGCCGGATGGAGCGCCATACCCATATCCTGATAGAGCGTTCGCAGCCGGGGCAGATTGAGGTGATAATAGACATCGCGACCATCGGCCTCACTGCGGCGGGTCATGACCAAGCCCTCGTCGCGCAGCATTTTAAGGTGATAGGACACCAGATTCATCGGTTGCTGAAGTTGTTCGGCCAATTCCTGTACGCGGTAATCACCCATCCCCAGCTTTTTGACGGCTGTCCAGCGTAGTTCATGCGCCAACAGTCCCACCAGAGTCGGCGGTTGAGTCAGAATCATGGCTGCACAACGCTTTCTGCCAGCCAACTTTTAATGCGGGCATCGAGACTGTCGCGCACTTCGCTGAATTTGGCTAATTTATCCTCATCCGCGCCTTCGACAGCGGCGGGGTCTTCGAAAGGCCAGTGCAGCTTTACGCCATATTGATTCCAGAGCGCCATAGGGCAGTTCTGGTCAGCATGTCCGCAGACGGTGATGACATAATTGAACTGCATTTTGCCCATGTATTCCTGCGTGGTTTTGGAATACTGAGCGCGAATATCCACGCCGATTTCATCCATCGCGCGGATGGCATAGGGATTCACGCCTTTCGCTTCCAATCCGGCGCTGTAGACCTCAAATTGATCACCAGCGTGGTGACGGAGTAACCCTTCCGCCATTTGAGAACGGGCAGAATTGCCTGTGCAGAGAAATAGAACTCTCGGTTTACCGTTAGGCATGGATACACCTCAATTACTTCAATTCAAATTGCTTCAACTTGATTTGAAGTATATTCGAGCGAATTTAAGAACTGCTCAAGCGGATGTTAAGAAACGGCAAAGGCGACCTACGACAGTCGCCTTTACCAGAGACCAATGGCTGTTGGGGATGTGGTACACAAACTGGATACGATCTGAAGCATATCGCAGGTCTGTTAAGTGGAGTTTGTCAGCACCTTAAGCGGTTCCAGCATTCTCTTGAATCTATTTTCACGAATTTTCGTGATGAAATTCAGCGTAATTTTACACAAAAGTTACAAATTATTCGCTGTTCAATATTGACCTGCTCCGGGAATAAGATTACCCTATTTATGTACACAGTGTCTATAAATGAGCATGATGTAAAGTGAGCCATACTATGAAGACGAACCCGGTTTATCCCCCCGGCCCCACAGGCGGTTTCCAATTCCGCAATCTGCGTCGCTTTCAAACGCAGCGGTTAGCCTTTCTTGAATCCAACCGCAAAGACTATGGCGATATTGTGCATTTCCGTATCGGGATGCGCGACATCTACCAGTTGAACGACCCGGAGATGATTCAGCAGGTGTTGGTTAAGCAGCCGGAAGATTTTCACAAATCGCCAAACCTGAAACGTACTACTCGCCAGAGTATTGGTCAGGGATTGCTCACCAGCGAAGATGATTTCCACAAACGTCAGCGTCGTCTGGTGCAGCCCGCTTTTCACTACAAACGCATCGCCAATTACGCCGATGTGATGGTGGATTACACGCGGCAAATGCTGGCTGCATGGTCAAACGGCGAAATCCGAAGCATTGCACCGGAAATGATGAAGCTGACCATGCGCATTGTCGGCAAAACGCTGTTTGATGCGGATGTATCCGACCAGGCCGATTCAATTGGCGAGGCGATTACCATTGGCATCGAAACCGCCGGGGAACGCATTACCCGCATTATTCAGCTACCGGATTGGATTCCTACGCCAAAGAATCGCAAGCGCCGCCGCGCCGGACAGTTGATTGAAGATACGATTATGGGCATCATCAACGAACGACGCGCATCCGGTGAGGATAAGGGTGACTTGCTCTCGATGCTGTTGATGGCAGTCGATGAAGAAGATGGCGGTCAGATGACCAACAAGCAGGTGCGCGATGAGGCGATGACGCTGTTCATCGCGGGGCATGAAACCACCGCTAATGCACTGGCGTGGTCATTGTATCTGCTGGCACAGCATCCGGATATTGAAGCAAAGCTGGCACATGAGATTCAAACCGTTCTCTGCAATAAACCCGCCACGATTGCTGATCTGGCACGGCTGCCCTATAACGAAATGGTCGTTAAGGAAGCGATGCGTTTATATCCGCCTGCCTGGATTATCAGCCGGGAAGCGATTAACGATATTGAACTCGGCGGGTATCCGATCAGGAAAGGCAGCATTCTACTGATGAGCATGTGGGTCATGCATCATCATCCCAAATACTGGGAGGAACCGGAACGCTTCGACCCAGAACGATTTGCGCCCGGTTGGGAAGATCGTGTTCCGAAGTATGCTTACTTCCCGTTCGGCGGTGGGCCACGCATCTGCATCGGCAACCAATTCGCCATGATGGAAGCCCAGCTCGTGCTGGCGACCATTATGCAGCAGTTTCATATGCAGCTTGTTCCCGGTCAGACAATTATCCCTGACCCGATGATTACCCTGCGTCCTAATCAGGGTATCCAGATGCAGCTCACCGCCCGTGAACCGGTTGGCGAAACCCCTGATCTGATTCCAGTCTAAGCAATCTTCAAAACCCAATAGACAGGTATGAATGACAACTCAGCCTGTCTATTTCATTGCGCATTAAAAATCCCCACACGATACACGAATCCAACCCCATAACCAGTATTTATGTCCCAATGTAACAGAGTTGTAGCAAAATTTATGTTTTTTTAGGTTTATCTCTGGTTTATTCTTGAATAGAATTCGGTACACTTAAAGCATAGTACCAAAGTACATCTTAAGGGAAAACGAGGACACTCAAGCACTATGATGGGACAAACTCTGATGGCCCCCCTCGGCGGCGAAATTTATCAGGAGGTTTTTGATCGACAGGGCAACCGTATTGTATTGACCTACAACGATCTATGGATGCTGCTCGTCTGCCGTACATCGTTGGATGGAGATTGGGTCCGGGCGCGACAGGCCGCTGGCATGGTGCTGGATCCTACCAACAAACAAGCGCTGGTCGAACGGTTGTGGGAACTGGAACAAACGCTGGGTGGTTTGCCGGAAATTCCGCAGGGGGTTCAAACACTGCATATCCAGCGTGCGCATCACTGGTTTAAAGGTCGTCCTGTGCAGCATGACCGACAGTGGTAGTCATTCCTTGACTTTATGACTGATAATTTCGCTTTCCGGGTGCAGGTTCACCAGCCAGTTTCCTAACACAGAAACGGCTTTATGCAGTCCGGGCGTAACACGCGGATAACCTAGCGAACCCATCTTGAGCGTATATTCACGCTCATTTTCGCGTTTGCTCAGGATGATGGCTATATGCTGGTCAATGGTGGGTTCGTTGATAAACACCTCAAACAAAACGGTGTGGTGTCCCCGGTAAGCGTTCAGCAGCCGGATGTGGATGTCTCCAAAGGTGTATTCATTCATCTGGAACTGCGCCAGCATATCATCCAGACTGAGATGGCTCTTAAAGACAATATGGGTCATGGGTTCTTCTTTCATCACGGGAACATCGGGCGCTGGATGGTCATTACGGCGATAGGCGAAATAATAGCAAAGTCTGCCTTCTCGTTGGGCGCGGCCTTCGTATTTCGTCACGACCCGCCCCGGCATCGTGTTCGCCCATGCATTGTCTAATCGATTATCCAGCCCCGCTGTCGCTGCCAGCAGTTCCGCGCTCATCTCGGCATATTCAATAATGTCCGTCGCCAGATAAAGCAAGCCACCTGGCTGTAAACGGCTGACAATCGCATCCATTGTATCGCGCTGCATCAGGCGGCGGTGACTGTGGCGTTTCTTGAACCAGGGGTCAGGGAAATTGATATGCACCTGCGAGAGACTTCCCGGTACGAACAGATGATGCAGCGCCAATTCCGCCGTCGATTGGATGATGCGGACATTGCTCGCCTGCTTTCGTTCGACCAGACTTTCCACCGAACGCAAACATTGTCCGGCGATTTCGATGCCGATGACATTGGCATTCGGATTTTCATGCGCGAGATGCAGCAAGAATTGTCCGTAGCCAAAACCGATTTCCAGAATGAGCGGACGTTCCGCGCCAAACAGGTCAGTCCAATCGGTAGGCCAAGGCATCCGTAAACTGGTGAGTTTTTGCAGCTTCACGGACTCGGCTCCAGACAGCTTGGCAGTTGGCTGGCATTGCGCGGCCAATTGCGTCCATAAAACGCCAGATATTCGGAAACATGCGCTGACCAGTATTGATTATCATGCTCGCCCACCGGATTAATCACATAGGTATGGGCGATGCCGCGCGAAGTCAGACGGCTGGAAAACAATTCCTCGTTATTACCGGAGGGATCAGACGCGCCATTGTCCAGATACATGCGCAAATTCGCTTCGGGCAGGAAGGACGAATTCAGCGCCAGTTCCAGCGGATTAAAAGCAGGCGGAATCAGGCTGGTATCTTCGGTAAAGAACGGGCTGTGACCGCCGACAATACCGAAAATATCGGGGTGGCGCAGCGCGATGCTGTATGCCCAGAAGCCGCCGCGTGAAATGCCGCCGATAGCGCGGTGTTCGCGGTCATTCCAGGTGCAGAAGTCACGCTCGATGGCGGGTTGGAGTTCGTCCAGCACGACAGTTTCATAGGACGGATCAGGTGGGAAAGTGTTGTTCTGACCGATGACACCCGTGTAGGGCATGACCAGAATCATCGGAGGCAGCAGTCCCAGACGGAAGCCCTGATCGGCTGCATCGGTCATACCGAGCTTACCCCACTGTGCCTCGGTTTCTGCCGAGCCATGCAGCAAAATCACGTAGGGATAACGCACCTGTGATTTCTGATAGCAGGGCGGGATATAAACCTGATAGCGCAGGTTTTCATCTGCCACAGTGCTGGGGAATTTGTCGAACTTAATGATCTGTCCGGTTTCTTCGTCGCAGGGAAATGGAGTGGCGGACGGGGTAATAACCGGGGTCAGTGTCGGAATGGGCGTGCGCGTGATGGCTGGCGTGAAAGTCGGCGGCGGCGTGGCACTCGGCACAGCGGTGATAATGACCACCTGACGAGTCGGCTCAAGCGCCAGCGGGTCGCAGCCCAGCAGAGCCAACATTAGCAGAAAAAGCAGGACGAAAGTTAGTGGTTTTATTTGTGACATAAGATGCTATTATAGCGACGATTCAGCGAAGGAAAACCCTCGAAAACCAGCATGACCATTGACATCCGAGCACTCATTTTTGATATGGACGGCGTAATAGCCGACACCATTGATCTGCATTTCCGCGCGTGGCAGCGTCTGGCACAGGAAGTCCAGATTCCCTTTACAGCCGAACAGTATCGCAAAATGCAGGGAATCACCCGACCTGAGGCGCTCCAGATTTTCCTGAACGGGCGCACAGTGAGCAACGAGACAGCTCAGGAATGGATGGATCGCAAAAACAGCTATTTCCTCGAATCGCTTGAACATATGACGGGCAGCGATTGCAGACCCGGAGCGGCGGAATTGGTGCGCGAAGCCAAAGCCGCCGGAATCAAAGTCGGACTCGGTTCGTCCAGTCAGAACGCCCATCGTGTCCTGAAAAAACTGGGACTCTACACGCTGTTCGATTCGATTGCCGACGGCAGCACGGTCAGCCACAACAAACCCGCGCCGGATATTTTCCTCTGGGTGGCGAATCAATTGGGCGCGAAGCCCGATGAGGCGGTTGTTTTCGAGGACTCGGAAGCCGGAGTACAGGCGGCCCTGTCTGGCAGATTCTGGGTGGTGGGCATCGGCAGTGATTACGACAGCCAGCCGCATCTGGGGGTTCAATCGCTGGATGAAATCACACTCGACAGCCTGAAAACGCATCTGAGCGCGATAAGCAGCACGCCTGAAAATCCTGAAAAATGACTCTTGTCAAAGGACATCAGCCTCGCTATAATAATTCTCAATACGCGGGTGTAATTCAGCGGTAGAATGCTTCCTTGCCAAGGAAGATGTCGTGAGTTCGAATCTCATCGCCCGCTCTCCAAAAGCTCCAACCGGGGCTTTTTTGTTGCCTGATGCCCCCCCCTCTCCATTGATGCTTCAAGCGTTATTTGGGATGTACCGGCTTCAAGCGGAATAATTTAGCCGAATGCGGCGGCATTTTCAGTTTCAAATTGTATCCAACAAACTCAAAATCAGTTTGTGCCCACAAATCGCGCACAGTATAAGTGAACAATGTAGATGGATGGGTTTCTATTGGCAGGGGCGATTCGCCAATATTAAACAGCGCCACGTATAAGTCATCCGAATTCATGCTTTTTGCTACCCATGTAATGTGATCCTTATTCCGTCCAGACCGCCAACGCTCATTCTCGTGGCTGGTCTGATGCACTTTCAACACTTCATCGTTGGTGAGCAGACTCAAGGTGAAGGCATCATTGCTCGGCAGGTCGCCGCCGAACATGAGCGGGGAACGGGTAATCGCCCAGAGAGTCATCAGCGTGATTTGTTCATCGTGAGTCAGCAAACTTTGGCGGTCAATGCCGCGTTCCGCGCGAATACCAATCCGTCCCAACGGCAGCATGTCGGCATCAGCCCAGCATCCCGGCTCGGAATAGGCAGCCCACGTCCGGCAGTTATCAAACTGATTTCTCAAGTCTTCCCAACGATCCCAGAAATCGCCTGAAATCCGGTAGAGTTCGCAGTGCTGCTTCAGATGGTCAGCATAATCCGTCTTCATATCCACGCCGGGTGACAGGCTCAAGACGATGGGACGGTTGACCTTCGCAATCGCGCGGCTCAGTGCTTCAATTTCATCCGCGTGATACGGATACAACATATCATCGGCTTTGATGTAATCCACGCCCCATTCCGCATACATGGCGACCAGCGAGTCATAATAAGCCTGTGCGCCCGGTTTGGATGTATCGAGACCGTACATATCCGTATTCCAGGGACATATACTCTCTGTGTTGGCAACATCCTGCGCAAAAAACGAGGTATTCAGAATCGGCAAATTCTGCTGAACAGCCTGCCGGGGAATCCCACGCATGATATGAATGCCGAATTTGAGACCAAGATTGTGAATATAATCGGCAAGGGGTTTGAAACCCGCGCCATTCGCAGCCGACGGAAAACGATTTACGGCTGGAAGCAAACGTCCATAAGCATCCGTGACTAATTCCGCATTCGGACGATACCCGCCCGCTTTTGCGTTCGGTTCATACCATTGAATATCGACGACGACATATTCCCAGCCATGTGCGCCAAGATGCGCCGCCATGTAATCCGCGTTGGCTTTTACTTCTTCCTCGCGCACCGTCGTGCCGTAACAATCCCAGCTATTCCAGCCCATCGGCGGGGTTTTGGCTAAACCGTTGTTGATGCTCATGGAGGCTTCCCTGTTATATAAGGGTTGGCGAAACTCGCTTTATGATACCCAATTTGCTGGCAAAATCGCTTGACGTTCACTATCAACTTATGCTACAGTGAACACATCCACAATTTGAGTTTAGAGGAGGCGTGTCATGACAGAGACTGTTTATAACCCCACCCAATGCGCGCCTGCCGGTTATTAATTCAGCACTGATTCCAATTCCATCTGAATAACCAGCCCGACGCGCCCTGCTCGTCCATTTTTGATTCTGGCGTGCGTTCCGAGGCTATTTCGATTTGCGCCAGGGAAGGAGTCTGTCGATGCGTGTCCTGACTGTATTCAACTACCGGTTCACTTTTTCAGTTCTGACCTTGAAAACTCAACACGAGGAAAAACAACCTTGTCTCTGTATCAAAATTCCGAATCTAACCCGCTTACAACCGGGATCGTATTCAAGAAATCTACGGGAAGCTATACCGTAAATGTCAATGGACGCAGCGTGACGTGTGCGATTTCGAATCGCCTGCGTAAAGTGCTGCTGTATCCAATCGCTGATTTATCGTCCATTCCGCACCATCGTGTCCAGAAAGTAGAGGACATCAAGATGGTTGACCCTATCGCCGTCGGGGATGAAGTGACTTTCATCGATGCAGGCGATGGCAGCGGGATGATTACCGAAGTGCTGCCCCGCCGCAGTAAACTCACGCGCCGCGCCGTGAACGGGAAACCCGTCGAACAGGTCATCGCCGCCAATATTGATCGCGTTGTGGCAGTCATCGCCGCCGCGCAGCCCAATCCCAAATGGGGGATGCTGGATCGTTATCTGGCGAGCGCAGAAGCCTGCGAACTCCCGGCGCTAATCTGCATCACCAAAATGGATGCGCTCAAGGATAAGCATCTACGCGAAGTGATGGATGTTGTCGAAGATTACCGCCGCATTGGTTATCCGGTCATCCTGACCAGCGCGTCTGAAGGTCTGGGCATCGAGGCCATTCGTTCGGAACTCGCTGGACAGCATTCAGCCTTCGTCGGCATGTCCGGCGTGGGCAAAACCACCCTGCTCAATGCGATTCAGCCAGGACTCGGTTTGCGCGTTGGCGAAATTAACCTGAATCTGGATAAAGGCCGCCACACCACCACCGGACTGGAAATGTTCCCGCTGGACTTCGGCGGCGGCATTGTCGATACCCCAGGTATGAAGGTTTTCGGCTTCTGGGATGTCGAGTCCAGTGATGTCGCGCTGCTGTTCCGCGAAATGGCTCCCTATGTCGGGCAGTGCCGCTTCGGGCTGGACTGCCATCACGCTACTGAGCCGCGATTACATGTACGCGGAAGAAAAATAAAGTCCATCAGTTACAACAGGAGGTGTATCATGCGTAACGATAACCATTTTGAGGACGAACCCTGCTTTTGAATCCATGAGCAAACGGCGCAAGGGCTTCCCATCGGAAACGAAGGTGAAGCGCGGCTGCCGCGTCGTTCATGGTGATAAAGAACTGGTCGAAAAGTTGGGACGCAACGATCTATGCCCATGCAATTCTGGACGGCGGTTTTAAGAACTGCTGTATGCCAACCGGACACTTTGACGGGCGCAATCGCGGTCACTACTTTTAGGGGTAAATAACTGTGTTGGGCAATGTTGCTGCATTGCCCTTCTTTGACGTTAGAAAATTCACACCGAAAAGTTTACCAAAAAGTAGCCCTTTTCATCCGAATCTATGCTACCGTGTGCATAATCGGCTGTTGAGTTCTGGGGATGTCGATGATGAGTGCAGCGCTAATTGCAAAATCGCCAGCGTTTTTGCAATCTTCGCCCTTTGAAAATGATCGAATTTATGGGGAAAAATCCCGATTATATTGCAAAGATTGCAGCGGCAAAAATAGTCGCCGCCGCCGCGAAACCGTATTCCAACCTTATAGGGTGGGCTGTCCAGACAGGCTGTTGAAATAAACTTTGAGCAAGGAACAATCAATGAATACAATGGCTGATGCGACGCGCCGGACGCATCGCATTAGACCAGTATGACCTCACAGATGCGACGTTGGAATCAGCCGCTTATGTCAACAATGCAGTTTTCAAAGTAACTATGGGCAACGGAAAAAAGTATGTGCTGCGGCTGCATCGTCCCGGTCACAAACTCTCCGAATGGATACGCTCAGAGTTAGTATGGCTTGATTCGATTCGTCAGCACACATCTCTCCAAGTTCCTGAGCCTGTCATGACGAAACAAGGCGAAATACTTACTTCCACGCCAGTGGATGGATTAGAAGCACCTGTCACAGCGGTTGTGTTCAACTGGATTGAGGGCGACTCCTATCCGAATGAAATTCTGCCTATAGACAAGGCGCGGCAGGCAGGTGAATTTCTGGCGCGATTGCACACCTTCTCGGCAACTTTTACCGCGCCAGCCGATTTTTCTCGACCTCGATTGGATTGGAACGGGCTGTTCGGCGAGGAATCGACTTACGACCCCGGTGAAGGGGCACGGATTTTCACAGATGAACAAAAAATGGTTTTCGGAGCAGTTGAGCAGCGCGTCCGCGAGGTTATGTACTCAATCGGTCAGCAGGCGAATACATTTGGCCTGATTCATGCTGATTTCATCGCCAAAAATTGGTTGTTTAAAGATGAAAGCATAGCTGTGATTGATTTCGACGATTGCAGTTGGGGCTATTACCTGTATGATCTCGCCCCGGCGCTGCTGCAATTCAAATACGAACCGCGCTATACAGCATTGCGAGAGGCGTTTCTGGCAGGCTATACTGACAATCGCTCATTTTCATCCGATGATGAGCGGCACTTAGAAGCATTTATCGCGGCACGGCATCTGGCATCCTGCCGCTGGTTAGCCGGAAATCTGCATAACCCGCGCATCCGTGAGCGGGCAGCGGACTTAATCACGCACCGGACAGGCGAATTACGCCATTTTCTGGAAACGGGCAGCATCGACGAAGGCGGACGAAAGGAATTCTTTTGAGCATCATTTTACACATCGCGCACCGCGATCAATGGCAGGCAGCGCAGGCAAAAGGCACGCATCGCACCGAATCACTGGATACTGAGGGATTCATCCACTGCTCGACAGCAGCGCAGGTCATCCGCGTCGCCAACAAGTTTTACAGCGGACAACAGGGTTTGCTACTACTATGCATCGAGAGCGATAAAGTCCGCGCCGAGGTGCGCTTCGAGCCGCCCATTAATCCACAGACACGCCAGCCTGAACCGGATGTCAAAGAGAATTTCCCGCACATCTACGGTGAACTGAATACCGACGCGGTGGTGAAAGTCATTGACTTCCCACCGGGTGCAGATGGCACGTTTACCTTGCCCGACGGGATACCAATGGTCTAAACGACGGACTGCAAAAATGCGCCGTAGACACGCTGGAAATCTGACCACACCAGGTCATGAACCGCATGTCCGCAGGGGAACATTTCCAGCCTGCCAGTTGGCGCTTGTGCGAGGAATTTTTGCGCATATTCCGCTGGATTGAGCGTATCCTGATCGCCAAGCATCATGAGCAGTGGGCAGGTGATGTTATGCGCCAGACTCAGGCTGACATCCCCACCTGAATCAATCATGTGTTTCATAGCGCGAATCCAGCCCACGATGAAGGCATCGGCATTTTCGATACCGTGCAGGCGTTTTTCTTCCTCGCTAATCCAGTTGGCTGGATAGAGGCTCTGCACACGCGGACGGACTGCTGGGGTAAAATTACCGACTGCGCCGATAGTCGCAACGGATTTAAACCAATCTGGTTGCAATCCGGCTGCGACTAAGGCCGTTTCGCCTCCATCGGAATAGCCCAGCATATGCGCTTTGCGGATATTGAGTGCATCCATAAGGGCGAGTACATCTCTGGCATCACGGTGATAGAAATCGAGCGGGAAATCACGCGGCTTGGGAGTCGATTCACCATAGCCGCGCAGGTCAATGCCATAGAGATGATAATCGTTTTTCAGCCACTCAATCACACGCGGGAAATTGGTTTGTGCTGTGCCCAACAACCCATGAATCAAAATCAGCGGTTCGCCCTGCCCGATGTCCTCGTAATGCAGGCGTGCGCCAGTAGCGATTTCGATAAAGGGCATGTTATTGACCTGCTTCCGGTGTCTCGGTCTTACGTCCCCCGCCTGTGACTTCGCTCAGGGAAACGCCCAGTGTCAACAGGCCGATGACACCGAAAATCGCATAACCAATGAGATTCACGCCATGAAATAAAAATCCGAGCGAGGTCGCCATGATAGGTTCCATCCCAACAGCTTTCCCCGCTTCACTGACTGCCAGTTCAAACGGCCCAATCGAGGCCACGCTGACCGGAATCGCGATACTGAACGAAGCCAGCGCTACACCCATCACCGAGAGCAGAATGGGATCAACATCTGGCGCAATTTGTGGAATATTGAGTGACTGTACCAGCGCGTAAAAGGTGAAGATTGAAACCATCCAGGCAATGATTGTCCAGCCAATGGCATGAACGGCGCTGCGCAAGTGTGTCAGTGGCTTTAGACCATCCAGCACATTATCCAGCAATCGCGCTAATGGCAAACGCTTCAAAAATGGTAGTATGCGCTCAACAAATGCCAATGTCCTATGAGCCACGTCGGGATAGCGCGAAAAGTAGATGAGGACAACGAAGGCAATCACGACTGCGACACCAAACAGGGTGGTTGTGCGGGTAATGGTCTCGGAAACCGTCGGCAAGCGGCTGATGGCCAGCAGCAGCATCACAACCACCATCAGTGTATCCAGCATTCGTTCAACAACCACGCTAGTGGCGGCTGTGACCAACGGCACTTTCGAACGGGTCGCCAGCAAACTCCGGGCGACTTCTCCTGCTCGCAGCGGAAGCTGATTGAGCAGGAAGCTCACACTGATAATGTGATAGGTCTCCACCATCGGAATTTTGAAATCCACCAGTCCGCGCCAGCGAATTGCGCGTGTCCCAATACTTACCCCTATTGCCAACAGGGAAATCAGCACCCAGACCAGATTTGCCTGCCGGATACTCTCCATTACCTTATCGAGCGGCACATCGCGGACTGCCAGCCACAAAAACAGCGCGCTGACCAGCACACTGAGAACAATAAAAACAAGTCGTCGCATGGATGTACCTTTGTTATGTCAGGATGAAGGACGCTGAAACCCAGCTAATCCCTCATCATTTTACCTTAGTTTCCGAAATTAGGGCTTGAGCCTGACGTTACGTAATACCTTAAACTGCTGTCAACTATAAATACAACGAGGAACATGATGAAATTCATTATCATCAACACGGAAGCGGCTTATCGACGGATGCTGGATGAAACTGACACAGACAAGCGCGAGGCGATCTTCCGCCGTGAATTGGTCGAGCCATTCATCGGATTAGTGCAGACTTTCGGTGGAAACGATGGCATGGCGCAGTTCGCTCAGTGGGGCATGACACCCAAACGCTTTGAGGGCAGCGGACGCGATACGATGGCAGCAATTATCGAGGGACTGGCAAAAGGCGATGCCTGGAATCGCGCGGCGGGATCGCTGGAAAAAGGGTTTGACGCTTTTGCAGCCTATGCTGACCGCATCCCAACCAAAAGCATCACTTTTGGGCTGTATATTTCCGATATGAGTGCTATGCCACAGGCACACGGCTACAGCGGATTTGGTGCTATACCGGGATGGATTATGACCAACTACGACATACCGGATGAATACAATCTGGCGCGGGTCGAGGCGGCAACTGTCCACGAACTGCATCACAATCTGGCAACTGCTGCTGATGCCGTCGCGTTCAAGAACATCATGAATGTCAGCGTTGGGCAATACATGATCGGTGAGGGATTAGCGGAATCCTTCGCGGCGGAACTCTATGGCGCGGACAAAATCGGCCCCTGGGTAACGGAATTTGATGACTCGACGCTGGAAAAAACCAAGGCCATTTTCCGCGACGGTATGAATTCCAAAGGGTTTAATCTGGTACGGAGCTACATTTTTGGCGGATCGATTGCGGCGCAAATGGGACTTCCGGCAGTGGATGTACCGTTGTATGCAGGCTATGCACTCGGCTATCGAGTTGTGCAGGCCTATATGCAGCGCACAGGGAAGAATGTGGTCGATACGACGTTTGTGCCAGCGGAGGAGATCATCCGGGAGTCGCGATTTTTCGACTAAGCAGCACTCGAATTTGAGATCATATACGGGACACGATATCCCGCAGGGAGGCTTCGCACTATCGTGTCCCTACTTCTCATCCAGGAGCCAGTGAACAGCCAGGGTTTCGCTGATAAAGACCTGTCGTTTGCGGTAATCGTTGTTGGCGGTGCTGATCGCCATTGAAATGACGTTGGCGGCTAAACGGCTGGTCACCAGTACTGCTAAACGTCCGCGTATATCCGGGCGCAACCGGGCGATTTCACGGGCGCGACGCAGAGCGTAGGTGTTGACCACATTACCACGCAGCCGAATATCGAGGATCAGCCGCCAGGGCTTGAGACTTGACCAGGCTTCCAATTCCTTCGTTAAATCAGCCGCCCACTCATCAACAGTCGTCGTCGTAAGGTCAGCAAAGCGGTAGCACAGGATATGATCGTCCGCTAACCACACTTTGACAATTCGAGAGGTCGTTTCTGACACCCGCCACCCCCAGCACCCCGAATGGTTATAATTTTCCATTATACAACATTACGGGCGCAGTTACGGGCTTTTTAGTGCTGTTTTTCAGTTTTGCCCAGAACAACTTTGCCAGTCTGCCCATTGACCAGCGCCACACGGCGGTCTTTATCGACTTCCACTAGTTGGGCAATCCACACTGGCGCTAACACCAGACGGAAGCTCATCTGCTGAATATTGCTGAACACGCTGACCGTAACGTCGCTGCTTTCGTGGACATTATGCTTGCTGCGCATGATATTCGAGATGATGCTGTGGGCTTCCAGCGCGGCTCGGTCAACATCGGTGGTGTACAACTGCGCCGGATATTTCGCCAGCAGTTCGGGTGTGTAGGCCAGCATCTCGCCGGGGTGATAATCGCCAAGCTGGTGTGTAAGTCCCGGCGGCGGGGATTTCACAGCACAAACTTCGACATCGTAGAGCGCATCGTTGATGGTTGTGCGCTGATACGGCTCACGCGGGCGGCGGTTACGATCCCCTGAGGGATTATTGACAATAATCGTCCGGCTGATTTCAACCGTCGCATCAAATAACCAGAATGGGAGGTAGTAGCCATTCAAGGTTGCGGCGGCGATCTTGTTGCTATCAAACCAGCCTTTGACCCGTTCGCTAAAGCTTTTCAACTGCTCCTTGATGCGCGCTCCGGCTTCTTCGCGTGAAATTTTGAAAGGGATTAATCCTTCCGGCTGTTCGAAAGAGCCTAAGGCATCTTTTTCAATGACATGATTCGAGCCGCAAAATGGACAGCGTGCCGAAAGTTGATTACCTGCGAGGGTTCGCGATGCGCCACACTCACTGCATTCCAACAGGCGCTCCCCGATTATCCACTTAACGGCCTGTGCCCTGCGCTGCAACATGGCTGCAACCAGCGATTCAGCACCGACATCGCGCGGAGTCGGTTTTAGAGCGGTGTAACCACAAAAACGACATTTTACGCTGCCAGTCACATCATCTACCGTCAAATCGCCCTTACAGGTCGGGCATTTCAGGGTAGTCGTTTCAGTTGCGACGGGTGCTTCGGCGCGTTGAAGCTGAAGTTCGCCATCGCCGTAGGTTTTTGCGGCCTGTTCGGGGGTCAGGCGACCATTCAGCACCATGAGCATTCGCATGGCCTCAGTATGACCGGGGTTGTAGGCCAGAATGCTCCCCAGATGATCGCGCTTGACCTGCTCATCGTCACTGATTTTTGCCATCCACAGGTGCGCATCCAGAAAATCAGGCTGTAAATCGATGGCCTGTCGCAGTGAATCCAGCGCTTCGGCCTTATTTTCCTGGAACAGATAATCCTGAGCGGTGTAAAACAGGGATACCGCACGAACATTGATGTCTTTTTCGTTACTGATGGTGACATTCGGACGAGGCCCTTTGGCACGAATTTGTTCGGCGCGTTCATCCAGCCCGGTAGTGGGTCGATAACCACATTCGGGACAATAAACAGTCGTGGTGGTGAAATCCATCGTCATTCGTTCGCCACATTCGGGACAGGTCAGTTTGATTGCCATGAAATAACTCCCACGAAAAATGCGCATTCCTCTATTCAGTATAAAGTTGGATTGCATGAGTCAGACGGTAAGAAATGGCGATTTGAGGGATTTTTAGGATTTGTAGTTTGAAATAAAACCGAATTCGAACCGAATTCTGCCCATATTGTTCTTGTCAAATTACTGTGTCAGGGTATTAATTAGTAATAGCGGGTTAGCCACTCCGCCGATGGAGGTACTTTATGATTATGAAATTCGAGGTTCCACCTATCCTCACCCGTGTACCGCGTAAAACGGCACTGGCAATCTTACAGGATGCCCGGCTGTACCCGGATCGTTTCACAGCACACCGCAACGGCACATTTACCGCGCGTTATTTACGCGATAAGGAAACGATTTTCAAATCGCATGATGAATATGAAAACATGCTGGAAAGTGCCGACCAGCGCGTCGCGATATTGAAACGCCCCAGCCCGCAGCTTGATCGGGGACGTTACGTGACATTGCAATTCACTTTTGCCACTTTCGCTGCCTGATCTAGCCTGGCCCTTTCATAAAATTATCGACAGCAACACGGCTGGGCAGCGCTGGAATCGCGCCTAGCTGCGTGGTCGCTAACGCGCCAACCGCATTGGCAAATCTGGCGATTGCTTCCATGTGCGCCAGATGATCGCCCCAGTGTTCCAATATTCCCACTAACATGCCAGCAACAAAACCATCCCCTGCCCCGGTGGTATCAAGTGTGCGAACGCTGAAACCGGGTACCTGGAATTTGCTTTTACGGGTATGAATAGTCGCCCCTTTTGAACCCTGCGTCACGGCGATAACCTGCGTTTGCTGTCCCCACAGTGGCGTAACATCATGTCCGCCTGTCAGGAATTCAACTTCCTCATCGCTCACTTTAATGACATGGGCGAAATTCATGCCAGTCATCATGCCTTCACGGGCAGCCTCTGGACTCGACCAGAGTGACAGGCGCAGATTAGGGTCATACGACACCAGCATCCCCTGCGTATGGGCTGCCTGTGCTGCCATCAATGTAGCGGAACGCACCGGCTCATCAATGAGCGTAATCGAACCAAAATGGAAGATTTTCTTTCCCTTAAGCACTTCTATAGCTACCTGATCGGGACGCATGAGCATATCGGCGCTGGGATGTCGATAAAAAACAAAGCTGCGCTCGCCTTCTGCTGTCAGCGAGACAAAGGCCAAAGGCGTTCGCGCTTCGGTGGAAAAACGCAGGCCGCTGACATCGACCCCTTCGGCTTCCAATACGTCGGACAGGTAATGACCAAAGGGGTCATCACCGACCTGCCCTAGAAAGGCGCTTTCATGTCCCAAACGCGAAACCGCTACCGCAACATTGGCGGGCGCACCGCCGGGGGCTTTCTGGAAACCGGACGCTTCACCTACACTGACACCGTGTTCCAGCGCCACAAAATCAATCAGAAGTTCCCCTAAACAAACGACACTCATAAATATTTTCCCTTTGCTGTAGGGACACGATATATCGTGTCCCTACGAAAAACCATGTTTGTCTGATGTGCTTCGTCTATATTAACCGCTGGCTTCGGTAGTTGCGGCGGGGGCTGTATCCGGCGAATCGGCTGGCGCTATGGGCTGATAGGAAACAGTCGCCAAAATCGCGTTCAAGGTCGCTTCAAACTGCTTCATTTCTCCCGGCGCACTGACAACGCTGGCGATATTAAAAATACCATCGCCCATATTCACAGCGGTAATGCTGCCATCGCCGTCGGTTGAAGAACCCTGCACCCGCGACGCGCTAAAACTACCGATGGTCATATCTAGCGGATCACCAAATGTGACACCAGTCGTCGCCAAAGAAGTCTTAAAAAATAGAATGACATCATGTGCGCTGGATTCTGCTGTCAAACCGCCCAGAACGCTAATCGGCCCCACCAGCATACGAATCGCGAACTGACCCGCTGCTGGCCCGGTGGCCTCCAGGGCGGCCTGACTGTTCGCAACCAGAATTTGTCCATTGGAAACGCTCGCAGCCCATCCAGTCGGGTAGTTGAAGGCCACATTTGCGCCCGTCGCCTCGGACTGGAAATTCTGGCTGACTGGCACGGCAGTCGCTTCGGGGGCATTTCCGCCACAAGCAGCCAACAAACATATCCCAAGTAAGCCAGCCAGCCACAACCATTTATGCTTCAGCATGAAATTCTCCCCCTGATAAAGACCAGTAATGCTTAAAAGAAAAAGTTAATCAGCGAACATCAATCGAGCCGGCGCAAAACATAAACAATAATCACAATAACGATTCCCATCAATAATAAAACAAATGGCACACCCAATGGTTGACTAAATGGAGGCCAGGTATGTTCAAAGTTCATGCCATAAAAGCCCGTGATGACTGCGAGCATCCCAAAACCGAGCGTGAGAACGGTAAGGCGATTCACCACCCGATTCAGACGATTAGAAACAGCCGACATATAGAGATCAATGACAGTTGCCAGTGTATCGCGATAGGTAGCGATCATATCGGCAATCCAGAGCAAATGATCGGAAACATCGCGCACATAAAACTGGGTCGTGGTATCTTTACCATCTTTTCCCAGAATGTGCGGTTGCAACAACCGGCTGAGAACATCGCGATGCGGCCATACAACCCGCCACATATCGACCAGCATGGCTTTCAATTGAATCACCTGATTTAAGGTCGTCTGATTAGGTGTGTCCAGCACCTTATCCTGTAGATAATCGATTTCTTCTTCTAACATGTCCATGATCGGAAAATAATCGTCTACTATAGCATCTAAAAGCACATAGAGTAAATAATTAGGCGTAACGGGAACGACCACACGCTTCACATCGGTACGGCGATATGCCTCTTCGATAGCCGATTCAGCCATCATGTGGACGGTAACAACATAATTGTGCCCGACAAAAATATCAATCTCATGAAAATCGAGATCAAGCAGTGTTTTACCATCCCTATCATCTGGAAGATGGTTATCCGATGCCAGATTAGTCACGGCATTCACAATTAAAAACAGATAGCCGGGATATTCATCAATTTTAGGGCGCTGCTTAAAGTTGTGTGTATCCTCAATTGCCAGCGGATGGAAATGAAAGATGTCACTCATCACACGCACATCATCGTCATCCGGGCCAATCATATCGACCCAAATCATATTCGTCTCAACAGCGAGTAAATCACCTAGTTCACCCGGCTGCGCTTCACGGGTTTCCCCGGCATTAAAGACGGTTATTTTCATTACTGCCCCACTCAAATCCCTTTATAAAAAGTCTAGCCGGATATGAAACATTTCCGCCAATCTTCACTTTTCCGGCAAATTGACTGCCGCCAGCATCAAGACATCCTGCCAGGTCAGACCTTTGCCACCGCCATCTTCAATCACAGGCAGACGTTGTAAATTCGACCAGTTATAGACCACCAATTCAAGATGATAATGCCCCGGCACAGTTTCGGCTGGAACGGTCAGGCAGGGCGCGAGGTCAATCGTCTGTCCGCTGTCGGCTGTCCCGATGCCACCATCCCATGCAGCCGCATTGGTTGTCCCGCTCAAATCGACCAGATGCAAACCAGCCGAGTATGAACCATCTACCGCATTCAACGCTTTCAATGACACATTGACACACAAATCCTCGCCTGCCTGTACCGTGAACTGCTGGTCAGCACCCGGCCCCTGCTCATAGCGCAGTACATCGCCAAAGCGGAACTGCAAATCGTCGCTGTTACCCGCATCGAAGCGGTAAAAAATCATATTGCTGAGGCTGGAACGGTAGCCGACATGACGCGTTTTATCCAGTTCGCTGATGATGTGCCATGTCTTGGCGGTATTCACAGGCAGCGCTACCCAAACCGATGGCTCATTCTGGAAAAGCGTCACCAGATGGCGCACTTCTTCAGCGCTGTGCAGCCGCCACGATAAATCCAGCCCAATGCCCTGCCGGATATGCAAATGACGGTCATAATAAGCCGCCGGACTGTAGGGCGCGATGTCAGTGATGGTCGGCTCAAGCAGTTGACGCGCGGCTGTCATCTGGCGAATGGTGGATTCCCAGGGCGGCTTGGATTCCCACAATTCCGGGTAGATGGTGAGCTGAACGACGACAATCGCGATGAGCAGCACAACTCCTGGCCCAGCCTGTAAATATTGCTGATAAGGTATTCTGCGAAATAGCACATCTGGCAGCGTGACATAACGCAGTCCATAGGCCAGCAGGAGTGCCCCCGCAGGCAGCATGGCGATGCTGTAGCGCACTTGATAAACGGGTGTTACCCAGGCATTCAACGCCAACAGAGTGATGGGTGTTAACAACAACCAGAGCAGCAGCAGCGTAATCGCACTGGCGTACTGTCGAATACGTGGAACGGCACTGCTGACGACGAATGGCAGCACATACCATCCCCAACTGGCGCTGGTCAACAGCAGCACTAATGCCGCTACTGTCGCCCAATTGGTCGGAACGGGAATTGCCAGCGGGCCATTCGGGTTGGCTTTCATCTGTGTCAGGAAAATTGGCAGCCAGGGCGCGAATAACATCAACGCCAGCACGTAAGGAATCAAGAGTCTGGCGTAGAAGCGTAACCGCTTCTGAACAGGATTTTTGGGGATTAGCCCCGTGAGTGCGAGATGGATTATTTGTGTGGCAACAACCAGCGCCCCGGCATAATGTGTATAGAGCATCAGGGCGATACTGAGCGCATAGAGCAGCGTTCGCAGCCACGACGGACGATCCCGCCAGCGCAGATACAACCCCATTGAGAGCGCCGCCAGCGCCAGCAGCAGCATATACATGCGCGCTTCACGGGCGTAATAGACAAAAAAGCTGGCAGTCGCGAGGACGATGACGGCAAATATCCCTGTACGCCTGTCAAATAAATGTTTGCCTACCGCGTAGGTCGCTGCCAGCCCAATCATGGCGGCTAATGCCGAGGGAACGCGCAATGCAAAAACCGAATCGCCTTCCGCCCGTCCCCATAGATTCAGCAGCAGAAAATAGAAAGGCGGATGCACATCACGGCGGCTGTACCGCCCAGGCTGTCCAGGCTTCATCTGTCCACAGGCTGTCACGCTGCAAATCAGCTAAAGCAATCCAAAAGCCTGCCAGCAAAATGACAACCAGCAGCAGATAGGTCAGCAGCGACTTCGATGAGGGCGGGGAACGATGAATGACCACGCAGCACCTTTAGCCCGGTGGGCGGTTGTATAACCACCAGTACGGCTTTTGCGGATAGACGGGACGCAGCACCTCTGACCACAAAAATTCCGATTCACGTCCATTACGGCGCAAACCGCTGTCAGCCTCTTTAACCTTCATGGATACGCTTGATAACTCCGCTTCGGGCAACACGCTCAATAGCTCTTCAATCATGGTACGGCGCAGCGCTTCCGGCATGTAGGCGCTGGCACATGATTTCGTATCTTCCCGACATTCCTTCAGATACGTCATAATATCGCGTGTGCGGGATGTTACTTCCTGAACACATTTTTTGACGTAGTGTGTGCCCCATTCTTTTCGCGCACTATCATGCTGGGCTAAAACCTGGTCAAGAATTGCGATTTGCTGGGCATTCATTTGTCCACGTAGGGCATCCAAGCGCCGCAGCCGCAGCAGCACCGCACCCAATGTCAGGCGGGGCATGTTCGTGCCAACCTTCGCGTATAATTCATCTTCATACACATAGGGAACCAAGGCCGCCGTCATAGCCTGCGCTTCCTTTAAGTCCGTATCAATCGAATAATTCTGTTCACCCATTCGATACTCCTTCCATACTCACCCTCCAAGTTTACCCAATTGACCTGAAACAAAACACCCCTCTAGTGGAGGGGTGTGAGTAGGAACATGAGCCAGAAATTGTGGCTTACTCTTCAGAAACCGGGCTGACGTGGGGTTCGACAAAAAAAGTTGGGTTGGTGAGAACGCGGCGCACCGGACACTTTGTTGCGATGTCCATCAACCGTTCGCGCTGGTCAGCGTCCAGCTGATCACCATGCAGCACCACCTTCTCGCGGATTTCATGGACGAATTGGGCATCGCCCTGATAAGCCGGATAATCCGCCGCGTTGAAGCGCTGAATCTCCAGATTCACTTCTACTTTTTCCAGCGGCCATTTCTTGCGGTTGGCGTAGAGATGGACGGTAATCACAATGCAGCTTCCCAATGCACCGAGCATCATTTCCATCGGCGTTGGGCCGCTGTCTGTGCCGCCATCTTCGACGGGTTCATCCGCATTCCATGTATGGTTACGCGCTTTGGCGATTGTGCGTAAGCCTTCATCTGTCCAGACGTTTACTGCGGCCATTTGGCCTCCTGATTTTCGTGCAAAATATCACAAGCTTAGACAGATGAAATCACGCGCTTCTTACGCACGTCCGAAAATATCCATGCTGATACCGTTGATAGACTGGGCTTTTTCGGACGCTAAGAATGCGATTGCATCGGCGATTTCTTCTGGCTGCACCCATTTGCTGTAATCGGCATTGGGGGACGAGGCGCGATTTTGCGGCGTGTCGATCATGCTGGGCACAATGCCATTCACCGTAATGCCAGCGCCGACCAGTTCCGCCGCCATGCTTTCCAGAATGCGCTGCGCGGCGGCCTTGGCTGCGGAGTACGCGGCGGATTTAGCAGTGCCTTTGTAGGCATTTTTCGAGAGAATAGCCACAATATGCCCACGAACATTGTTTTCCACCATATGCTTGGCGACCTGACCACAAGTCACCCAGACTGACCGGGCATTGAGGGTCATCATCTTGTCGAACACATCCAGCCCTGCTTCATGCACAGGCTGTCCAGCGGCATAACCACCTACAGTGTGCGCCAGTACATCAACATGTAGATTCTGAGCTTCCAACTGCTTGATGAGCGCATCGACACTGGCAGGGTCAGTCACATCGGCTACGCCGACCACGCTGCCGTTCAATTCCTTCGCCATCGGTTCGAGTTCTTCGGCTTTGCGCCCGACCAGTACAACTTTCGCGCCTGCCTCGGCAAAACGCCGCGCTACAGCCTGCCCAACGTTGCCGTTTGCGCCCGTGACCATGACTATCTTGTCGGCAAATTCACCTGCCATTGCTCATTCCTCCTCAAAATAATGTCGTGATTGATGAACTGTAGTCTTGTTCAACTGCCAGGTATTACACAGGACTACGCTTAAACACCATCATCCAGTTTCATATCTGCCATGTGTTATGTCTCGTCCGGGCAAAGTTCCGCAAACAAACCATCACTCCAATTGTATTTCTGGTCAAAAAGAGCGATGAGGGCTTGCGACTTTTCCGGTTCAGCCGATGGGTCTACAATGCTGCCCTGCCCCCTATAGGTCTGTCCGTTGACCCAGAATGATACGGCTGGATTGTGACGAATATTCTGTACCCAATGCGTTTTTTCACTATGTTCGGCGCATAAATAGTAACAGCCTTCATAGGCCGCGAACCAGATTTCAATTTCGTGCGCGGTACCGCTTTTCCAGCCTGTGGTGGTCAAATAGAGAAATTCGGGTTTATAAGTAGTCATACTGCTTCTTTCTTCTGGAGCAGGCCAACAAAACTCGAATAATGCGGGGCGGGAAAAATCCATATGATGGCAGCAGTTTCCCTGGCCGCTGCCCCGCCGAGGGGGTCGGCGGCGGCGATCACGGGAAAATCGGCGAGAACGGCGGCGGCTTCCCGGATTGCCGGATTGCCGATAGAGTGGATGGTGGTAATTTCGGCAAAATGGGTCGTCGCCAATCGCAATTGTGCGACCTGATGCGGTTTCAGCGCAGAAAAGAGAGCGACATTCGGCATAACAATCCAGTTCTTCTATCCTCCATACAAACCGTGACCGATACGGACACATTAGCATAGATTGGGGAGAAAAGGGCTACTTTTTGGTAAACTTTTCGGTGTGAATTTTCTAACGATAAGGGTTCTTCGGTTGTTTTTGGACAACGTGTGTGAAGTTGTCTACTTCTAGCTTTGCAAACAAAAAGCCAGTTCTAAGGGTGAACTGGCTTAGAATAGCGATAGCAAAACCGCTACAGATGGATGACTTTTAACTAGCCACGTCCAACGTATGAGCCATCACGGGTATCGACTTCGATTTTGTCGCCTACATTAATGAACAGCGGCACCTGAACGACCAAACCGGTTTCGGTGGTCACTTTCTTGGTGACTTTGCCGGAGGTGTCGCCAGCAACGGCGACATCTGCCTGGGCTACTGTGTAGACAGCAGTCGTGGGCAGCTTGTAGTCAATTGCCATACCTTCGTACATCCGCAGTTCAATCTGCAAACCTTCCTTCAGGTAATTGACTTCTTCCCCGAACAACTCAGCCGTCGCCTCAAGCTGTTCATAGTTTTCCGGATTCATGAAATGGAGGAACATGCCATCACGGTAGAGAAAATCCACCTTTTCGGCTTCCACAAAAATGTTATCCAGACGTTCTTCCACCCCAAAAACCCGCTGCGTCGTATTCCCAGAACGCAAATCCATGAGTGTCGTTTGCATGGATGCCTTGCCACGTCCCGGCTTGTTGTAAGCCGTTTTCATCACGCGGTAAATGTTGTTGTCGAGTTTCAGCGTGACCCCTGTCTTCAGATCACCCGCTTGAATCATAAGAATTCCTACCCTCAGAACTGTTTTGCGAACTTGCAAAAGCGATTATAGCAGCATGTAGGGTCAGTTTGAATGCTGGGATTAGGTTGTTTTGCCCGATTCACGCTTCCAGACCTCGACAATCGGATCGCCAACACGGGTTACATAACGATAGCCACCCCAATCAACCCATGAAGCGCCGAATTTTTCCAGCCGTTCAGCGATTTCGTCGCAGCATTCAGCGATGAGGGATTCAGCCTGTGCATTATATCGGGCAAAGTTGGGATCAATGAGGCAGCGAATTTTTCCCAATGTATCCAGCGGGAAATTAAGCGTACTGCCGCCAACCCGATCATCCGGTATTTTGAGCGAGTAATGCAGCGTGCGTTCGATGACGCGGCGGACACCTGCGCGATCAAAAACCGGGAGCGCCTGACGATACATGTGAGGGTTATCGACCCATAAACAGCGAACGCCATAACCAACTTCCCGGATTATCCGGTCAATTTCGAGATCATCTTCCCAGGTTGTTTTCTCGGCGGCATCACGAACTGCCTTGCACATGCCGAAGGGAATCATGCCCATTTTGCCCCAGAAGGCCTGTACACGATCAAGCCGGATTTTCCAGCGGAACATCAGGTCACGTCCAAAGGCGGTGTTGAGCAGATCGATCATATCCTGTGGAATATCTGCACCGGGAACGGCTGAATGCTGATAATGGGTGTACGGGCTGACGGCGGCAGGCAAGCCATTTTTGGCATATTTTTCGCTGAAGTGAATCAGCTTTTCCAGCAAATTTCGTCCCCAGACCGCATCATGAGCAGGCATGATAATATAACCCGGCGTGTTCATCAGACTGCCAACTTCCAGCGCGACATCAATGCGTGTCCAGCGGTCTGTCATGCGATAGGGATGCCAATCATCCGGGTCATCCCATTTCAGGGTATAGGGCGACGTAGGGACCCGATATATCGCGTCCACAGCGCGAACAGGATTGGCGATGATCGCCAGCATTTTTAGCTGGGGAAACCGTGCTTCAAATGAGGCGAGGCTGTCTATCGTGGCGGCGCTGTTGCAAATGAACAGTACCGCATCCTGTGAGCCAAGCGCGGACAGCCGGGATTTCAGTGTGTAGTCGAAAACGATCTGTTCACGGGTAGATGCTGGACGCGGTTTATACATAAACTCGGCATTGATGAAACGCTTTCCAGCTAAAAGCGCTGCTGCTTCCTGTACCGAATCTACCTGCTGCATAGGCATTAGAGGAACTTAGAAACGGACACGATGTATCGTGTCCCTACAACAACACGAAATAGGCATCTATCCATTTGCAACTGGAACTTTAACCTCAGCACTTTCTATGGCTGCACGTCCAATGATTTCCAGCGCAGTGTCACCGGAAGGCGGCTGCATCAGACCAGCGCGAGTGTCCCGGAAATGGCGTTCCAGCGGTAAATCACGAGTGAGACTGGTTCCGCCAGCGATTTGCAGGGCTTTATCGGTCACGGAATTGGCAGTTTCGACAGCCAGATGCTTGGCGGCGACAATACGCGAATATAAGCCTTTGCTGCGTTCATCACCTGTCCATTGCCCCGTAACATCGAAAATCAATGCCTGTGCGGCTTGCAGGGCAAGATCAATTTCACCGATCTGACGCTGAATTTTGGGCAGGGTTGCAATCGGTTTACCCAAAGCGGTGGGAATACGTTCGAGAGCGAAACGGATGACCGCATCACGGGAACCCATTGCTGCGCCGAGATAAACCGCTGCCATAATCATGGGGAACCAGGCGTTAGGCGTTTTTTCGTCGCGTTTGCCTTTTTCGACCAGATTATCCAGCGGAACCAACACATCTTTAAACGAGACATCATTGCTGTCACTGGCACGGAGACTGAGCGAATCCGACCATGAATCGACCCATTCAATACCGGGCAAATCATTGGGAACGACGATAACACCAGCTTCATCTTCGACCATCAGGCGGACGAGGATATGGGTCAGATGTTTGCCGCCAGTTGTCCAGGTTTTCAGGCCGTTGACGAGCCAGCCATCATTCGTGCGGGTGGCATTCGTCTCAAAAGCGCCACCACGAGAGGGGCTGCCAAGCGTCGGTTCACTGGCGGCGGTGTTGAATAATCCACCATCAGCAGCGATACGACACCAATGCTCGAATTTATCTTCCGACCAGGGGCGATTTTCGCGGAGATTGCCGAACATGTGAAGCTGCATTCCGGCGACCATTGCCGAAGAAGCGCTGCCTTTTGCCAGTTCGAGTTGAGCGGCAACGCAATCTTTGAGCGAGAGACCGAGTCCACCATATTCACGGGGGATACTGAGGCCGAGATAGCCGGAACTTTTCAAAGCCTGCACATCTTCGGCAGGCAGTTGACCGATGCGGTCTGCGTCATCAGCACGAGCCGAAAATTCAGCAGCGAGATTGCTGGCAAGATCGAGAGTCGGGGTCGTTTGGGTCAAATCCATGTCGTATCCTACATTTTGTCCAATTTTGCACCTGTTAATCAGGAAAAAACAGGTGAACGTTTGAAAATGGTTAATTTCTTCGCTCAAAAAGAGGTGTTTATTACAACAAATAACAGGTAAAAGGGTGTATTTTGGGTCAAAAAGGATCGTACAGAGTGTTCAATCATCATGGATTAGCTGGATAGCGCACCAGCAGCCAGGGATAATAGGGTTCGGGTTCAGCGCGATGCCCTTTCATCTCATCCTCGGCAATCCAATCATAGACCTTTTTGGCTTCTTCGTAAGTTTCGATGAGGCCATATTGGTTCGGGTGAATGCCGAATAAGTCATTCATATCCTTTTCGAGATTGCTGCATAACCACGAATGACCCAAATAACCCATATCGTAACTGACGATCTCATATCCCAGAACTTCGCCGCTCGATTCTATTTCCCTCTTATCAGTCAGGGCTTGACTGACACCATAAGTGATGAAAAAACTATCAGGCTGCTTATTGACACTCCGTGTAATCCGTTGACCATCAGCAAGAAGGCTATCCGCCAGTGCTTTAGGCAAAGCAGCACCAATAAGGAATAAGTCATCCTGAGCAGGTACAAAATCTGTGATAAACTGCCGAGCGTCCTCCAAATGGTGAAACACATTGGGATAGACAACACCTTTTTCAGTGTCTGCTCTAGCACTCCATTTCTGGAAAGCCGAGAACTTTTCAATCGGAATGCCGAAATCCAGTATTTCTTCTCGATGCATCTCAACATCCCAATCCCAATAAACCATTACAGTTTTGCCAATACAGTTCGACAAGCTGATGACCCGCTCCGGCATGAGCGGCGATTTCCAAAAGCCTTCTGTCGAATATTTGGTGATGAAATATCCGGCAGCAACATAGTCGTTCAGGTCAATCGCACTCATAAGGTGGCCTGTTTTGTTGGGCGAAGCAGTGCTGCACCCCTACATAACCTCTCGAATTAATGGACGACGTTTGCCCGTAAGTCCTTGTGAACTTTGCCGTCCTTCATCACGAGAACGATGTTTTCGGGTTTTTCCAGCGAACGGATGTCGGCAAGCGGATCGGTCTTGGTGATGATAAGATCAGCGAATTTGCCCGGTTCGAGTGTTCCGACGCGATCCTGCCAGCCGAGGCAAGCCGCAGCGGTTTTGGTCGTAGCGACGATGGTTTCCATGGGGGACATGCCGACACTCGCCATTAAGCCGAGTTCGCGCAAATTCGTGCCATGCGGCATCACGCCTGCGTCCGTGCCCATCGCAATGGTCACACCGGCTTTGTAGGCTTTGGCGATGCTGTCACGGTGAATCTCAATCGTCTCTTTGGCTTTACGTACACCGTATTCGGGCATATTGCCTGTCGCCTCGGCAATTTCGACCACTGCGAGGGGCGCGAGCAGAGTGGGCACAAGAAAAGTTTTGTGTTCGAGCATCAATTCGATCGCTTCGTCATCGAGAAAAATGCCGTGTTCGATGGAGTGAATCCCGGCACGAATGGCGTTCTTAATCCCATCCGATCCCTGCGCATGAGCCATAACCTTGATACCGCGCCGCGCTTTGCCTTCCGCCACAATCACCGCCAATTCTTCTGGCGAGAATTGGGTGAATTCGGGGTGATCGGTGGGGCTGAGTACGCCACCTGTCGAACAAATCTTGATGACATCCGCGCCTGCCCGTAAGACTTCACGCACTTTCTTACGCACTTCCTCGACACCATCGCATATGCCGGAGGGATTGCCGGGGTACGAGGGGAATAAATCGAAATTAATGCCGGAGGGCATCCAACCATCAGTGTGACCGCCTGTGATTCCGAGGACAGTAATGCTGATCTGCATACGTGGCCCCGCGACAACCCCCTGTTCAACCGCCTGCTTGACACCCAAATCTGCCCCGCCAGCATCGCGCACCGTCGTGATTCCAGCATCGAGCGTCCGGCGCATGTAATTGACCGAATTGTAGAACTGCATAGAGAAGGGTGTCTGCATCATGACCTGCTGGTTGGTGATTTCCATCATCATATGGACATGGGTATCGATCATCCCCGGCAGGATGTAACCGCCTTTGGCATCCAAATCCGGCACATTGATGCGCGGCATGGTGATGCTGTCCATCGAACCCACACTACGGATTTTGTTATCTTCGAGCAGCACAGCGGCATTTTTGACAGGCGTACCGCCGTTGCCATCGATGAGGGTTCCGTTACGGACGAGCAGATAAGCCATTTTTGTATCCTTAGTCGGTGAAAAGCTATATTTTATGGGTTATTTTTTGACGATGACCTGAACTTTACCTGGGCCATGTACGCCGCGCACCATAATCATTTCCACATCCCCGGTCTGGCTGACCCCGGTGATAAAACAGACATTGGCATGATTGCGAATGGTCGGCAGCCCTTCGGCACGTTCCCGCGCGACCCAATCTTCGATGCGCGGCAGCAGTTGATCGATGGTAATCACAGCGATATGGACAGGCGCTAACACCGTCGG
>JBGAGR010000042.1:0-37126 GCA_044226645.1 Aggregatilineales bacterium
GTAAAATTTCCAGCAACATCGACCTCGTAGTAGCCCTCTTTGATACTTTCGAGAATAGTGCGATAGCGTTCTTCTGTCTGTTGAAGGGCTTCCTGCGCTTGGCGTTGTACGGTAAGATCGCGCATCGTGACAATACTACCAACCGGACGACCATCCCGATTACGAAACAAAGATGCGCTAATTTGTACATCCAACAAGCGACCATCTTTGGTTAGTCGTTTTGTATCAGCCGATAAAATCTTACCATTCGCGTATAGTTGGGCTATGCCTTCCCGTGTAGCATTTACGTCAGCAGGCGGGACAAAATCGATTCTATGTCCTAATAGTTCCGGAGTTGTCCATCCAAAAGTCTGCACAAAAGCAGGATTGATGTATTGAACCAAACCTTCTGTATCGTAAATCACGACGGGATCAGGCGAAGACTCAAGTGTCAGGCGGTATCGTTCCTCACTCTCGCGCAGCGCCTTCTCCGTCTGAATACGATCACTAATGTCCATTCCCATAGACAGCAACCCGATAACTCGTCCGGTATCATCGACTAACGGCGTATTGTGCCATTCGCATGTAATAGTGTGCCCGTCTTTAGTGACATTCTCATTGACACTCTGGACAGCATTTTTTTGCTCAAGAAGCGTCTTCCAAACATTATCAACATGACCCTTAGCTGAAGCGGGGACTAACAAATCAATTGCATGATGTCCCATAGCCTCACTGCTTGTGTAACCAAAGACATGCTCCGCTGCCGGATTCCATACAATGACTTCAAAGTTAGTATTCCAGCCAATGACCACCAAAGGGGATTGTTCAATGAGCAGCATATACTGATCGCGCGAAAGAACAGCATTGCCACTTTCCGACTTCGTTGTTTTGGAAGAGTTTTCATTGTTTTGCGCATCAGAAGGCATTGTCAAATTACCTTTGCTAAACGGCACAGGTCTCATTCAATAACTATTATCCATATTAAACCGATATTTCCCCATTTAGGTTAGGGTTTGTAAACTATCAACACAACTTGCCAAGCACGTTGATGTGAGCGATGATTATTGTTACAAATGCAATGAGCATTATTCGGACAACAAAGAGGCATCAGCATGGAAAGATCTCGTGGTCGGATACAACCGATGGAATTCCGCCAACAGGAAGTTGGGCTAGTTATGGAGCGCTGGCGTGCATCCGATTCATGCTCGTTAGTCGGCGTGGGCAGTGTTGGCAAGTCAAATCTTTTGCAGCATCTGTCAAATCCTGCTACACAAGCATTCTATATGAAAGATGTTGCCGGCGGAAAACCATTCAAGGCTATCATTATTGACCCTGCCATGCTTGGCCCATTGGGGGGTGGCAATGTCCCAGAAAAAGAGCCTGAGCGCTGTTGGGCAGGATACGAACTGATGATGCACCGCTTATTTCTGGCCTTCTACCCTTTCACCGATTTGCCGCCAGATGACGCGCGTGTATTTTATGAAACCTATCAGGCGCTGCAAGATGGAAACAATCCACTATACGCCTATATGGGTCTCCGGTATTTTGAGCTTGGTTTGGAAATTTTCATGAAACAGGGCATCCAGCTCGTATTTATGTTTGATGAGTTCGAAGAAATGCTTCGCCAGTTGCCCATCAAATTTTTCCTGACCTTACGTGGTCTGCGAGATGCGAACAAAAAGCAGTTATCCTATTTAACCTTTACCCGGTCTTCACTTCCAGACGTTGTTGACGAAATTGGATTGAACGCACTCTTTATCGAACCATTCACCGAATTATTCACCGACAGCATCGTCTATGTCGGTCCCTATAATGAGGTAGATGCCCGCAATATGGTTCAGGACTTGGTACGCAAAAACAACCGGAAGTATGAACAATATGCATTGGATTTTCTACTCTGGGCAACAGGCCGCTATGCTGGCTTAATGCGTTCAGGCTTTCGCGCATTGGAGACATTAGGCAATCTTGATGCCAATACCGTCATGAAGCAAAATGACCAATTGGTTAATGATCTGGCATTAAGGCGCGGGGTACGCCTGGAGTGCAAGACTATCTGGACTAGTTTGAGCGAAAAAGAACGAATGATGCTGCGTGAATTCGCCAGCCCACGTCCCAATATTGATCCCAACAACCTCGATATACAGCAAACGTTCGCCACGCTCCAGCAAAAGAAATTGCTGCAAGTTCAGGGATCGCGCGTCACTATTGAACCACCCGTATTCTATTTCTTCATCATGAACAATCCCGATGCTGATATTTAGGCTCGCATTTGGATCAATACCGTTAGATTTAGCGCTTAACTGACATGATCCCGCAACGTTACTTCATACCTGCAACAACGCATCGAACAGAATTGGTTGTTGTCAATTCGAGATTTATCACAACGGTCTTCTTCGCCGAGACTGTTGATGCCACAAAAGAAGCAGTCGCAAGCATTCGCGTAGAAATGCCGACTGCCTCTCATCATGTGTATGCTTTCCGTGTCGGATACGGGAATAGTGTCATCGAGGGCATGAGTGATGATGGCGAACCCTCTGGTACCGCGGGGCCGCCCGTAATGGCTGTACTTCGTGGCACGAATATCGGTGACACACTGGTAGTTGTGACTCGATTTTTCGGCGGAACCAAACTGGGAACAGGAGGTTTGGTACGTGCTTATAGCGATGCAGCCCGGACTGCTCTGGAATCCCTCGATATTAAAGAGAAGATTCCATATAAGACTTTAGGAATTGAATGCCCTTACTCCCTCTATGAAGTCATCAAACGTCTCATAAACCAACATAACGGAATTATTGATGACGAATCCTTCATGGGCGATGTATCATTATTAATTCGCTTTGCCCCAGAAGATATAAACAGCTTCACCCATGATTTATCCGAAATCAGCGCTGGTCGCATTCAACCGATCATACTTGATGATGGTTAAATATCTTATTCTGTGTCTATATCACTCATCGCTCGCGCAATATGAGTTCGTGCCGCCCGCAGCACAGGATCAGCAGGATTCAAAGCCTCAGCCCTTGCCAGAAACTCCTTAGCAGCATCATCCTGACCGTCTTCAAACAGATATTGACCCGTTAAGGCCAGCATACCCACATGACCTGGATTTTGGAGTAATCCTTTATTCAAACAATCAAACGCCAGATCCTCTGCCTCAGCATCCCATAAAACTCGCGCCAGCTTCATTGTAATCTCTGGGTCATTAGGAGCCTGTTTCTGGCCATCCAAAAGAACTTCCAGCGCATCATCTGCTTCATCCCAGGCTAAATATGCCGATGCCAGCAGTACATACCCCTCTGAAAATGATGGAGTGTCATCTAATATCTGTTCCAGGAACTCGACATCTTCAGCACTTAACTCATTACCTGCATTGACCATATCCGTGATTTCACCAATATGCGCTTCAAAATCCGGGTCATCGGCTGCTAGAAGTAACCGGTCAATCTCAGCTTGTGTCTGCGTATCGTCAAGAACCAGAGGGCGTGCTTTTTCAAGTTCACTACGGGCTGCATCACCATCTTCGTCAATCAAGTAAGCTGCCGCAAGGCTGATACGCAAATCCGCTCGCTCTGGCGCATTAGCAACTGCCGCCTCAAGAATTTTTATGCCACGCGAAATATCGTCAACGTTATAGAGAATATCAACAGCATTTCGTATATGTTCGCCTTGTGCATCATTTTTCACTAACAGAGCAAAGTGTGGCCACAGGTTACTCTCATCATCTGTATCTACCAGATAGCTCGTAAGATGATAGAGCGCTTCTACATTGTCCGGATCAAGCTCCAATGCTGCCCGATAAGCTTCGGCTGCTTCGTCCAGCAGCAGGTGGTCATTACCTTCTTCAGCCTCTACTAGAACCAGGCGTTCTTCAAAACTGAGACCACTGGCAGAGTTACGTTTTGCACCAAGACTCAGAACAAGATTATTAGCGTGAAGGAAATTCATCAACTCAGCGTAGCGCATGTAAAGAGTTGCCGATACCGCACCCGCTTCAATTGCTCGTTGATAGGCATCGATACTCGATGATAGTTCATTGATTTGCCTGAATAATTCGGCTAGGGTAAGCCAATTGGACACGCTTTCTGGATGCATTTCAACACCCGTTTCCAGCAAATCATACGCCTGTATTGAATCATCTGCCGCGAAAACTGCTGGCCCCAGAATTACAGCCGCTACCGGCACATCCTTAATTGGGTCAGCAGCAACACTTAGCACCTTTAAAAGAAATTCATTTAGGGGAGCAAAACGTGCCGAAAGCCCCCTGGCGACGGACTTTGCGACTAGCCACGCACCCAGATCAGGCTTTACTTTTTCTCCGCACTCAACCAATAGCTTGAGATCGGATTCAATATTCTCATTCGACCAGGCTTTCCCCCAAAGATACAAAAACAAGTGCAGTTCCCACCTAAACGCTTGCTTTAGCAGCTCATAGAGATCATCGCTATCCACAGAGTCCGGGTGATAAGGTATTGAAAGAAGATTAGCTTCTCCAGCATCCAGATAATTCGCGATTTCTTCAGCCGCTGGCACTAACTTAGTAAGCAGACCAGCCACAGTATCTGCTTCCAGCTTGAGAATTTTTACATCGTCATCTACCAGGTCATTCTCAATTTCAAGGGTTAGCATATAAAGACCATTTTCATAGTCCAGATTTCCCCAAATGGCGACGTTTTCATCTAATCCTTCAAGCTCCCAATCATCGACACCAAATTGCGATTCTTGTATATTCCAATCGTAACCATTAGGTTCGCCATCTAACTGCGCGAACAAGCGATATACTCGAATGGCAGGCCATGCCTCAAGCAAGAAACCCAACACTGTCCCTATCCCCATTGCATTTTCGGGTTCGGAAGCACTGGTTATTGGCCATAAACCTATACGCAGTCGATTCGAAGTCCCACCATCTCCATCGAGACTAATTCGTGCACCCATGATAATTGAGGATATAACATCATGGGTTTCAACCGTATGCTTACGGCCTGTCAATTTTGCGACCATTTCATCCATATCACACCCCGAAAATTCGATTTTTATTGCCGAAGACTCGCGTTATTAAGTAACGGAAACCAACCATAAGCATCAAAAGTCAGCCCTTGGACAGTTGTACTGACAGCATTCAGATTAACATTATCTCGAATTGGCAAAATCAAAGCATTTTGCATAATGATTTGCTGCGCCTGGGCATAGAGATTTTGCCGCACCGCTGGGTCGCCCTGCCCTGCTGCCTCTGTAAGAATATTATCCAATTCTGCATTGGAAAAGCGAGACCAATTATAAAGACCATCTGTCACAAAAAACTCATTCAGGAAAACCGGATCCATACCGGGAACACTAAATGCAACGAGATTATATGCATTCGTTTGTACAGTCTCCTTCAACGCGCTGAGTGTGGGGATTGGCTCCAGCAGTACCTTAACGCCAATGGCACGCCACTGTTCCTGAAGCTGTTGTACCACATCAGGAATTTGATTTTGCGGAGAAACCAGGATGGTAATTTCCAAGTCTACTCCTCCAATATCTAAATACCCGTCACTATTGTTATCCTGATAACCAGCGGCGGCCAACAGTGACTGTGATTGGGCAGTATCCTCTGCATAAAGACCCGTCATATTGCGACTATAATACAGAACACTTGCAGATAATGGCCCCCATGCAACAGGAGAGAAGCGTTGATAAATTGTGTCAATAATTGCATTACGATTGGTCGCGTAGAGAAGCGCCTGACGAACCGACAGGTTATCTGTGGGAAAACGCTTCGTATTCATCATAAACTGAAGAGGTTGACCAGGAATACTTACTGGAACAACCTGAACCGCCGCATTTCCGGTAAGCGACCTGGCATCAGAAGGAAATATGTCTCCAACAACTTGTACACTGTTATTTGCAACCATTTGTGTCCGTGTTGTTGTATCTGTGATATAGCGAAACTCAATTTCATCTATAGACGCATCAGAAATTGCTTGGTAAAAAGACGGTCCCCAATTATAGGCAGGGTTCCGTTTCAAAATAATTCGTTCGCCCGGCACATATTCTTCAAAAATAAAAGGACCAGTGCCAACCTGATGAAACTGATACCGATTTAAAGAATATTCTGCTAAAGCACTCGGACTCGCAATTCCTAGGTAGAACTGGCTTAAGGCATCCAGAAATGGGCCGTAGGGTTTATCCAGATGAAGTTGGATAGTGTAGTCATCGATAATGTTATACCCACTGTAGGGACCAAGAAGCTCTAAAGCTTTTTGCGATTGGGTATCAGGGTTTGTAATACGATCCAGATTTGCAGCAACGGCCTGAGCATTAAAAGGTGTGCCGTCATGGAAAGTAATTCCTTGCCGTAGATGAAAAACATAATCGAATCCATCGTCTGAAACTTCCCAACTGGAGGCTAAACCAGGCACAATATCTTTTGTTTTTGGATCGCGGTAAACCAGAGTGTCGTATACCTGCCGCAGAACGATACCAATTTCGGATTCTGCATTCACCTGTGGATCAATTCCACTTGGCAAAAATGTCAGTCCGTAGACAATTCGATGTTGTCCCAATATTTGGTCAGTTTGAGATCCCCCGGAACAAGAAACTATTAAAAAAAATAAGGCAGTAGACAAGCAACCACAGAATGCCTTGTGCAGCATATTCGGTCTTACCTGCTTCCCCAAAATGAGCTAGGATTTGCTAGTATAGCTTGTCGTTTATGATTCTTGGTAGGATATTCATGACCCTTTCACCTGGATCCCGGCTGTTAACACCACCTCCGGAAAAGGAGGAACGTTACCCATATCATCCTGTATGGCGCAGCCTCTTTTTCATAAGTGGATTCCTGCTTGCTATTACAGTCATTTTATTTGTATCCATTGGTCTTCTCGAATTTCAACTTCCAGCCGCTCTCACGGCCTATTCGCGCCCTGTATTAGCACTTCTGCCTGCTGGGTTATGGCTATTGTTCGCCTGGTGGCCGGAGCGCCAGGTTGCTCAGCCACGGCAGAATCTTTTGGCCGTTGCAGTTGTCAGTGCTCTGGCAGCAAATGCCATCGGAATTCCATTGATCGACAGCTTCCTACAAGTCGATAAATGGCTTCCGCTTTCTAGTGCCATCAATCGTATCGTTGGCTACACTTTCACTGTTGGTATTGTGCAGGAAATACTCAAGTATCTTGCCGTCCGGCATATCGCCTGGCCGAATAACTATCGCATCCGCCTTGACGCACTCGCCTATGGGGCAGCTAGCGCAATCGGCTACTCGACCGTTCTTAATCTGCATTTCATCGTCAATTCCCCTTCCAACGCCGACATAACAGCACTCCACGTTTTTTCCGATTATGCTTTGCACATGGCAACTGGTTTCATTATTGCCTATGGTTTGTCGGAAGTGCGCTTTACCAACCCATCTCCTATGTTTTTGATGAGTATCTATTCCTTAGCGGCACTCGTTACAGGGATAGCTATCCCGATCAGAGCAGGCCTTATTAATGCTCCCTTTAGCCTCAAAGGTGCAATACCGCGTTCTTTCTTCGGTCTGGGATTTTCGATTGCACTGCTCATTATCCCTCCACTTATACTATTATTCCTCTTGAACAATGCTGAACGTCGAACACAAGAGGCAATGGTTCAAACTGAGAATTAAAGCTGTATGACAAGTACTGAATTTATCGCTAATTCCTCGGAGCTTACATTTCGTCAGAGATGGAATCATTATCTTGTTTTACTATTCGGGGTTATTGCTTTCCTGATTGGGGTCAACTTACGGGATAGTGTCCTCAACGCTACGACAATCTATTCTAACCCTGAGGCTGGTATTGAGGCACAATACCCCCAAAATTGGTTGATTGACCAGGATGGCGATTATATATTCAGGGTGCGCGATACAGTCCAAAGTGGCTTTAAAACGACGATTCAGGTCTCAGTCCGTCCGGTAGGAGGAGCGACATCAACCCGCAGCATTCTGGACGCGCTTACATTAAGTCGATTTCAAATATTGGCATCCTACAAAGTCCTATCGGTCAACGACTCTTTTCCCCTGCCAAACGAGCAGCAGGGCACGAGAATGAATTATACCTATGCGGACATTGAAAGTGACCCATTTCTCGAAAGTGTCCCTACTGTCGTACGAGGAATCGACATATTAACCATTAAGCGTGGGCAGGCCATTATTATTACCTTCCTTTCAGATGCCAATAGTTACGAAAACAACTTACCAATTTTCGAGCGATTTCTAGCAAGTCTGGAATTTTAGTGTATGCGTAGAATCATTCTCAACCTCTTTGCTCTCTTACCACTCGGTATGTTTCTCAACATTCAATCCGCCAACGCACAGCAGTCAGACATCGATTTGGAACGCATTGAGCGTGCAACAGTATACATTATGCAAGCACGCAATATAGGCAATGACCTGTATGTTACCTGTGTCGGTTCAGGGACAATTGTCAGTCGAAGTGGCCTGATCTTAACAAATGCACACAATACCCTTGTCAGTGAAAATTGTCCTGGAGATACACTCATAATTGCATTAAGTATCCGTTTGGATGAGCCTCCAATTGCCGAATATCGAGCAGAAATCGCACAGGCAGATACAGGCCTTGATCTGGCATTATTACGAATTACACGACAACTTGATGGGCGATTGATAAACCCTGACAAATTGGCACTGCCTTTTGTCGAACTAGCCGACACAACCTCAGCACAGCTAGATGAAACCATAACAATTGTTGGGTATCCTGGCATCCAAAATGATCCAGTAAGCGCAGTACGTGGAACCATTATCGGCTTTGTGAGTGAACCCCGCAGCGACCCTGCTTGGATAAAAACCCGTGCGGAAATACCCGGCGTAATGTCAGGTGGAGGTGCCTATACCAATGACGGAAAGCTCGTGGGAATCCCGACCACAGCACCTTTGACGCGCCAATCTGCCAACGGGAATTGTTTGCCAATTCAGGACACAAATCGTGATGGATTGGTCAACTCGAATGATGATTGCATTGCGATTGGCGATTTTATTAACTCCTTGCGTCCAGCATCGCTGGCCCGATTACTTCTGCGAGGTGCCTCACTGGGGCTTTCAGTAGAAAATCTGACAACATCCTCTAATCAATCGAAGTCGAGTGGTTCACCAACCTTTAAGCGCCTCTTTTTCTCACCAGCAGTCAATGAAGCTGGACAGCCAACTTCCGTGATTAAGAGCCTACCAGCAGGAAGTAACAGCCTCTATCTGTTTTTTGACTACGAAAACATGACTCCCGAAACGGTCTACGAACTTCGCGTAACCCGCGATGGCATTCTTGACCCAACTTTTAGTCTTGCACCAGTTCGATGGAGCGGTGGTGAGCGTGGCTTATGGTATATAGGCAGCAGTGGACAGCCCTGGCCCATTGGCAATTACGAATTCACCCTGCTTGCCAATGGGGTAACATCACCCAATTCAATTACCCGACTTCTAATAGGAGGAGCACCGAGCGAAGCACCGAGTTTTAGCGACCTCACCTTTGGCTTACTTGACCCTCTTGGGAAACCTGTTGGGAACGGATATGTATTGCCGAGCGGGAGCGCCACTGCCAGCGCACAGTTTATTTACCACAACATGCAAAAGGGAACCAACTGGACAGCCATATGGTATCTCAATGGCAGCGAGTTAACACAAGCCAGAACCAGCGATATTTGGAATGCAGAAACGAATGGCGTAATTAACACGAGTATCAAGTCGCAGGATGGCTTACCGGCAGGAAGCTATCGCTTAGAGTTATATATTGAGAATGGTCTGGCTGCCACATCTGATTTTACAATCGCGGGTGCTCAGCAAGGTGCGCTGCCGCAAATTTTCACCAATATGCGTTTTACCACAGCAAATACAAGTGAAGAAGCCTTAACAGCAATCCCGATTAGCACATTTCCTACTGCGATAAATACCCTTTATCTCTTGTTCGATTGGCAGCAAATGGCTCCAGGGACGTTATGGGAAATGACATGGTCTGTCGATGGCGACGTATTCTACGAGCAGGTCAGCCCTTGGAACACAAACGAAAGCGGACAAAACTTCTTGTTTCGATTCACAAATCCCGCAGGGATACCGGACGGAACGTATTCTGTTGAGTTAAGGGTGAACAACATTGTTCTGGCGAAAACACAAGCACAGATTGGCATTGGACAGCTGCCAATTGATCGTTTTGCACAGGCCAGCGGTATCCAGATGCGGGGGCAAATTTTAGATGCAGACACCCATCAAGGTATATCCGGAGTAACATTCATACTCATTAGCCCTGAATTTTCGGTCAGTGAATTCGATTGGAACCAAAACAAGATCTTTGCCACCGCAGTCACCGATCAGAATGGTTTTTTCGAAATTAACCGTCCACTTGAACTCAGCACTAAAGACAAGCCAGTGGCCTACAGCGCAATTATAACCGCCGAAGGCTATTTACCAATAAGCGCCGATGGCATCGAAGTTGACGACAAGACAGAAAACCCATTGAATCTGGTGATTTATCTTACGCATGATTGAAACCAAATGACCTCTAAAAAGCGCATCGATATTCTGCTCTATGAACAAGGTTTAGCACCTAGTCGGGAAAAGGCGCGGGCCATGATTATGGCAGGCGAAGTGCAGGTTAACGGACAATTAGCCGATAAGCCCGGTATGCAGGTCAACATTCAGGCGGATATAAGTGTTCGCAGCAAACCACGATTTGTCAGTCGCGGTGGAGAAAAGCTGGCAGGAGCGCTTGATGCCTTTCAAATTGATCCGGTCAAGCGAATTTGTGCTGATGTCGGTGCAAGTACCGGTGGTTTTACAGATTGTCTGTTGCAGAATGGTGCTGCCAAAGTCTATGCCATCGACGTTGGCTATGGGCAAATTGACTATAGATTGCGCCAGGATCAACGTGTCGTCGTTATAGAACGCACAAACGCCCGTTACCTGGAAGATTTGCCTGAACGTGTAAATCTCGTGACGGTGGATGCATCATTCATCTCGCTCAAACTGCTTTTGCCCACGATCAAAGGTTGGCTCACGCCGCAAGCGGACATCATTCCGCTTATCAAGCCGCAGTTTGAAGCAGGGAGAGACGATGTTGGTAAAGGTGGAGTTGTTAAAGATAGCGCTGTCCATATACGAGTTTTACAGGATATTCTCTCATTCGCCCAACAAATCGGTTTGAATATCAAGGGACTAACCACCTCCCCTATCAAAGGTCCAGCCGGAAATACAGAATTTCTGGCGTGGCTAAATCATGGTGACAACACAATCACACCTCATAACATCGACGATCTCATTAGTTCGATTGTCAAGTTCCCCTGACCCCACTCTACACTGAAGTTCTTTTCTCACTGTATAATTACGCCGTTAACATCAATGGAATAATTCCAACATGAATCGCGAAAACATACGCAACTTCTCAATCATTGCTCATATCGATCACGGCAAAAGCACGCTGGCGGATCGTTTGCTGCAACTTACAAATACGGTTCAAGCCCGTGATATGCAGGAACAACTACTCGACAGTATGGATTTGGAACGGGAACGTGGGGTCACGATTAAAGCCTCAGCCGTTCGCATGGATTATCGTTCGAAAAATGGTCAGGACTATGTTATCAATCTGATTGATACCCCCGGCCATGTCGATTTTAACTACGAGGTCAGCCGCGCGCTTCAAGCATGTGAAGGTGCAATTCTGGTTGTTGATGCCACACAGGGTATTGAGGCACAAACACTTGCCAATCTCTATCTGGCGCTCGACCAGGATCTGGAAATTGTGCCGGTCATTAACAAAATTGACCTGCCCTCAGCACGCCCTAAAGAAGTTGCCAAAGAACTAGAAGACTTACTAGGGATTTCGGCAGATCAAATGATTCCTATTTCTGCTAAACAAGGATTAGGAATTCAGGATGTCTTGGAAGCCATCATTGAGCGCGTTCCACCCCCAAAAGGCAATGTCGATACACCGCTTCGGGCATTGGTTTTTGACTCTCACTACGACTCTTACAAAGGCGTAGTGGCCTACGTTCGCGTCATTGATGGCAGATTGGACAAACGCACAGTGCTTCGACTTTTTGCAACGGACGCAAAATTCGAACCTGTCGAAGTTGGCGTATTTAGCCCCAACATGCGCGTGGTTGATAGTCTTGAGGCTGGTGAAGTTGGATACGTAGCAACGGGCTTTAAAACAGTTCGTGAATGCCGGGTCGGAGATACAGTTACATGGGCTACGGGTGGCACAGATGAGCCTTTGCCCGGTTATGCTAAAGTGAAACCAATGGTCTTCGCTGGTATCTACCCCACAGACAATGACGACTATCCCGATCTGCGTGATGCTCTGGAAAAACTCCAATTAAACGATGCTTCGCTGGTCTACGAGCCAGAAACATCGCAGGCTTTGAACTTCGGTTTCCGCGTAGGATTCCTGGGTCTGTTCCACATGGAAATCATTCAGGAACGATTGGAACGGGAATATAATCTCGATATTTTGGCAACTTCACCTAGTGTTGAGTACGAAGTGGTCAAAACGGATGGGAGTCTGGTCATGATTGACAGCCCAGCCCAATTGCCTGACGAATCTTTTATAAAAGAAATCCGCGAACCTTGGATGAAGATCCAAATCTATACCCCGCAGGAATTCATCGGGGCAATTATGGATATGGTCATCAAAAAACACGGTATCTACGTTACAACCGAATATTTGGACACTTCACGGGTCATGCTGCATTATCGCATTCCACTATCCGAGGTCATCATAGATTTCTTTGATCGCTTGAAAAGTATCACAAAGGGCTATGCCAGCATGGACTATCAGTTTGACCAGTATCAGACTGAAAATTTGGTTAAGCTTGATATTCTCGTCAATAATGAGCCAGTGGATGCACTTGCCATTATTGTCCACCGCGATGATGCCTATCATAAAGGTCAAAAACTGGTCAGCAAGCTCAAAGAACTTATCCCGCGCCAGCTTTTCGTCATTCCCATTCAGGCTGCAACCGGGAAAAAAATCATTTCCCGCGCGAATGTCAGCGCCATGCGCAAAGATGTGTTAGCAAAGTGCTATGGTGGGGATATTTCGCGTAAGAAAAAGCTGCTGGAGAAGCAGAAAAAAGGTAAGAAACGCATGAAGATGGTTGGCTCCGTCGAAGTGCCCCAGGAAGCCTTTATGGCACTCCTGCGCCTCGATGAAGATTAGCAAGCAAAAAGCTACCTTTCGGTTAGAACATTCGTACCAAAAGTTCACCCTTTTGCACGCTGCTTGTGCTATGCTTTATCTGGTGCAATCGACGCTATACCAATTCACGCCTTGCACCTCGCACCAAAAACGACAACTGCCTGACGAACAAAATGGTTGACAATCAATTCCGGCGATATTTGAGGGGAAATTTCCCCTCACCATTTGAATACCATTTCCACCATGAATGAGGGAGAATAGCGGTGGAATTACCCCACCAATACACTCATAACGATCTTCCCGCCACCGCCGTCCATTCTGCCCGGCGGTGGTGGCGGCAGGGCGGCGGAAACAGTGTTCTACGGCGTGTCAAATTTTTCGGTCAGCATTTGCCATAACATAGACATTGCCCATGTGCTTGCCCATACAGGTGCCGTGTCTGAGTTACCACCAAACCCATAAGCCCGTGAGCGCGTTTTTTCGGCTGTATAGATCGCTATAGCAGTTCCGGTTTCAGAATCAGAATGCGTTTCGTCCATATCGGGTCGGCAAACCACTGCAATTCCAGCAGTAGCCCTTGACTGATTAACAAGAGACTCTGCGGCACGTTCAGCGAGTTCACGAAGTGGAATGGATTCATCCAGTGATAACTTTAGCCGTAAATGGTGAGGGTCACTGTAAGTTTCAGAAGCTATGAGCACAGAATCAGCGTCGAGCGCTGCGCGAATCAACTTACTGACAGGATTGCCAATACCAGTTTCGCTCGTTGCAGCGGTCAGGTGGTGGGTTCGTAGTAGTTGAACGAAAACATCTTCGATCTTCTCTTCATTAATACCAAAGATGTATTTCCCCACTCGTTCACGAATTTGGGCTTCGACTTCTGCAATCATCGAGTCAGCTTCGGCCTCGTTGTTAGCTTTAGCCGTTACACGAACATCGACCTGCCCTGCATGGGCGGCCAAACCCACAGTTGGATTACTTTGTTGCAATAGCGCATCACCAATCTGACTATCCAGAAAACTCTCGCCAATACCAGCGGTGCGCAAAACTTTCGCTTTGATTACTCCACTGCCAAGTTGGTAATGTTCATGTAGATAAGGAATGACCTTTTCAGTCAACAGGAATTTCATTTCACGCGGTACACCCGGCAGGCTGATAACGACTTTCCCGTCATGTTCGACAATGAAGGACGGGGCAGTTCCTACTGGATTCTCAATTACAATAGCGCGATCTGGCAAATAGGCTTGGCGACGATTATTTTCGGTCATCTGGGCGCGAAAAGTAGCAAAACGCGCGGCGATCTGATCAAGTAACTCTTGATGGAATACTAAACCACGTCCGGTCGCCGCAGCAACTGACTGCCGGGTCATATCATCTACGGTTGGTCCTAACCCACCGCACGTAATAATAATCTGCGCTCTGGACATAGCAATTTGGATTGCAGAAGCGATACGCTGCTCATTATCACCAACCGAAGTCATGAAATAAAGGTTTACCCCTATATCCCGAAGCGCCCTTGCAATATAGACTGAGTTAGTATCAGTGATCTCGCCAAGCAGTATTTCGGTGCCGATGGCAATAATTTCAGCATTGATATTAGTTGACATAGTGCCCTTCAAAATTTGCCGTTGTAGTCACAATGATGTTACTCTATTCAGAGTTTCCTGCATATGTTGAGGAATAAAGATAGTCATTGATAATCAGGAAAATTGAAATTTGGCAAAATGAAAAGTAGTGTTTATAATCGCGTTTAAACAATTGAGTTTGCTGGGATGCAAAATATTCGTGCAAAGTCCACAAACTTTTTGAAATATAAATCTGTTCTATTTTCGGCACATTAACGTCCAAATGGAGGAAAGCTAGTGGCAAGCGTAACATTTAATCATATTTATAAGCGCTATGGGAATAGTGCTGCTGTCAAAGATCTTCATATTGAAATCTATGACAAAGAATTTCTCGTTTTTGTAGGCCCATCGGGATGCGGGAAATCAACCAGCCTACGCATGCTTGCTGGCCTTGAAGAAATCAGCGAGGGAGAAATTTTAATCGGTGACCGTGTTGTTAATAATGTCGCTCCAAAAGATCGTGATGTAGCGATGGTTTTCCAAAGCTATGCCTTGTATCCCCATATGACTGTTTATGACAATATGGCCTTTGGTTTGAGACTCCGTAAAACTCCAAAGCAAATTATTGACCAACGTGTTCATGAAGCAGCTAAGAGTCTGGGTATTGAACCACTGCTTGACCGTCGTCCTCGCCAGCTCTCCGGTGGACAACGTCAGCGTGTGGCAGTTGGACGTGCCATTGTTCGTGAACCCGCTGTATTCTTGATGGATGAACCACTTTCGAATCTGGATGCAAAACTTCGCGTTGAAGCGCGTTCATTCATTAGCAAACTTCATCAACGGCTAGGGACAACTTTCATCTACGTTACCCACGATCAAGTTGAAGCTATGACGATGGGTACTCGTATTTGCGTTCTGAGCGCAGGCGAACTCCAACAAATCGACACCCCTTTCAATCTATATCACAATCCTCGCAATTTATTCGTAGCAGGTTTCATCGGTAGCCCTTCGATGAATTTCTTCGATGCTACGCTTAAGCAAGAAGATGGCAAAGTTGTTGTGGACACGGGTGTCTTCAACCTGGCTGTCCCAGCTGATCATGCTGAGATATTCAAGAACCACATGGGTAAGAAAGTGGTTTTTGGTATTCGCCCTGAAGACATCCATGATATCGACTATCAACCGCCGGGAATTGTTCCAGCCAAGGTAGAGGCGAATGTAGATGTAGTCGAGCAAATGGGCAACGAGATGGTCGTTTACCTTGAAGAACGTGGAACCAACTTCATCTCCCGTATGGATCCACGCACGCACGCGCGTGTCGGCCATCGGCAGGGTATCGTGTTCAATCTTGAAAACATGCATTTGTTCGACGTGGATAGCAAACTTTCGCTATCTTATGAACATAAAACAGCCGAAGCAGCCAAAGCTAAATAGCTCGCTTCAAGGAAACGATGTTTAAAATCGAACCGCCCAAGCCAATGGGCGGTTTTTATTGTGGATATTGTTATTCAAACAGTGCTGCGGCTATAATTTTTATGATCGTGCTAATTTTTATTCTTCTCCAAAAGGATTGAAAACCCTGTGAAAGTGACTGCATATGCTCAAGAAAGCGTCTTTGAAGAACTTCGCTCTGAATGGAATGAACTCGTACAACGAAGTACTTCCGATAGGGTTTTTAGTACCTGGGAATGGCAATCAACTTGGTGGGCAGCCTATAAACCTGGTGAACTATGGGTGCTCACGTGTCATGATGAAAACGAACGACTTATTGGGATTGCACCCTGGTTTATTGAACAAAATGCGATTCATGGTCGGGTAGTGCGAAGTGTTGGCTGCGTGGAAGTTACAGACTATCTCGACATTATTGTTGATACCAACAACATTGAACAAACATTAATGGAATTTGCCAAATTTGCCGCCCAACATCATGATAAATTTGACGTAATTGATCTCTGTAATCTTCCTGAACATGCACCAGGGCAGGCGCGGTTTCCCGAAATTTTAGCCCAACACGGTTTTGAGGTGAGTCTTTCCCAACAGGAGGTATGTCCGGTCATTAGTCTTCCCTCCAATTGGGAGGAATATCTCAATATGCTGGATAAAAAGCAGCGTCATGAGCTACGGCGCAAAATACGGCGCGCCGAAGGGGCAACCGAACAAATTCAATGGTATATCGTTAGTGAAAAGCACGATATACAAGAGGAAATAGGCCATTTTCTACATTTAATGGGTGCTAGTCATCCTGAAAAAGCCAGTTTCCTGCGAGATCAGCAGAACGAGACATTTTTTAAAGCAATCGTGCCGATAATATTTCACAACAATTGGCTTCAACTCAGCTTCCTCACTATTGATGGCGTACACGCAGCTACCTATCTCAATTTTGTTTATAAGGGTCGTGTACTCGTGTATAATTCGGGTCTCCTCCCAGACCAATATGGGCACCTCAGCCCAGGGATTATTCTACTTGCCCACAATATTCAATATGCTATTGAAACTGGGTACGAGCTATTTGACTTCTTGAGAGGTGATGAAGTTTATAAGTATCGAATGGGTGGACAAGATACCCGCGTCTATATGCTCCGGGCACAATATAAGACTGACTAGGGAAAATAGAATGCCTATCAAGAACCTGGCGATGCTCTCGGTACACACCAGCCCTTTGGCAAAACTCGGGGAAGAAAAGACCGGCGGTATGAATGTGTATATTAAAGAATTGGCGCAAGAACTCGATCATATGGGCATATCGGTCACTATATTCACACGCCGAACTACAATTGAACAACCAGACATTGACTTTGGTTTAGGCGGCAATATTCGAGTTATTCACGTCAACGCTGGACCTCCCCAGACAATTGCGCCAGAAGAAATCTATCCGTGTTTATCTCACTTTCTTACTGGAGTCCTGACTCATACCACCATCCATAACCTTCAATTCGACTTGATTTATAGTCATTATTGGTTAAGTGGTTGGGTAGCCCATCGTCTTAAGGAAATATGGGGAATACCTTTTGTTCAGATGTTTCATACTCTCGGACAAATGAAAAATCGGATATTACCCGATTATATTCCCCCATTGTCGCCCGACTTGCGAGTACGGACTGAAATGCACATTGTTCGTTCAGCAGATCGTATTATCGCCGCAACACCCGCCGAGCAAGCTCAACTTCTATGGTTATATCGCGCTAATCGTCGCAAGATTGAGATTATTTCACCTGGAGTAAATACGGGCCGTTTCTATCCCATGTCAATGAGCGAAGCAAAAAAACAGCTTGGATTTTCGAGCAAAACGAATTTACTTGTCTTTGCCGGGCGTATTGAGCCGTTAAAAGCGGTAGATAGCATTATGGAAGCGCTTCACATAATCCAGCAAAATATGCCGTCTCTTATCGCCAATCTCAAATTTTGTGTCATTGGTGGTAATCTTAAAAAGCTAGGTAACGGCGAACTCAAACGTCTCCAACAACTTAGGATTGATTTGGGACTCCAGAATATGGTGAAATTTCTTGGCGCAAAAAATCAGGATGAGTTACATGCCTACTACGCGGCATCGCTCGCCATAGTTATGCCATCGGATTACGAATCTTTTGGTATGGTCGCGCTGGAGGCGATGGCTTCGGGTACGCCGGTTATCGCTTCCCAGATAGGAGGACTAGCATTTCTAATCCAAGATGGCAAAACAGGGTTTCTGATTCCAGCGCGAAGTCCGTCTATCATCGCAGAGCGAATCTCTTCCCTGCTTATGGAACCAGAAAGGCGGCAGCAAATGGGTATCGCTGCCGCTCAACTAGGAAAGAATTATTCATGGAGCAAGATTGCAGAGCAATTAATGCTGATTTTTGAACAACTCACTAAGCCATCGGCTAAAGTCAGCCACCATACGCATTAGGGATGTCAGCAACTACAGGAGCAAAATATGGCTCCTGCTCCTGAACTGCTAATACCTTGCTCTCAGGAAGAGTGATTTGTCCTTTGTGGTAAAGCACATCATTGAAGCCGTCATAGCGATAACGGCGATTCACCCACCCATACTGAGGGTGCTGAAAAACCACCTCAAATTGTATGGCCTCGTCCTCTTTAATGATTCTCTCATTGATAATCCAGATTGGGGCATACTGTTCCAGATGAGGAAGGGCTTTTTGGTCGCGCTTCTCCCGTAAGGCTTGTTCAATATTCATATTTCGCTGTATCCCGTAGTGATAATTCAAATCACAACTATTGTAGCCATGTAACCGATGATTCGACAAGCGACATTATGACAACTACACATCTAAAAAGCCAGAACTAAAAAAGGTGGTAAAACGCTGAAGAAAAAGGGACGATTTTCAAATTTATTTATGATACACTCGTTGCTCAATCATAATCAACTAATAAGCACTTTGGTTGTCAAATCTTGATGATCGACCTATTTATGTCGAAGGTATAAATTGAAGGAAATTTTTCAAATTGCATGGGAACGGTTTAAGATTATTGCCGCAATTGTGGGCGACGCACAGGCTCAGGTAATTGCTACTCTCTTCTATTTTACAATTCTCGCACCATTTGGTTTTCTGTCACGCTTTTCAAGCGATCCGTTGCAGCAACAAAATAAACCCAGTTCATGGCTTGAAAGAGCACCAATGCCCAATGATTTAGAAACTGCAAAGCGACAGGGTTGATTAACTTATGTATATCCTAGGCATTTCGTGTTTCTATCACGACTCCGCAGTCGCGCTTCTCAAGGATGGCGAATTGATTGCGGCCGCCATGGAAGAGCGATTCAGTCGCAAAAAACACGATAATAATTTCCCTGAGAAGGCAATTCAATTTTGCTTAAATTTAGCAGGAATAACAGGTAATGACCTAGAATATGTAGTTTTTTACGAAAAGCCTTTGGTTAAGTTTGAACGCATCCTGCTGACGACACTCAATACGTTTCCACGATCTGCAGATGTGTGGCGCGACGCGATGGTGAGCTGGCTTAAAGAAAAGCTTTGGATCAAAAACATCATCCAAAGTAAAGTCGGAGTACGTTATGATCGAGTTCTATTTTGCGATCACCATATGAGCCACGCCGCAAGTGCCTTCTTTGCCAGTCCTTTCCGTGAGGCAGCAGTTCTCACAGTGGATGGTGTTGGTGAATGGACATCCACAACTTTGGGAAAAGCAACCAGCACTTGGGAGAATGGCAGGCAAGGCCAGAATCATATTGAACTCTTTCAGGAACAACGTTTCCCCCATTCCATTGGCCTCCTCTATTCCGCTTTTACAGCTTATCTGGGTTTTCGGGTCAATAATGGTGAATATAAAGTAATGGGGATGGCACCGTATGGTCAACCTCGTTATATTGATAAAGTTCATCGCCTGTTCGAGCAAAAACCAAACGATGGAAGTTTTGACCTCAACCTGGATTATTTTAGTTTCCATCATTCGACGCAACACAGTTTCAATCAGGGTTTTGTGGATCTATTTGGCGCGCCCCGTCATCCGGAAGCAGATTTTTTCACGATGGCAACTAACCCAGAGCGATCCAGTGAAAAACTAGCGATGAGTGAAAACCAGCGATTCGCGGACATTGCTGCCAGTATTCAGATAGTGACGGAAGAAGCATTAATTAATATTGCGCGCTATTTACATCAAAAAACTGGCCTGAGCAAGCTAGTAATGGCAGGCGGAGTAGCGCTTAATACTAAAGCAAATTACCGCTTGCTGAATGAAACCCCTTTTGACGAAATTTATATTCAGCCAGCAGCAGGTGATGATGGGGGTGCTTTGGGAGCGGCGTTGTGGGCTTACCACATGGTATTGGGTAATCCGCGAAAGTGGGTGATGCCACATGCTTATTGGGGGCAAGGCTACTCCGATGCTGAGTGTGCTGAATACCTTGACAGCAAAGACGCTCAATATGAAGCATATGGGGATAATGAAGACAAGCTACTTGATATAGTAGCTGATTCAATAACTAAGAAAAAGGTGGTTGGCTTTTTTCAAGGACGTTTTGAGTGGGGGCCACGTGCGTTGGGTAATCGCAGTATTCTGGCAGATCCTCGCACTGATGATATGAAAGAAGTCGTCAATACAAAGATTAAATTCCGGGAACCCTTTAGGCCATTTGCCCCAGTCATCCTACGAGACCGCGCCAGCGAGTATTTTGATTACCCAGCTGTGCAAGAGCATGAAGCGCCGCGCTATATGCTCATGGTTGCGCCTATAAAATCAGATAAACAGGATAAAATCCAAGCTGTATGCCACCAAGGAACCGGTCGACTCCAGACTATAGAACGTGAAACGAATCCTCGATATTATGGTGTCATAGAGCGATTTGGGCAGGCAACAGGTGTGCCCGTCTTATTGAATACTTCTTTTAACCTGAGAGGTGAGCCAATAGTAACTTCCCCTCGCGATGCCTGGAACACTTTCCAGAATAGCGATATTGATATGCTTGTTCTCAATACATTTCTAGTACAAAAACCCAAATAAGGAGTGGAACATGCGTGACTTAATTGCCCGTATGGGCATCCTAGGTGAATTACTACAGTTTTTATGGCGGCGAAAACTCTATTGGCTTATTCCTATGATTATCACGTTGATTATTTTTGCTGTGCTTATCATTCTAGGAAGCAATCCAGCCACTCAGCCTTTTATCTACACACTCTTTTAGGCTAAATTTCATGGATAGTTCGCTGATTGCCCTGCTTATTATCATTGCATCGATGGTGATTTTTTCTGTCCCTGTTGCTCGACGTTCCAGCCATCGAAATAAAATCTATGGTGGTGGAATAGCCAAAGCATTTCATTTCGTCGCGATTACTGCTTATGTTGGTGTTTTGCCAGCGTTCCTATGCGGTAGCTTTCTCGCCGGGCCAAAAGCGTTCGGACTTCCGGTGGGTTTTGCCCTGCTCGTCATTGCTTTTGCTTCGCTGATCATTCATGCTGTTGCGGAGCGTCCATCACGGGTTAACGTAAGCAGCGAAGATCGAGGGTGGACAGAAGAAGATGCTCGCACTTCAGGGCTTTGACACAAGTCAACAACTAATGCAAAACTTAATTGCGGATACCCTTTCGTGGTAATCGGATTGCTAGAGACTGTCATGAACTTAAGATATGGCAGTGAGTTTGAGACTATGACTGCTATTTCCTGCTGTGTAATTGCAGAAAGTGCAGCAGTCAATCGAGGGTAAGTTTCCCTCAGAATTATTGCAGAAACGGCAGCAGTACCCTGAGTGCTAATTTCCGAGAGCAATTGGCAATCATTGACATGCATTCACCCGCGTGAAATGGTGGAAGTGGTGGAGAAACGGTGAGGGGAACGTTTCCCTCAAAGTGCTATGGCGGTGATTGACAGCCCTTGAGACACGCTACCATTCACCAGTTACCAGCTTCCAGTCCTTGCAAGCCATCAATGGTGATGATGCGGCGAAATTGGTGCTTATCGCGGTGAAAACCCATAAACAAGGTCATTTTCTCCCGTGTGATATTGCGGCGGCGAAGTAGGGGTGTGCTGCTGCAAACTTTGCTGCTACATGAAGTTGGCAACTTTCCATTACCAGTTTCTAATTGTTCTGCTGCAAATCTATGTGTTTCATCACGATTTAAGGCGGACACGATATATAGTGTCCCTACAAAATTCGGCATAGTCACCAGCTAGTATAGAGCGACTGTACGGGCAGTTTCAGGATACAGCAGAACATAAGTCCTCGTCAAGTTATAATAAATCAACCAAAGTTGGATAAGGGATTTGAGAGAACCATTTTGAGTTTTCTATCCCCTCCACTCGAAGTGCATAACACACTCTAGTCAGCTTCGAAATCTGTCGGGTGTGGGCTGTGTTCGAGAATAATGCGTACAGATCTGTCAAAAGTCAGATAGTTCCACACCCAATTTATGAAAACACTGGCTCGGTTGCGAAAACCCAACAGCCATATGAGGTGCAAGACAAGCCACGCCAACCAAGCTAAATACCCTTTCATTGTTACCCTGTTAAAAATCCACGCGACTGCCCTGCTCCGCCCTATAGTAGCCATAATGCCCCGGTCATAGTAACGGAATGCAAAAGGCTTCTGCCCATTAATCTCGCACATAATATTTTTTGCAGCGAGTATGCCTTGCTGCTTTGCCACTGGAATTAACATCGGGTAGGCCGAACCGTTTTCATCCTCTAAATACGCCATATCACCAACAACATACACGCCCTCAAGTCCAACCGCATCGAGTGTAGGTTTCACTGGTATGCGACCTGATCTTTGTAATGGAACATTCAACAACTCAGCAATTGGTGAAGCCTTAACTCCAGCAGCCCATACAAGTGTATAGGTTGGAATGATCTGACCACCTTTTAAGCGAATCTTATCTTTTTCAACAGCTTCCACTTGAGTGCCCAATACAACCTCAACACCCAATGATTTCAGCTGCTCGAGAGCGGACTTCCGCAAATTTGGCGGATAAGGATCAAGCACATGATTAGTTGCCTCGATAAGCATAACCCGCGCTTGCATATCCCGGAATCCAGCATATTCTTGCTGCACAACATGATTATAGAGTTCGTACAGCGCACCGGAAGTTTCCAAACCGGTTGGGCCACCACCCACCACTACCAGTGTTGTCAATGCCCGTTTCTGCTCAGGGTTTTCCGTCCAGGCCGCACGCTCAAAGAGCTTTAATATGTGATTACGCAAAATGACTGCATCAGACAAGTTCTTGAGTCCAAATGCAAACTGTTCTAGCCCTTCCAATTGGAAAAAATTGGTGACGCTCCCTGCGGCCATAATCAAGTAATCGTACGAAATCTGGCGCAATCCCGTATTGGTTTCTACTGCGATCCTGCGGTCAGACAAATCGATCTGCTTTACGTCGCCCAATAAGAATTGAATATTCGGTGCGCGACGAAAAATACTACGAACTGGATATGCTATGCCACTAGGATCAAGACCACAAGTAGCCACTTGATACAGGAGAGGTGTAAAAGTATGAAAATTCTGTCGATCAACTAAAATTACATCAACAGTCTTGTTTTTCAGTGTTTGAGCAGCATATAAACCACCAAAACCTGCACCAATAATCACTACTTTTGGGTGATTGGTTCGCATAATTTCCCCTAACTACATCTTCTATTGCAGGGTAATGGTTATCCCGGCTTAGCATTTGTGAAGCAAACACATTGTAACCGCAACACCATCATTAATTCCCACTGACACCCATGTTATCTTCCGTTAAAATCATTTTTGAAAACCATTACAATCACCGTGTGAGACAAATACATGAATGATATGCCAAACCTCAGTGAGGATGAACAAATCGTCCAGCAAGCAACCCAGATGGCAGCAGCAAGTCTCAGAATGATGCTGACTGAGACCAAGGGGAATAGACTCAACACAACGCGCATATCGGTGCCTGAGCGGGAAGAATTAATTGAGATGATATCGCAAATTCTCCCTGCTGGAAATGTCGTGGGATTTGTGTTAAACGGCATTATGAACTTAAAAGATCGCGAAGTTCCTCCCGCAGAAGGGCGCATTCACTTCAACTCACTTTTCAAGGGATTGGCTATTGTCCGCAACAATGCATTCTATCGCATGATGTTCGCTGGGCCGGCCACAGTTCTGGCTGGGTACAATATGATCTTGCGGTTAGCCGGAGCAAAACCAGAAGACTTCCTGCCTGATGGGGTCTGGCAGTTTTACGTAGAGTTTGGCCTGCGAGAAGATGCAGCAAGACACCAGAATGAAACATTAGGATTCCACCAAGCATTAAAATCATTTCGCCCTACCCCATCAGATGCACAGCAACTCACTGCATGGATATTGGCCGCCATGTGGCTGCTCCGCGATTATGATCGACTCCTTACCAATGTGTGGGAAGAACATGTGCGTCTAGCCGCGATTGAAGAAATCACAGGTCTAACCGGGCTTCATAAGATATGGCAAATGCTACGACCATTTAGTCTCAACGGTCAACAAGCAACCAGCCTGGCTATTTACCGCCGGCAACGATTTGAAGCCTTCTGTGATGAACAGCTAAATGATGTAGGTCAGCAGCAACGTCGTAAGTTCGAAAACATCTGGAATTCACCGGAAAATGTACTCCGACGCGAACAATCTATCAGCGCATTCCAAAAGCAACTTTCACTTCAAACATACCTGGATCCGGGGGATTACAGCGAAAAACGCATTCCTATTCGGAACAGCGATCTTCACGTAGGTTTAATCTATCACGGCAATTATTATCTACTTGAACTCATTGACCCCACATCCCCTACTGCGCCAGCCCTGATTCACGCCCAAGTCCAAAGTATCATGCAAAACAACAAAGTAAGTAACTTATCCGGAGCCGACCAAATTTTAGTTGCAATGCCTCGTGTATCGCAAACCACCCTACGCAACACTCTCAATAAAGAACAGCAAAAAGCCGTTCAAGAATTGCAACATGCTCCGATTTTAATCAATTGGGACATGGTTAACCGAAACCAGCCACTTAGTGTAATTCGGCAGGGGCAGCGTGGTATTGGTGATCAGGGACTAACATTTTTTCGAACCAATGGCAGTATGGTATTTGATTTCTCTCATATCTACTTCGATGGCCCATGGGCTATGGAAGTTGCAGAAATGCTTACAAACGAGGCCACAAGACAATTAAGTCAAACAGCCGCCATGCAAAATACGTTACCAGTCCAAGCAATAGTGCCCCTTGATTTAAGATCTGTTCCAAAATTGGAACACCGGATGAAAAAATATTCTCGTGCCATAAACTTCATTAGTGGCGAATCGAGCTTGCCACTTGCACCTATAATCGAACTTCGCAAATTGTTTTTAGGACGAACCAAACCGACCGTTCATGTAACTGTAAACGACCTGTTGGTATTATTTCGCACTGTATTTAACCAATGTTATCAGATAAGCCCACAGCTCGAACGATCCTTAAATGATTTCCGAAAAAGGGGTGACAAGAATCTTTCTCAATCAGTTGATGAGATGCTGGCAAATTTGAAGGAGAACAATCCATCTCTATTAATTCCTATAGATGCTGGTCGCATCAACCCAAAGGATCGCATATTTCCCAGCACATTCCGAAGCCCATTACTCGATTTCTACCGTCGTCATACTGAAGCCCTTTCCCTTCTGCATGATGCTAATCGAGGTATATTCCACAGGGGAGAGAATCGGGAACGATTCAATAGTGCTCGCCAGGAGTATCTCAGCAACATACTTGCCTTTGGTGAAATCATGCGCCGCTATCGGAAAATCGCAACAGGCGGTGAAAGTATGAGCACAACAGCGATAAGATTGATTGCTGGCTTACCAGGAGCAATGCAGCGCTTAGCCGATGGACTCCCCGGACATTTTTCGTTCATGAATGAAGCTATAAAAGGCGAAGAAGTATTTAGCAATGTCGGGCAAGTAACACCCGGCTCATCAATTTCCCGATTCGCAAGTGCAAAAGATGACAATGACAAAAAGGTTTTGGTCTGGGGCATTATGTCCGATAACAATAATACTCTGTATATCACCCTGCGGGATTTTCGACCAGCCATCATTGCGCTTGCACAGGCTGGTCATGCCGATTTAGGTCAGGCTATCACTCAGGATTTCGTTGAGGTCTACTGCCGCGAATTTAATCGTTTCGTCGTGGAAGTCATTTCGATTGTCTCTGCCCCTAAATCGTGAAACAATGCTATAATCCGTGTCGTCCGTCCTATAAGCCAAGTTTTAATACAGAATCCGCCTCTTTCAAATCCAAAATTGATTATCAGTCAAGTTGGAGGGAGAGTGGATTTATCGTTCCAGTTGAAACCACCTTCGCAGGTAATTTTGAAAACCGTTTTTTGCACAAAGGGATGCAATTATGCCTCGCGCATTACTGAGCGTTTATGATAAAACCAATCTTGTTAAATTTGCTTCAACACTACTTGAACTCGGTTGGGATTTAGTCGCTAGTGGCGGCACCGAAGTCACACTCAAGAATAGTGGTCTGGCTGTAACCTCTGTAGAGGCGCTTACTGGGATGAAAGAACTGCTTGATGGTCGGGTAAAAACATTACACCCGGCAATCCATGCAGGTATTCTCGCGAGAGATAAGCCAGAAGACATTACCAGTCTTAAAGAATTCGGATATGCGCCTATCAATATGGTGGTGTGTAATCTATATCCATTCCAGGATACCGTAGCTCAACAGGGAATCACTCTACAGGATGCAATCGAGCAAATCGATATTGGCGGTGTTACGCTGCTACGAGCGGCTGCCAAAAACTTCTTTCACGTTATCGTTGTGTGCGACGTAAACGACTATGCAAAGGTTGGTGCTGAATTAAAAGCCTCCAGCCAAGTTGACCTGGCAACCCGGCGTAAACTCGCAGTAAAAGCTTTTGCTCACACTCGTGATTATGACACAGCTATTCACGCCTTCTTGTCTCAGGATATGGTTCCAAGCTTAATTGGTAGCGACTTACCCCGACATCTATCGGTCGGAATGCAGCAAGTTGAAACATTGCGATATGGTGAAAATCCTCACCAAGTGGCTGCTTACTACAGCAGAGCAACCAAAACAGGGCCTTTAGGCGGAACTGTCCTGGGTGGAAAACAACTATCCTACAACAATATTCTTGACCTCGATGCGGCCTGGCGCGCAGTTAGCAGCTTTACTGAACCAACAGCAGTTATTGTTAAGCATCTAAACCCAACTGGTATTGCAAGCGGCGCAACTTTAGCCGAAGCGTTCCCTAAAGCACTTGCTTCCGATCCAGTGTCGGCCTATGGTGGAGTAATGGCTGTTAACAGGGTTGTGGACGATGAATTGGTCAATGGGCTGGGCACGTTATTTATTGAGGCAATAGCCGCTCCATCATTCTCACCGACAGCCCAGGTTAGCCTCTTGTCGAACCGAAAAAATTGCCGTTTAATCCAGATTCCCCAGACTTTTAGTGGCAAAGAACCCGAAATCCGCAGCGTACAAGGGGGAATGCTCGTTCAAAGTGCGGACATCGGTGATCCTGAAGGGGCAACATTTCAAACAGTTACTGAGCGAGCACCATCTCCAGAGGAAATAAATGCACTCCAATTCGCATGGAAAGCTGTTCAGCATGTTAAATCAAATGCTATAGTCCTTGCGGTTTCTGATACAACACTTGGAATTGGCGGCGGACTACCTAGTCGAGTTGATGCGACTCAATTAGCTGTCGCTAAAGCTGGTGAGCGTGCTCGTGGTTCAGTGCTTGCATCTGATGCATTTTTCCCCTTTGCAGACAGTATTGAAGTTGCCATTCAAGCTGGAGTTACCGCGATAATCCAACCCGGCGGCTCTATACGAGATAAAGAAGTTATCGAGGCAGCAAACAAAGCGGGAATAGCTATGGTCTTTACGGGGACACGACATTTCCGCCACTAGATTAAGGCTTGCGACGCTGTATCTCGCTTTGCTATAATTTACTTGGTTGCCACCTTAGCTCAATGGTAGAGCAAACGCTTCGTAAGCGTTAGGTTGCGGGTTCAAGTCCCACAGGTGGCTTTAGTAAAACGCCCGCAACATTATGTGTAGCGGGCGTTTACATTAACCTCCAGGAGAGTATTTTCATGAGTCGTAGCCATAAACCTGTCACTATCGCTGTTGTGGGTGGCACAGGAGCGGGAAAAACAACAATTTCCAGGGCGATTCTGGACAAGGTTGGCAGCCATCAAATCGCATATATTCCGCATGACGCTTATTATAAGGATTTGGAAGATATTCCTCTGGCCGCACCCGACCTAAGAAACTTCGATCATCCCGATGCACTTGAGACGAATTGGATGATTGAACATATTCAAATGCTCCAGTCTGGTCAGGCTGCTGAAATCCCCGTATATGACTTTACACTGTATCGCAGAACCAATGAAACCAATTGCGTTGAACCACAACCCATAATACTGGTTGAAGGCATACTTATTCTGGCTGATGCTGCCCTTCGCGAACTCTTCGACATCAAAATATTCGTTGACATTGATGCTGATATTCGTTTTATTCGTCGCCTTCAGCGCGACATCAAAGAACGGGGGCGCACCGTTGAATCGGTAGTTAACCAATATCTCTCTACCGTTCGCCCAATGCACTTGCAGTTTGTTGAGCCGAGCAGACGTTTTGCCGATGTCATTGTTCCCGAAGGTGGCTTCAATACGGTAGCGATTGATATGGTCGCTGGATCGAATTCGTGCTATGCTTCAGGAAACTTGATACTGCTTTAACTGCTTTTTAACGCTTATATAATCAATTTAGTTACAGCAATATTTCAACTAAGCTGCAATCGTAGATAGGTGTAAAAGTCTGATGACCCAGACGAAAATAACAGAGGGACAGGAAAAGACCGGACAATTGAGTGATGGTCAATTGTCGGCTTCGCTCTTAAGCAGTATTACCGATCCGCGCTATTTGTACTAGATGGCGAAAACCACCTTCTGTTGATGAACCCTGCCGCCGAATCTTCAGCGTTACGATGGCTGATGCGCGCGGAAACCATTGCACGAAATCATAAATTCCGATGAATTAAATGCATTGAAGGAAGGAAAATAAAGACTTCAGCGAATGGTCGAAGGATACCAAGACCTTTATGCCACGCATGGAAGCCATCAAGGACGCAAAATGGCTCTCTGTGGGATGGGCGCTGGCTTTTGCGGGACATATCACTCTTCAAAAGCTTACGCATAATCAAAACGAGTTCATGCGGATTGTGTCGCATGATTTGCGCTCACCACTTACTGCGATGCCAGGCTTTGCCAATATGCTCGAACTTGAACTGGTGGGTGAACTCAACGAAAAACAAAAGCATTTTGTGACAAAGATATTTAGGAATCGCCCAGATGACAGCATTAGTGGAAAACATTCAGGATGCTGGACGATATGACCCTGAATCGGGATTTTATGAACTCAACCGATCTCACTGGTGACCTGGGCGGAAATAGCGTCGCGTTGTGGATAACCAGCTTGTNACCAACGCTCACCCATTGTAAGCTAAAGACTCCGGCCTGCGCGGTGGAGCCATCGGGCGGGAAAATCAGCATGGGCGGCGCGTAGGTGGGCGTAGGTGTGGCGGTTTCGCTGCCGTTGGGTGTGGGCGAAAGCGTGGGTGTAGGTGTGGGCGCGGGTAGATTCAGCACATCGCCGACCCGAAGCGGGATGTTGCAATCCGGGCCACCGCTCGGAATGGAAAAATTGCAGCTCGAAACTTCTAGCTGCGGATTCAAGACAACAATTTGTCCAAGCGTGAGGTTAAAAGCCTGCGCGATGCCGACAAGCGTGTCGTTCTCAGCAACAGTGTACTGTGTGATAGCGGTATTGGGTGGCAGAGTCACATTGGGTGCGATGGCAGCATCCGTAGCAGAAAAGGCGATAGCGGTCTGATTGTTTTCTGGCGTGGGTGTAGCGGTCTGACGCGGAACATAGATGACCGAGCCGGGCGGCGGCAAAATATCAGCGCTGGCGAGGCCATTGAGCGAAACAACCTGATCGATAATGCCGCCTTTGCCAATTGTGAGATCGGTGTAACCATCCTCGGCAACAATGCTGATGAGACTATCGCCTTCTTTGATAGTGTGTTCGTAGGGGCCAGGGGTACTGCTCGGCGTAGGGGTTTCAGTAGGTGGCGCAAGGGTATAGGTTGCTGTAGGGCTTTCCAGCACAAGCTGCGGCTGAATCGTGTTTGTGATGGCGAGGGTAGCGACTGGTAGGGGTGTATCGGTCACAGGGGCGGGCTGGATGGTGGGCGTGACTTCTCCCTGCGGCGCGGTGTTGAAGTTGCAGCCTGCGAGGAGGAGTATCACGGTCAAAAAAGCAACAAGCCGTTTTCCGCCAGACACTAAAGCGATCCGGCTACCACAGAAGGACATAAGCCCACTAAAGGGGCTGGTAAAGACAAGACCGGGCCATGATAGAGTTTCCGAAGGGAGGGCGCTTCGCGAAGCGCCCCTACGAGAGGCGAGATTAAATTTCAGAGTCGCCATAATGCGGTCGAATAAAACAGTTTGGGCAGCATGAAAAGAGTGTTGCAGTATAGGCACAGTTATTTCCCCAATCCCAGCCAGGTAAAACGGCGGGGTTCAGTGACAAAAATTGGTTTATCCGGTTGATCGGTGTTAATCAGAGCGACTGTCCAGACGTAGTTATGGCGCTTGCCGTCGCGGGCGTGCCATTCGTCGGGCAGAATGAATGACAAGTCCTGCGTGGTGGCGGAATAGGATTGATTGGCGGTCTGGTCTTCAACCTGCACGAGATAGGCCTGACCGGGTACGAGCGAGCCTGTGCCCACCCAACGGAGCGTGACTAAATCCCCGGCCTGGAAGAAGGCTAAATCGCTTGGACTGATGACGCTGGGTTGGTTGAAGGTAGCAGTGGCGGTGGGTGTGGCGGTTTCGCTGCCATTGGGTGTAGGCTGAATGGTTGGCGTGGCCGTCGGGGCTGGAACGCGAATTAACTGCCCTTCTGCCAGCAGAACGACACAATTGGGGCCACCGGAACCGAGTCCAAAATCACACTGCGAAAACGGCACTTCGGGATTCAAATCCGATAGATTGCGGAGCGATGCGCCAAAATCCACCGCAATGGAGATGATATTTTCGTTGGGCAGCACTTTGTGCCAGATTACACCAGCAGGCAGCGTCTCAGTGGGCTGGATGCGCAATCCAGAGGCATCAACAGCTACAGACGCATCCGCAACGGAAACACCTTCAGCAGTTGATCCGATTTCAGCAGCAGTGGTTGGTTCAGGCGCGGCGTTAGGGTCAACCGTCGGCGTGGGCCAAGGTACTTCTATCGACTGCCCTATCTGGATGCGGGTGGGGTCAGTCAGATTGTTTAATTCCAAGACAACATCCAGGAGTGTATCAAACTGGCGATGACCACAGCGATACATAATCGAGATCAAATCATCACCGGGCTGAACGACCTGAATACATGGGCCAGGTGTGGGTGTGATAGTCGGATCGTCAGTAGGCGTGGGTGTGGGTGCGCCGAGGGTTATGGTAGGCAGAAAGAGCGTAGGACGGGCTGTGTTGGTGATAAAGTCGCTATTGTTCTGGATGCCGAGTGGGGTTTGGGTCGAGAAGCCGTCGTTCACGGGGGTGTTATTGGTAAGTCGTGAGGCAGCCAATACAATAAGGCCGATACACGCCAGAACCCCTAAAACCGCTAAGCCACTAAACAGGTAGGTTCCACCGCGCCAGGGCACACTGCCTTCAAAAAGATCGGTTTCCCCATATTGATGGTCGTAAACGTTGAAGCGGGATTCGGCCTGATTTTCCGGCGTGACCAGCTCCGCCTTTTCCAGCGATGCCCCACACGTACTGCATAGAGCAGCATTACGATGATTGGGGGTGTCGCAGATGGGACATACTTTGTAGGGTTGAACCAATATGCAAACCTCAAGCAACCGAGCGAGGATTATCTCGCCACTTCAGCGGCAGATGCGCCATTAACAGGCTCATTATACTTCTGCCGTAAGCGTATAGGCGAGACTTAAACCCGTATACTCGCCCGCGAGGAAACTACCACGTCGCTCAAATCACTGCCTGCCGGGACGATGGCATTCTGCAAAACAACGGCGTTACTGAGCACTGCATTGGGGCCGATGCTGCATCCCGATTCGAGATAGACATGAGGGCCGATTTTTGCGCCGACAGCGATACTGACATTGGGATCGACGCGCACTGGAGGAATGATTTCAACATTACGGGCGACTTCGCTCAAAATATAAGCGTCCTGCCCATCGTTCAAAAGCAATTTATTGACTGTCAGCAAATCGTAGTCGGTTTCAATGGGGAGCACCCAGGCTGTTTCCGCAGCAACTACCGATTCGCCCGATTCGAGATAGTCCCTGAAAATGTCCATGACTTGATTACTGGTACCCGGAACACGGTGCTGAAGATATTGTATGAAGTGTGAGCCACAACGCGCCACAGCGATCAGCATGAGCGCATTCTGTTTTTGCTGTGGCGGTTCTCTTAAAATCGATTTCAGTGACTGCCCTTCCACAAGGCCAAAGTCGGTTGGTTGTGAGCGGGAAAGCGTGGTGGATGCGCCACAGATTACCAGATCATCCTGAGCATCCTCATATCGCGTCAGCAGATGCTCCGGAAAATTGGCGTGAGTAAGGCTGTTGTAGGTCGCGAGAATAAAAGGGTGGTCATCCCGTTTGACAACCTCGACTAAACTCTGTCCCAGTCTGCCGTATTCAGGCTGGATGATAAATTCAAGCGATACATTGGACATCCAATGGGCATTCAAGTAGGAAGCAACCGCTCCCTCATCAGCACCAACGATGATGGTAAATTTCTGAATGCCAGCGCGATGTAAACGCTCCATTGCGCGAGCAACCAAAGGCTTACCCAACACAGGCAGCATGGCACGAGGGCGACTGTAGATTAACTGACTCTGATGAGTCGCACTTCCTACAGCGAGGACAACAGCGCGGTCTACCACTATTTCACTCCAATCGGCGCAGCGTGAGCCAACGGCTTGAAATTATACCATATGGCTCGTCTTACGGGTGAAAACTTATTGAGAAGTTATTACCAACCTGCGAGTCGTTCCAAGCGGGAAGGCCAGTCCGTGCCCAGACGCGCTTGTATTTCTGCCCATGTTAGGACACCACTGGTCGAATCGGCTACTTCACAGGCACAAGCACCCGCTGCACATGCCCAGCGAAGAGCATCAGCAGGGACGAATCCATGCAACATGGAGGCGAGAAATCCAGCATAAGCCGCATCTCCTGCGCCCGTCGTGCCAACGACATCAACCCGATAAGCGGGATGCCATAGTTCGACGTTTGTCCACGAAGCGGCGTTTATTGGTAATCGATTGAATTTATCTATTGCTTCGTCTGTCCGCAGATAGATGCCTGTTTCACCTAATTTGAAGCCGACTATGGAGCTGCCCATTGTCAGCAACTCGTCCGCCAAATCGTGCAGGTAGTGGCGATTGAGGTGGGCAAAAACATCCGAGCGCCAGTTATCATAATCTGAACGGCGGAGCATGAAGAGGATTTCCTCAATACTGGGCAGGAAAATATCGACATAGGGGAGTGTTTTACCCAAAATTGCGCGCCAATTGACCTGACCAGAACGGGCGTTGGGGTCGGGAACCACCATATCCATCGACGTGACAGCGCCAACCGCTTTTGCTTTCTGGAAGATAAGGGCTAATTCCTCGCCATCATTGTCAATCAGTTTAGGAAGTAAGGGGGGATAGCCGAGATGAAACATTTTGACCTGTTCAACCCAGCTAAAGTCAATATCGGCGGCACTAAAGGTGGTATTCGTCCCGGCACAGTGCATAAAGGTACGGTCAGTGTCGTAGGGTGAAAGAACGAGTGTGCTGGAACTAGCAACGCCGGGCTTTATGACGATTCCACCGGTCAAATGAGGGTCGCGGCCTGCAAGATAGTTCAAAATAATCTGACCAATTAAATCATCACCCACAACGCTCACCAAACCGACATTGACACCCAAGCGATTGAGATCAAGGCCGGTATTTGAGACTGCACCACCTGTTGAAATACCTATGGGGCCGATTTCATATAATTTTCCAGGCTGTGCCAGATTTTCCAAGCGGACATGCAACATGTCGGGAATGAGATCGAGACAAAGATGACCCGCTACAATGATGTCAACAGCATTCATGAAATGTCCTTTAACCAAAAAGTATTTTACTTCTATCATAGCGACAGCCCCCTTAAACGCGCTACTATAATGGACGGTATTTTTTATATACGACCAGTGAAGGGATATAGAACTAATGGCTTTCTTTGATATGCCACTCGACCAACTTCAGGCATACCTGCCGGAACGGGTGGAACCAGATGATTTCGACGCATTCTGGCAGCAAACACTGGCGGACGCGCGACAATTCCCGGTAGATGCACAATTCGAACTCGTTGATACCGGGTTAAAGAGTGTTGAAGCGTTCGATGTAACCTATAACGGCTATGGCGGACAACCCGTTAAGGGATGGCTGATGCTGCCAACAGCAAGAACTACTCCCCTGCCCTGTGTGGTGGAATATATCGGCTACGGCGGTGGGCGAGGATTCCCCATTAACTGGCTGCTGTGGGCAAGCATGGGCTATGCACATTTTGTGATGGATACACGCGGACAGGGGACAACATGGAGTCCGGGCGATACACCAGACCCTGAACCGGATGGTGGAAATCCGCATTATCCGGGTTTCATGACGCGGGGAATTTTGAACCCGAAAAGCTATTACTATCGGCGGGTGTTCACAGACGGGGTACGGGCGGTGGAAGCGGCGCAATCGCACCCAGCTATCGACAAAAGCCGCATCGCGACATCGGGCGGAAGTCAGGGGGGCGGAATTGCGCTGGCGGTCAGTGGATTATCGGCAGAAGTATCAGTGACGATGCCGGATGTGCCGTTCCTGTGTCACTACCGACGGGCAACCGAAATTGTTGATTCGTTCCCTTATAACGAAATTTCGCGTTACTGCCATACACATCGCGACAAGATTGATACAGTTTTTAATACGCTGTCTTATTTCGATGGGGTTAATCTGGCAACACGGGCAAAGGCAAACGCCCTATTTTCAGTCGGGCTGATGGATGATATTTGTCCACCCTCGACGGTATATGCCGCTTATAATCATTACGCAGGTCAGAAGGACATCCGAATCTGGCGGTATAACAACCACGAAGGCGGAGAAACGTATCAGGTTATGGAGAAGGTTAAGTTTCTGAAGGGAATCTGGGGGTAAAGCTAATGCCTTAGCTTTTAGTGGTTAGCGATTAGCAAAGGCAAAAACAGCATCTTCTATTGGGATAGGCGCAGCGGATTTCCCTCAAGACTGACGACGAAGCATTTAGGGCAGTTCGCGAGCTGCCCTAAGTCACTACTACGAATATTAAGGGGAGGATCTGAGACCCTCCCCTACGGTTACAACGCTACCCGCCCTGTTTGAGCACAAAGACGGCGGTGGTGCGTCCGGGGATGCTGAAGGTTCCGGTGGAAACATCAAAAGCAGATGTTTTGACTACCGGATCGTGTGAGTTCACATAGACCGGGTGGAGTTCCATGCTGACACCCTTGAGTGAGTCGTCAGTGAATGTCACGTTTTGGCTGCTGCTGTTGAAGAGAACGATGATTTTGTCGTAGTTCGGGTCAAGGTCAGCCATGCTTCCGCCATCAGCGAGGGTCATCACAATCAGGCCGGGGATTTGATCTGGCCCAACATTCTGGAAGGTCAGACGATCCGTGATGTCCTGTGCTGTGGGCAAATGGAACAAGGGTGAACTCTTGCGAATTTGCAGCAGTTCTTCGAAGTTGGCGAGCGCATCCATGATATTAGCCTGAGTGGGCTTCAGATTAGGATTCGCCAGAAGCGGCTGCAAAATCGGCCAATTGTCCTTGTTATCGCCTATTGGTGGCAAGCCTACACCCCAGTTGTTGGTTTGATAGGTGAAGTCAAGACGATTAAACCAATCGCCAGAATTGTAGCTGTTCTTATCGCCGGATTTGGAGCGGAGAATATCATCTCCTGCATGGAAGAAGGCTACCCCCTGACTGAACATAACGACGCTGTTCGCCAGATTTTGCATCCGCACCCGGTCAGCGATGGTGGCTGTGGCAGGCGCTTTCATCTGGATGGTGTCGAACAGCGTTTCATTGTCGTGCGCGGAAACATAGACGATATCTTCCTGCGGATCTAGGGTATAACCCGTCGGTGATCCGTTGTAGGAAATATCCTTGCCTGTAACGGTATTGCCATCCGCGCCGATGAAGGCGTAGTCGCGGAGATTACCAGCGAGACCAATACGAATCTGGTCACTGAATAGGAACAAACGCGCCTTTTGGTCATCGGGCGTTCCGGCGGTGATGCCGCTGGGGTCGACAAAAAGCCCTTCGGCAAAGCCCTGATCCTGATAGCCGCCAAATGGACTACCACCACGAACCGCATCGCGCAGACGGTCATTGAAGGTACCAATGCCTGTGCCGCCCATATTGAGCTGTGTGGCATTGATGCCAATGGCGTTGTCCTTCACTTCGCCAAAGTCCCAACCTTCGCCGTAGACATAGACTTTGGAGCCATCGACACCGCCGTTATCGGGTGTGAGGGCATCAAGCGCCGCCCGGAGGTCTTCCATGTTGGAACGGAGGTGATGTCCCATCAAATCAAAGCGGAAGCCATCGACCTTATAGGCGGTTGCCCAGGTCAATACCGAGTCGATCATGAGTTTTTCCATCATGTAATGCTCGGTAGCAGTGTTCTGGCAGCAGGTGCTGGTTTCAACTTTGCCGCTGGTATTGAGGCGATGGTAGTAACCTGGAACGACCTGATCCAAGACCGAATTGGCACTTTCGCCGCTGGCGTTGGTGTGGTTGTAGACTACATCCATGACCACGCGCAGACCGTTCTGATTAAGCGATTGCACCATTTCACGGAATTCAAGGATGCGGGTCGTGCCGTCGGGGTTAGTGGAATAGCTACCTTCCGGTACGGTGTAATGGA